>NZ_JBXUJJ010000003.1:0-416225 GCF_059115485.1 Parageobacillus sp. NEAU-HV-2
AAATTCGGTATACTTTTAGACATAGGTAGGGTTCTCCTTTCTCTAAGATTTTTGGCCAAATCAGAGAATACCCTACCTTTTTCTTTTGGTCTAGCCAAATGCTTGACACAAAATTTTATACATCATCAAAGCTGTATATGAAAGTAATGAATATATTCTAATATGGCAAAAATATAAATATATGAATTTTCATCAAGATGGGTTGTTAACACTGAAAATATGCATCTAAAATTAAAAACGATGATCAATCTATACCTACAATTTGACTGCGGCGTTCAAGCAATACCACATCACGCCATACCCCATTTAACTTTCCTATACGTTGTCGTATGCCGACTTTACGAAATCCAACACTTTGATGCAAGCGCAAACTTGGTATGTTTTCAGGGAAAATCCCCGCAGTTAATGTCCAAAATCCTTTTTCCTCTGATTTTTTGATCATGGCTTGTAGAAGTTGTTTTCCAACTCCCTTTCCTCGGCTCACGTCCCGAACATACACACTCACCTCCCCCACCCCTTCATACACACAGCGATCCGATACTTTACTTATCTTACACCATCCTTGAATGCCTTCTTCATCTTCAGCGACTAAACATAAATTTGCGGCAATGGTCGATTCCCATTTTTCGAACGATGGTGCTGTCGTTTCAAACGTTGCTTGTCCTGTCGCAATTCCTTGCTCGTAAATTTCCTTCACTTGCAACCAATCCTCTTTGCGAAAGCGGCGAATGTTCATATGAAAAATCCCTCCTTATTTTCATACAGAAAAGGCACTAGGAATCTCCCCAATGCCTTTTCCATGTAACATTAGCAACACCCACGATGAGATGTAGATGGGCAACATTCACTTTCCATCGTGGCTTTGTCTGCAACATCTTGGCTTTCTTTTATTTCAACAATTTGAATATCGCAGCAACCTTGTTTTTCTTTGGAATTGCCAAATATCATTTTCAAGATGTTCACGTGGAATTCCTCCTTTCTCCTCTTTGATTAAAATGGACGATGATGCAATAGACATTTACGATCCAAAATTCCTTCCTCAATTTCTCGAACAAGGCGTTCTTGCTCTCTGTCTTTCTTCGCCGGTTTTCTGCGCTCGATCGTTATCGTCACGAAAAATAAATGAATCGTCATGAGTATATTTTCATCTCCTCCTTAAATGATTTAGAATAAAAATTCTGATAACATCACCATTGTCATGACAGAACCTATGAACGTAAAGACCAGCTTCTTTCTAAAGATACTGTGTAATCATGTTATCTCCGGTAAGCTTGCACCTGCCGAGCTAATCATCAGCTCCATGACTGGTCCCAATATCATACCCTTTGCAATCATCATCTGTGAGATCGGAATCATCGTGGGAAACGGCTTGCTCAACTATCTTTTCTTCCCCAACGAGTTCCGATCTGTCAAACCACATTTTTTAAGGTTTAATTGCTTTAATGATCGCAGAAACAATGTAATCCGCGATGTTAGCTCCAGGCACCCAATCTTTGATAAACTCCTTCGATTCATCTTTCGGTTCGATGGTGATCTGTGTGAATCCATTCTGTTGTAACATGGATTCCAGCTCTCCAATCGATGCTGCTCCTGATACGCAGCCCGAATACAAGACATCCATATTGTTTTTGATTTCCGGTGGAAGTTCTGCCGTCGCCACAACGTCGGAAATGACAAGGCGTCCTCCTGGTTTCAGCACACGATAGGCTTCTTTGAACACTTGGGGCTTATCTGGGGAAAGATTAATGACGCAATTGGAAATAATGACATCGACCGAACCATCTGCCACCGGTAAATATTCGATCTCTCCTAACCGAAATTCGGTATTGGTAAAGCCCCCCTTGGCAGCATTGTTTCGTGCTTTGCTGATCATTTCTGGCGTCATATCCACACCAATGACGCGCCCGGTTTCTCCGACCTGACGAGCAGCCAAAAAGCAATCGAAACCGGCACCGCAACCAAGATCCAACACCACTTCTCCGGGTTTCAATTCCGCAATTGCTAGCGGGTTGCCGCAACCAAGTCCAAGATTGGCTCCTTCTGGCACGGCAGATAATTCCTCATCCGAGTACCCTAGTTTTGCCGATACCTCATTAGGTGTACCACAACATCCGGAAGAAGCTGAACAACAGCTGCCAGAATTTACTTCCTGCAGCGCAATTTGTTTATAGCGGCTGCGGACATTTTGCCGGATTTGATCGTTATTAACGTGATTCATAAGTTATCACTCCTTAAATGATATAGAATAAAAATCCTGATAACGTTGCCATCGTCATGACAGAACCTACAAACGCAAAGACCAGCTTCTTTCTAAAGATACTGTGTAATAATGTGATCTCCGGTAAGCTTGCCCCTGCTGAGCTAATCATCAGCGCCATGACAGGTCCTAATGCCATGCCTTTTGCAATCAACATTTGCGAAATGGGAATCATCGTGGAAAGACGGATATACAAAGGAATTCCGATGATTGCTGCAAGCGGAACAAGCCACCACTTATCACCTCCCATATAGGTTGAAATCCATTCTGTTGGTACAGTACCATGAATAATGACTCCAATGCCTGCACCCAAAAGCAAATATGGATAAACCGTTTTCATTAAGTGAAAGGTCTCCTGTAAAGCTTCTTTCATGTTTCGTTTTTTTCCGATCTCCACCTCTCCTTTCACCATTACTTGCTTCACTTGATTTTCAAATCCGAGTTTTTCAAGCGTGAAACCAATCAGTATGGATAAAATGGTTGTGATAATGGTATAAGAAATCGCCACTTTTACTCCGAGTGTCGCAGCCATGAGTGTCAATATGGTTGGATCGAGTACAGGGGAAGCAAATAGAAAAATCATCGCAATACCGAAACGGACTTTCTGATTTAAAAGCGATACGACAACCGGGATCGTAGAACAGGAGCAAAACGGTGTCACAAAGGCAAATGCGACGGCAATCAGTGCTCCGAATAACGGATGGCGCTTTGTTAACAAACTTTGCATTTTATCATAAGGAATATATCCTTCTAGAAAGTTAATGACGAACGAAATAGCCAAAAACAAAAGAGTTAATTCTAACGCAATATAGAGAAAGTCTTGAAAAATCGCTATGCTCATTGATTATCTCTCCTTATTTTATTTGCAAATTGCAACTATATGTTTAACAAATAGGCAAGCCTAGATATACTTGCCTCAAAATAACGGTTTACAACATACACTTGATTTTGCCATGCACTCATTCAACAATTTAATCGAACGAATCACGGTTTCTTTCTCAAATTCCGTCATATGCGAAAACACTTCTTCTAGATATCGATTTATTTCTCGATCAATGGTTGTTGCGATAAACTTTCCTTCGGTGGTTAACGATAACGTATATACCCTTCGATCTTCAGGGAGTGGCGTTTTTTTTACTAATCCCTTTTTCACTAAATTTTGAATCTGTCTACTGAACGTTGTAATATCCATTCCCAATACTTCAGCCACTTGTTGCATGGAAGGAGATTCTCTTTTGTCAATTTCATAAAGAATATGGCTTTGAACAAGAGAAATATCTACAGCATCAATCGAACAGCAATTTTTATTTAGAAATCCGAAACGACGTGTCATCACTTGAAACAACTCTCTAATGTTTTCCATTTTTTCACCTCTATAATTATTTATATCACATTATTTGCAAATTGCAACCTTTTTGTTTTAAAAAATAAAAAAATTTTATCGACATGTCTCGTCCTTTGTTTTGTATAAAGTATTTATATCCACTTAAATAAAAAAGCTGACAACTACACGTCGTCAGCTTTCGTCATTAGCTGATTTATTTTAATTTAGATTTAACAACATTGATTTAAACCTAATAAGACGAATTGAACGCCTTCTTCCGTTTCTTCCGCATCGAGTGTAACTCCTTCGATGATAGAAGCTACTTGCTCGTCCATCGCTACCCGAATACCATTAATAATCTCCAACCGATCTGTGATTTGAGGATTATCTAATGATAAACCAAGTTGCGGACCGCAACATCCTGCGCCTTCAAATGTAAAACGTAGTGTATCAACCCCATTTTCTTCCATCACTTTTGTAATAAATGTTTTTGCTTTCTCTGTAATAACCATGGCTTTCTCCCTCTCTTATAATGATTTACTCCAGTCGTGTATTGCACTACCTTCTAAGAAACGTTCACAGTCAAGCGCAGCCATGCAACCTGTCCCTGCTGCGGTAATCGCTTGGCGATACTTATGATCTTGTACGTCTCCACATGCAAACACGCTTGGGATATTCGTTTCTGTGGTACCCGGCTTCACTACGATGTAGCCCATTTCATCTGTTTCCACTTGTCCGTTTAAGAATTCGGTATTTGGACGGTGACCGATAGCTACAAAAATGCCGTCCGCTTCTAATACTTCTTCTTGTCCCGTTTCATTATCACGCACTTTCAGACCTGTTACCTTATTCCCATCTGATATTACTTCTACTGGTGTTTTATTTAAACTCCACGTAATTTTTTCATTGGCTTTTGCTCGATCTTGCATAATTTTTGACGCACGCAGCTCATTTCTGCGATGAACAATGCGAACTTCTGTCGCAAACTTTGTAAGGAAATTTGCTTCTTCCATGGCGGAATCGCCGCCGCCTACCACGATAACCTTTTTGCCGCGATAGAAAAAGCCATCACATGTCGCGCATGTACTAACCCCGCTCCCCATGTTTTCTTTCTCTCCCGGAATACCAAGAAGTTTGGCAGACGCTCCAGTGGCAATGATGATTGCCTCTGTCTCTACTTCTCCCATACCCGTGATGGTTACTTTAAATGGACGTTGAGACAAATCTACTCTTTCCACCCAACCGTTCTTAAATTCCGCACCAAAGCGTTCTGCTTGCTTGCGCATGTTATCCATTAATTCTGGTCCCAAAATCCCTTCTGGAAAGCCCGGAAAGTTTTCTACTTCTGTTGTCATTGTTAACTGCCCACCCGGTTGTAAACCCTCAATGACTAACGGATTCATATTAGCGCGTGCCAAATAAATAGCTGCCGTTAATCCCGCTGGACCTGTTCCTAAAATCATTACTTTACGCATTCGAGTCTCCTCCTGTTGTATCCCAACTTAGATCGTTAATTCTTTAAGTTTTTGATATCCTACTATATCTTCCGACTGCCAAGGAATAATCACACAATGGTTTTGTGACTTCCGTTGTACTTCTTCAATCCACTGAACTTCAGACTGTGCCCGTCCACGCAGAATAGGATCCATTGTATGTGTGGCATAAAAGCTTTGATTAATAACCCACCACTTCGGTTGGATTCCTGCACGCTTTAAGTCATCTTGTAGACGGCTTGCTTCATGAACCGGTGTAGCTTCTGCCAATGTTACAATGACAACACTTGTTTCTTCCGGATTGCGAAGACGTGGTAACAAGTTTTGCACGGATTGAGGTACTTCTCCAGAAGAACGCGCAATTTCTTTATGATAGGCTTGCGCTGCATCCAATAATAGTAACGTATGTCCTGTTGGAGCTGTATCAATGACAACCACTTCTTCATTCGCTTTTTCTACGATATCTGCAAAGGCACGGAATACCGCGATTTCCTCTGTACAAGGGGAACGTAAGTCCTCTTCTAAATAAGCCAATCCTTCCTCATCTACTGTATCTTTTGCTTGGTTGAGGACTTCGTTACGATACTTCTCTACTTCAACTTTTGGATCAATACGGCTAACAGAGATATTTTCATGTTCTCCACACATCACATAATCAATATGAGCAGCCGGATCTGTTGTGGTTAAATGAACACGGTGTCCTTTTTCAGCCAATCCAACCGCAATCGCAGAAGCGACCGTTGTTTTTCCCACGCCGCCTTTACCCATCGTGAAAATGACGCGCTTTCTTGACTCTGATAAGTCATCAATTAACGCTTTTAAAGCCGGGACGTGCAATGACTTTATTTCATCTGCCGATACAACTCTTGTCTGTTCAAAGGTGAATAACTTACGGATGTTTTCTACTCCGGCGATATTAAATGGCACTAACGGAATTTCAAATGTTTGCAATCCTTTTAACTCATTTGGCATCTGTTCCAATGCACGAACTTGTCGAGTAAAGAAAGCAGAAGAAACCTCATCATTTTTCACGAAATCCTTCATCACACCATTAATAAGAAGATACTGATTTTTCAATCCAATCTCTCGTAACTCTTTGGATGCTCGTGCCGCTTCTTGCAGCGGGGAACCGTCGGGACGAGTCACAAGAAGCAGGGTTGTTTTTTCTGGGTTCGTTAGTACCTCTACACTTTGTTCATACATCTCCTTCTTCGCACTTAATCCCGCTAACGGACCTAAACAAGAGGCGCCATGTGTACTTTCTTCTAGAAATCCACTCCATGCAGCAGGCAACTGTAACAATCGCAACGTATGTCCTGTTGGAGCCGTATCAAAAATAATATGATCAAATTGTACAGTAAGTTCCTTGTTCGTCAATAATGTAGAAAACTCATTGAAGGCTGCAATTTCAACGGTACATGCACCTGATAGTTGCTCCTCCATGGAGGCGATAACGGTTTCTGGCAACTTTCCTCTATATGGTCCAATTACTTTTTCTTTATATTCATTTGCCGCTGTTTCCGGATCAAGATTGGCAGCAAATAAATTTGGGACATTCGGAATAGCGGTAGGTTTATTTTGCAGCTCTACTTCAAACACATCTTGTAAATTAGACGCGGGATCTGTGCTTACAAGCAATACTTGTTTTCCCCTATCTGCTAACGCAATAGCCGTTGCACACGCCGTTGATGTTTTCCCTACTCCACCTTTTCCCGTAAAGAATAAAAAGGGAGTGAAATCCATGGATCGAGGGTTAAACAAAGTGGTCATGTCGATTCACTTCTTCCGTTATTTTTTCACATTGAGGCTTAAGCGAACTTTTGGTTTTTGGCTTAATTCTTCTTCTGTCATACCCGTTAATTCTGCTAACTCAGCATTGGTTGGATATCCTTTTTCTTTTATAACTTCACCATCCACTAAAACGACCGGCAGCACATCTGGTCCTTTTTCTGTCAGTAGTTTACGGATGATTTCATTTGCTACAAAAGCATCTGGTTCGCTTCCAAGGTTATAACGTACAATATCAATTCCTTTATTCTTCAAATTGTTAACTGCTATGGAAATACGGATTAATTCCGGGTCTATACTTGGACCACAAATCCCTGTTGGACAGCACATTGCTGGATCAAAGATTTCAATTTTTCTCATGATTTCCCCTCCTGTAAAACCAGCCGAGAAGAATCTTCTCGGCTGTCATTCAGTCTTATTCGCCTGTTTCAGCAAATTTTTTGATGCGCGCGCCGATTTCATCGCGAACACGACGGAATACAGCTAATTTTTCCTCCTCCGTTCCTTCCGCCTTTGCCGGATCATCAAATCCCCAGTGTACGCGTTTCACATTTGGCGGGGTTACCGGGCAATGGTCCGCTGCATGACCACATAATGTTACTACCAAATCAGCTTTATTTAAAATTTCAGGATCAATGACATCCGATGTCTGGTTCGAAATATCAATCCCTACTTCTTTCATGACTTTTACCGCGTTTGGATTTAGTCCATGCGCTTCAATACCGGCACTGTACACTTCCCACTCGTCGCCAAGATATTTTTTTGCCCATCCTTCTGCCATTTGGCTGCGGCAAGAGTTACCTGTGCATAAGAAGTAAATGATCTTTTTGTTTTTCATGTTTCATTCCACCTCTGTTGTTAGTATGATACTGATTCTGTTTTAAAGTATTTTCGTTGAAACCATAGTGCCACGTTGACTAACGCAATCATGACAGGCACTTCCACAAGTGGTCCAATAACAGCTGCAAATGCTGCACCAGAATGGATCCCAAACACACCAACAGCTACGGCAATCGCTAACTCAAAGTTATTACTGCCGGCTGTAAAGGCAAGCGTTGTGGTTACAGGGTAGCTCGCTCCAAATTTCTTCCCTAAGAAGAAGGAAACGAAGAACATCAACACAAAGTAAATCAACAATGGAATGGCAACTCTCACTACATCCAACGGCAAGCTTACAATGACGTCTCCTTTTAAAGAGAACATGACGATAATCGTAAACAATAAAGAAATCAATGTAATCGGGCTGATTTTTGGAATAAATACTTTTTCATACCATTGTCTGCCCTTTGCTTTTACCAACAAAAAGCGCGTCAACATTCCGCCAAGAAACGGAATTCCTAAGTAAATGAACACCGACTTAGCGACTTCCATCATTGTAATATGAACGACAGCACCTTCTAGTCCTAACCATTCTGGAATGATCGTCACAAACACATACGCATAAACAGAGTAAAATAGCATTTGGAATACAGAGTTAAACGCCACCAGTCCAGCTGCGTACTCCCTGTCTCCTTTCGCTAAATCATTCCAGACAATCACCATCGCAATACAACGTGCCAGACCGATTAGGATGAGTCCGACCATGTATTCCGGTTTATCCGGCAAGAATATGATCGCCAACAAAAACATAAGAATCGGTCCAATAATCCAGTTTTGTACGAGCGATAACACTAATACTTTCACATCTTTAAAGACGCGCCCAATCTCCTCATAACGAACTTTTGCTAACGGAGGATACATCATTAAAATTAAGCCAATCGCAATTGGAATTGATGTGGTCCCTACCTGCAAACTGTTCATTCCGTCTACAAAGCCTGGAAAGACAAATCCTAAGCCAATTCCTGCTGCCATAGCAAGGAAAATCCAAAGCGTGAGGTATCGATCCAAAAACGATAGACGTTTTTTCCCCGTATTATTCATTTTTTCCCCCCCTAATAATTTAAATTAGTAGGTTAACAACCGCAACGGAGCGTAGGGTTGGTTTCCTCAATCTTACGAATATTCTCTGTTTGATCTGGAATATGTTGCAGAATATCTTGGATGAAATCATATAACTCATTTTGTGAATTGAGGGAATAATAAATCCACTGTCCCCTCTTATCTTCTTTTACTAATCCTGCATCTTTTAACTTGCGAAGATGCTGACTAATAGCCGGCTGACTCATGTCAAACACCTCAAGAAGCTCGCATACACAACACTCACGTTGTTTTAAAATTGCCATGATCGTTAAACGTGTTTTATCACCAAGCAACTTTAAAACGTGTGATGCTTTTTCTATTTCCACTACTGTCTTTTGCATGGAAACACCTCCTATTCTTTTATGATTATATAGTTATTTACTTATATATATGAGCGAAAATGAAATATGATACTCCTAAATCCCTTTATTTGCAATTTTGTTCCTCTCATACTAAATAATGGTGTCACATCTTTCATATCCACGAAATGGATATTGTAGTATAACCATACTTACTCTTCCCTTTAATAAGTATATAACTACATACTTATATAAAACAAGAGAAAAAAACGACTTTAACATAATCTTTACAATTCAAACGAAAGTGTGAAAGACGGAAGTAAACTTGCCTTATCTCCGCCTCTATTTCTTATTCTTCAGAACGAGAGATTCTCATCCATTTGTTTGATTCGTCTGTTAACTCCATTTCAATATTATGTCCTTCCTCACAGTAGAATGGGAACCAAGAGAGTGATTCTCTCGACTCCGGATGGCTCTTACAAAAAGGGATTACGGATATGAGTGGCAAGCAAATGGAGAAAAGCTTGGCAACAGACAAAGCAATATGTAACCTTTTTGGCATAGGGACTCTCTTATCCCCTGTTTTGGTTTTTTGCGCAATTCCATCATACAGGAAGAGAGTCCCTTTTTTATCTGATTTGCTTTTCTCCTGCTTGATCCCTTCTATCTCCTCCCTCTATAAAGAAGGGAACGAATTTTCTCCCACAAATATTTTATGCATACCGCAAACGATAATGCTTTCCTTGGCATAAAGTAAAATTTTTTATTATGGGCTGGGATTATAAATCGGCTAAAATATCCCCTTCGTTCCGGTTTTTATCAATCTTCAATACTTCATCAGCAGGTAAATACGATTCTCCATACCATTTCTTATCTTTATACGTATGGATCATCTCATATGTTTTTTTCATTCGGTCCAAAATCTTCTCTTCTGATTCTTCTGTTGGCGACCAGTATAAAATCTCCAATTGGGTAATTTTATTTGTGGCGAGGGAGCGGCGGCGGTATCCGATCGATTGAGCATGTTTGAATCCTAATCGTTTGTAAAAGAGCAGACGCTTCTCTGTATCTGAATCATCATAATCAAGCGGCTCAACTTCCAAAATAATCGGTTTTTGTCTTTTCTTTAGCTTTTCAATGAGCTTGCTTCCAAGCCCCTGACCGCGAGCATCTTTTGACACATATAAATAATCGATAAAAATAAAATCATCTGTTTCTGCGTACATTAATACATAGTTCGGACCTTCTTCTTTATGATAAATATCGCCGCGTTCCTTAAGCAATGCTTCAATATGTTCCTTTGACTTCATTTCTTCGACGGGAAAATATTGGCTTAACTTTTCGTACCAGTTCATATTTGGCCTCCTTATGAAATTGTTATGACCGAAAAAGCTATTTTTAATATGTCCCGTCAAAAATTCTTTTAAACAAAAGAGAATTCTGATACATATCTAATTGAGAGGCGAAAAAGTATAACTCTAATTGACAGAGGAGACACACCATAGACTACACCCTACAGGAGAAAAAACGCAGAATATCTGATTTCCTGCCTTCCAAGTTAATCACATCATCTACTCCCCAAGGAGCACCCGGGATGATATCATTCTTTTAATTACACCTAAATATATAGAATATTTTTTACTAAACTCTCCTATACTTCAACAAAAAAGCATTACCTCCTGCTTGTTGAAGTAATGCTCCTGTAAATAAATTGTATTTAAAGTTTACAACTGCAATTTTATTATAAAACCATGTGTTTCTATATAAATGGAACATTTGTAACGATATGACTACTCTCCAAAAAAACGACCAACGATTACTGGTTGTTTTTAGATTATTCTAGAATATCCGTTTTTTCAAAGGTTGGATAATGATAGTAGCCATGGACTTTTTGTGTTTTTTCGTCCACATAGAAAATAGAATAGCCTTTTATAGCAGCTTGTTCATCATATTCCACAAAGACGATAATTCCTTTATATTTTTTTATCCCATCAATATCTATATCATCTAATTGCGTTCCATCTTCCGTTAAGGTTGCGGTAAACTGATAATGGTCAGGGAAGGCTATATCATATCGGTACATTGTTTTCTCGTCCAACGCACTAACGACTTTCACTCCTGTAACCTTTAAGAACACTTCCACTTCCTCTTTACTCATGCCTTGATGAAGAGTGCTTTTCACTTGGTCATAAGTGAGCGCTGTGTTCGTTTGCTTCGGCTCATTGGTAGATGAGTTTGTATTTTGATTAGTCGCATTTTTGAATTGTTGTGGCTGTTTTGAACCGATCGGGGATTGTGCAGGCTGCTTTGAAGCAACAGTAACGTTGCCTTCTTTTGCTGTTGGATGTAGCGTTTTGTCAGCAGGAGCGGCAGCAGCCTTGTCATATTTTTGCGATTGTGTGTTTTGCTGTGGGATATCTTTTTTCTGACTAGCAATGTTTCCGCTCTGAACAGTCTCTGCTTCAACTTGATTTCCTTCTCGATGTACCATTTCTTCTGACGAGCAGGAACTTAACAACAACAGAAGAAATAAAAGAAAAGCCGTGAATAATTGTTTTTGCATACGATATGATCACCACCTGTTATACTGTATTCGACGTAAAATACTTTTGTACCTCTAACTTCATTTATTGTTTTTTGGCTTTAACAGCTCTTCAGAAGTTTGTTCTTAATTTGTTGATTTTTTAGCTTTTATATTTTCTCCGCAATGATGAAAAATCTATGTGATTTAAATTGAACAAACCTTTTTTTCTGTATTTCAAGATGAATTTGGTAAAGTTGATCAAAATATTTTTCAACTGTGAAATCCGGAATTTGCCACAGGATAGCTTTTAAATAATAAACAATAGCACCAACGTCATAAAACCTTGTGTACGGAAACTGTTCCATTTTCTTCAAAATTTTAAATCCCGCATTCACTAATTCGTTAACAGCATAATTTAAATTCCAATGCGAGTAGCCGAAATCTTTGTCAGCTCCCAGCATATCATTTAATTCTAAATTGTCATACCCGCCTACCTGCTGAGTGATGAATTGGCCATTTGGTTTTAATATCCGATGCAGTTCCGCTGCTGAAAAAGATTCATGCTTGTTAATAATTAATTCAAATAGCGGCGATTGAACCATTTCGTTCTGTTTTCACTTTGTTCATATGTTCATCTAGGTATTCAATTGTTCATCTAACATAAAATTTCAACGTATTTCTAAACCTAATTTAGTAGCACAAAATGAAAGGAATATTTGTTAAAAATTTTGAAAATTACATATAACAAGTTTATCAAAATAAAAATTATGGTATAATGTGAAAAAATATCCAAAAAGGAGTGATGGGATGAAAAAAACGAGAATATCCATTTTATTTTTAATATTATCTCTGTTTTTTATTTCTCCTTTTACAACATTGGCAAAGGATAATCAAGATGTCTTAGGAGCACTCGATGAAAAGTTAAAGAAAGATTTTGCTGATTACAGAGGCCATTCAGTGGAATTAATTGATAGCCTAAAAACTTCTACTGAAGTAACTGAAGGAGATGCAAAAGAAACATTCGAGTAATATTGGCACAGGCGAAAAAAGTGGAAGTTAGGGATAGCATCTTTTATTTTGATGTAAAACAGATATATTATTATGATTTGGATCACAAAAAGCTGATTGATTCGGGGTCAGTAAGAAAAAACGAACAAATAAAAAAATTTGTTAATAAATACAAAAAAGAGGTTGGAAAACAGTTCAATGTTTTTTCGTTAACCATTTTTATGATAGCGCTTTTTACTACTATTACAGCTCCACCACTTTTAGGATTTTTATTCAAAAAGGATTCTTCGTCTTTATCGTATAGGTTACAATTCCAGTACACCAATAGTGAAGTATTTAAAAATTAAGCTAAAATAAGCTAGCGTGTGCTAGCTTATTATTTTGTCTCCTCTTTTTCAAATTTTTTTGGCATATGTTCCTTCTCGTAAGCATCGTCTTCTGCATTATCTCTAATCGTTTTCTGAAGCACAAACGAAGACATGATTAAAAAGCAGGCGCATACCGCATAATATCCTTTCTCGACTAGAGGCGCATCCATATTGTATAATCCAATGAACATAAAGGCGCATGATAGAACAAAAGATGCCCAAGCCAAAAACGTAAATGCCTGTGTGTTGCGGCGGCGGTAATTCATGACTCCATCTCCTCTCCCATACAGCCTTTTTATCTTTTATTTACAATAATGTCCTAGATTACTAATATTATTCGCTCTAACTCTTGTAACCGTCAAGTAAAATTTAACAATTTTTGCTTATTAATTTTGAATAATTTCATCACCGGAAATCGGAATTTTTTTCTTGATGCTAATATTACAACCGCTAATTCCGCATCTTTATCCCCATCTAAGTCTGCCAATAATATTACAGGTGGTTTATTCGGTTTTATCAGTCTCAGAAGCTCTGACATAGGAGGTAAAAAACTCTTAATAACATCAAAGACATGCACAAACACATTATATGTAAATACTGCATGTACACATTCCATGTAACCAAACGTCCGCAATGGATTTTTGGAATAGAAAACGCACCGAAAGAAGAAGTGTTGCATTTAGTGAAACGTTGTTAAAAAATGTAAGAACAGACGTTTGTGTGCCCACTTTTTTAACAACTAACCATTTTATAAATAATAAAGGACAATCATACAAGCTTTTCAAAAAAAATCCCATAGGATAAATAACAGAATATAAGAAGGGATGATGATACTTTGAACGTAGAAGGAAAACATATCATCATTGATGCATTTGAGTGTGATTCGTCTCTTTTAAATAACAGGACATATTTAGAACAATTGCTTACAAAAGCGGCACAAAATGCAGGCATGGAGGTTTTATATTCTTATTTTTACCAATTCATCCCACAAGGAATAACAGGAATGCTTATTTTATCCACTTCGCATATATCCATTCATACATGGCCTGAGGAAGGATATGCATCGTTAGATTTTTATACGTGTGGGGAGCAAGACCCTATAGATCAAGTTGAATCTCTGTTAAAAGGAATTTCTTCAAAAAGAGCGATGATTTACTCCATTTCCCGCGGAGCGGCACAACCTCAACGAATTTTGCATAAAGAAATGGCACCTTTTGATTCTTCGAAAGGAGATGATAGCTTCACATGAACTTAAGAAAACAAAAGACAAAACCTTGGTTTTCTCCGGAATATAACCGCCTGTCACATTCCTCTTCCGCTTCTTTAACACCGCGAGTAGACAGTAGTAATGGGATTGTTCGCGGAGACAAATGGGACCAAATCGGATTGCAAGAGCTTTTAAACGTCAAGCATAGAAGCTTATTTAAAGAAAAAAGTGCGTTTCAAAACATCCAGATTATTGAAGCAACCGATTTAAGAATGTATTTAGACCAGCAACTGCAGTTTAGTTCCTTAGATGAACGAATTTACCATGAAGCGCTTGTACACCCCGCCTTTACTCTTACTTCCAATCATGAACGAGTGCTTATTTTAGGCGGGGGTGACGGTCTGGCGTTAAGAGAAGTGCTCAAATACGACGATGTGAAACATGTTGACCTTGTTGATTTAGACCCGTTAGTATTAGATGCTGCTAAGAATGTCAGAAGCTTAGCAGCCCTTAATCAATACTCGCTCTATGATTCCCGTGTAACCGTTCATCCTCAAGATGCCGTAGAATTTCTCGCTTCTAATCGTTCTCCTTATCATATCATTATCGTCGATTTTCCTGATCCAACAGATCAAACGATTAGCGATCTTTATACAACCGAATTTTACTCCCTCCTAAAACGTTCTCTTGCTGATGACGGAGTGTTTGTTTGTCAATCCAATTCCCCTGAAGATACGCCAATTGTCTTTTGGAGCATCGGAAAAACGATTGAAAGCGCAGGGTTTCAAACGCTTAG
Source organism: Parageobacillus sp. NEAU-HV-2 (assembly GCF_059115485.1). NCBI lineage: Bacteria > Bacillati > Bacillota > Bacilli > Caryophanales > Anoxybacillaceae > Parageobacillus > Parageobacillus sp. NEAU-HV-2. The sequence goes on from NZ_JBXUJJ010000003.1 coordinate 15,024, forward strand.
CTATCACACTATTATTCCGTCTTTTGGAGATTGGGGTTTTCATATAGGGGCAAAAAAGCCTATCTCGTGGGGGAACAAGCGCGTTCAAGTACCGTGCCGCACTTTGCCTGCTAATCTTAAAAAATTGTCCTATTTCCCTCGTAAAATTTTGGCGAGGAAAGACCTGGCTATCGTGAATTCAAAGAGAAACTCCGTATTGCACAAGATATTTAAAAAGGAAAATTTATATTTGTGAGTAAAATATTCAAAAAAGGAGTTGGCCAAAAAAAGATTTGTTTTTGGCCAACTGTTTTTTTTTGTTCCTCTAACGGAAGATCGAGAAAAAAGTTGTTTAAAAACCCTCTGCTATTTAACTGCTTCTCGTCGTCAACGCTCGTTTGACGCATAAAGCGTTTACTTTAAAATTATCAGCTCTACAGGACCATGATCATCACAATGTCCATTATGTACGTGATGCAGACGTCCATTTACAAGATAGTCATAATGGTCACCATGGGGTACCATTTCATGGCCACAGTCTTCATCATGGTTACAGCCGCAATCAATTGGTTTGCAAATATCAGGATTGGTTTCACTAACTTCGATTTTACATTCATCCCAATGGCCTTGATGCTCATGGTGTAAATGACCATTATGAAGATAATCGATATGATTGCCATGACGAATTTTGGTATGGCCACATGCGATGCTATGTTGATGTTGATGATTCTCATGAGATTTGTGTTCCATATAAATGACTCCTTTCAGTGTTTCATTTAGTTTGTTATATAGCGCACCTTTAGTATGTTTCTGATCACGTTTTTTTAAACATGCAAATTCTGTATTCGACTACATCACCTGTTAAAATTACGTTTCGTAAAGCTGATTATTTAGAACATAGTTTTATTTTAAAATTACAAAAAGGTAGTGAATGGCAGCATTTATCTCCCTGTTTTATTCAACTAGTGATTTTTAACTTTTTTCAGTGTTTAAAGAAAATTTCTGAAATTTCGTGGTGAAAAGCAAGATGATAGCTTAAGAGTGTGATTTGACGATGAAAGAAAAGCAACACCGAAATGATGGCGTTGCTTTCAAATACGTTGGCTTTTGTTCAGGCCTTGTTAAGAATGATATCCTTATCAAAATCCCTTAATATTTAGCGAGTACTTCAGTCTCATTTATACGTTCGCGTTCAATGTATGCATATTTTCCATAGGCAGGCTTTTCCGTAAGCTTTTCAAGCGGGATGATCTCTGTTTGTTGAATATCCATCTCAAAACCTAATTTTTCACTTAATTCATGTTTAATAGTAGAAATGATGTTTTCTCCCGCTGGCTCAATGAACTGGCATAGAAATTGTACTCGATCACCTGAAGTTTTTATTTTCCACATAAACGGAACCTTACTAAGTGTATAAACAGCTTCCTGCAATTCATAAAAACTTACCGACTTGTTTTGATATTCTATTACATCTTCTTTTCGACCATAGTGAATCATAATTGGCTCCGTTTTTTTACAATTACATTGTGCCCCATCAATCAATTTAATGATATCTTGATTCGCATATCGCAAAAGCGGCATTCCTTCCCTCGCGGAAGAAATCACGCAATTCCCTTTTATTCCATTTTCAACAGGAATCCCCCACTCATCTACTACTTCGATCTTTACATTTGGGTGGTCAATATGGTAATGCCCATTTTCGCATGTCATAAATAATCCACCCGTCTCAGTGCTTCCAAACAACAAGTGAACCGGAACTCCCCACATTTTTTCAATGTATTTTTTTCTTGCCGGTGAAACGAGCTCGCCTGCTAAAAGCAATGCCCGCAACCCTTTGGTAGGAAAACGAACTCCCATTTGCATACTGACATGGTATAACTTCTCAGCTTCGGATGGAAGCAGTGTCAAAATCGTAGGGTGCGTTCGTTCCATTATTTCTACAACCCGTCTATCAGGAGTCACCATGCTTGCTTTATCAACACCGATATGAACTGCTCCGACCTTTTGTGCTGCCCAATACACAATAAAAGCAGGAATTGCCATCGCAAAAGGGAACCGATTTAAGACAATATCATGTTCATTTAAATTCAAAGAAGATTGAAGAACTACCTGAGCTTCCTGTTCGATATCTTTATGACTGAACCAACTTGGAGTCGGCGTACCAGTTGTTCCGCTTGTCTCATGATAAGTCGCAACCTGATGTAAGGGCACACCTAGTACATCATATGTATCTGCATTTCTAAGATCATCTTTCGTTGTAAAAGGAATACTGTTCCAGTCTTCCAGATTAATATTTTTTAACTTTTTTTGGTATAGCTTGGACCGCATTGCAGCCTCAATGAACCGTTGATTTTGCATAAGTATTCTCCTCCTGTTGATTTGCATTATTTACTTTTTGATGCAAATGATGAGCGGAAGAAAGGATCGCATTGGCTGCTGTGATTAATTCATCAAACAGTTCATTCATATTTTGTATTTTTTCTACTCCGCCTTTTTGAACATTTTTGGTAAACTCTGTAATCTTTCTAATTTCGTCAGAGCTTGCTGAAAGTTGCTGAACAGCAGCTGAAACCTCTATGATTTGTTGCAAAACATTGTCCATGTCTGATTGGATCACTTCAAAAGCGCGTTTTGCGTCATTTACGATACGAATACCATTTGTCACTTCTGCTTTTCCTTCGTTCATATATTCCACGGATTTTGAAATATTTTCTTGGATGGAAGAAACAATTTCGCTAATTTGATTCGTTGATGCAGTCGCCTCTTCAGACAGTTTTCTTACTTCATCGGCAACTACCGCAAAACCTCTCCCATGCTCTCCGGCTCGAGCTGCTTCAATCGCTGCGTTTAACGCCAATAAGTTGGTTTGATTTGAAATTTCCGTAATGGTATTGACTATATTTCCAATCTCCCGAGAATGCTTAGACAAATCAGTAATCACTTGTGAAAGATTTTCCACTTTTTGATGAATCGATTCCATTTGACCAATTACCGTTTCAATTGCCTTAAATCCGTCCGCAACAGCCTGTAAGGTTGTCGTTGACGTATTGGATACGTTTTGGGCATTTGAGGCGATTTGCTGGATGCCAGATGAAATATCCATCATGGCTTCGGTGCTTCTTTCTACATTTTCGGATTGAATGTTAGCTCCTTTCAAAATATCCGTCGCTACTTTGGATATATTTTCCATATTCTCGCAAAGTGTTTGCAGAGAATCTTTTAATTCTTCGGCATCATGTTCAAGGCTTTGGAAGAAAACCATCACTTCATCTTTCTCATTAGATAAAGCTTGTTCTTCTTCACTAATTTGCTTTGATTCAACTGAAAACTTTCGATTAAAAAGAACAGCAGTAACTAAAACAGAAATAAAAGAAGATAAGATAGCAGATCCAATCAACCAATGAAAAGAATGTTTTACGAAATAAAGCAATAAAAGAACAGTAGGTAATAAAAACGAAATACTTAAAAGCCCATTCATTTTAATCTTCACACTCATGCAATTACTCCCTTTCTGTTTTTTAGTAAACGTATCGTTATATGCCTAAAAGTGAAACTTTTCCCCAAATATTTTTTATCTTCCAAGTTGTACAAAATCAGGACTTTGAAACCTCCTAAACTAAAAGGTCTTTCACCATAAGAAAATCCATCCTTTGTAAAACAAAAAATCCCTCACATAAACATGAAGGGATATAAGCCTACTGGCTGGCATGGCCTACATTGCCTTTAAACTTTGTAAACTTCCGTCACTCCGTTTCGAAAATGGTATGTTTAATATTTTTTCATACTTAATATCGGACTTAGGAATTATATTTATATAGGAAAAACATCCTATTTTTGACACTACCTGTTCATATATGATAAATAAAAGAGCTGAATTAGTCATAACCCAGCTCTTTTATTCTTTATATAAAAGTATAAGAACCAAACTGCATGGTTTTGTTCATCTGCTGCTGCACGACGAAAAACTTCTTTTATATATGGATTATTCGTCTCCTCAGCAATATCTAGGTAAAAATCAACAGTTTCTTGTTCATCTTCCAAGGCATATTCTAATCCCTTAATGTAGGTATTAGGACATTCCTCAGTAACTTTTACATTAGGCTGCATACCTGTCAGACTTACATATATTCGTGTAAATCGTTGATAATGTTTCATTTCATCATCACGAATTTCAAGAATTTGAACCCTTTCCTTATCCGTAGGAGCCATTTTTGCTAATTTGGCATAACATTGAATGGCGCTATATTGTCCATTTATTGCCTTTTCAATGTCACGTATTAATTTGTCTGACTGTCTGTTAAGGTTAGTGTAGTTGTAAAAATATGGATACATTATAGATCCCCCCCGGTTTTTGTTTATCTTCATATTATGATGAATATAACATTGGGTGCATGTTTTACGGTCCCTTTCCTTTTCCCCTCGACTATCCATTTTGTCAAATTAGCATTTCTTAAGCGGAGCTCTTTATATAAAGCCTTGAAAAAAATACCTTATAATAGAATATAATCCCAAATATAGTAAACAAAACTTTGGAAAATGCACTGATTACTATTTAGATGGAGGTGTCATAATGAGCATCGGGCAGGAATACTTAAAGGTCGTAAGAAAACAGTTTTTGGAGATGAAAATGACAGCGGAACGCGCTATGGAACAATTGTCCGACGATGAACTTTTTTATCGTTTGAACGAAGAATCCAATAGTATTGCCATCATTGTCAAACATATGAGCGGCAATATGATTTCCCGCTGGACTGACTTTTTCCATTCAGACGGAGAAAAACCGAATCGCCACCGCGATGCGGAATTCATCAACGATTGGAGCACTCGGGAAGAAGTTCTCGCCTGCTGGGAAAAAGGGTGGAGCACATTTTTCACTACATTAAATGAAATTACTGAAAATGACCTGTTAAAAACCGTGACGATTCGAAATGAACCACATTCCGTCATTCAAGCCATCGAGCGGCAAATGTACCATTACTCCTATCATGTCGGGCAAATTGTTTATATCGCGAAACAAATTAAGTCTACAGGCTGGAAAACATTGACGATACCAAGAAACAAATAAATCTAAGGATGGTTTTTGGTTATTGTAGAGAAAGGCAATAGGAATTTTCCTGATGCCTTTCTGACGAAATTAACCATCACAATGAGATATAGATGAATAACATTCAAAGAAAAAACTGCCTGTTTTTTGGCAGTTTTTTCGATACTCCTTCCGTCGTCAATCAACTGTGGGAACAACTATTCCCCGTCTACGCAAACCGCTTGATTCGTTCCCCGATTTCATCGCGAACACGCTGGAATACAGACCATTTTTCTTCTTCTGTTCCTTCTGCTTTTGCCGGATCATCAAATCCCCAGTGTACGCGTTTCACGTGTGATGGTGTTGCTGGGCAATGGTCCGCCGCATGACCACATAATGTCACAACGAGATCCGCTTTATTTAAAATTTCCGGATCAATGACATCCGATGTCTGATTCGAAATATCAATCCCTACTTCTTTCATGGCTTTCACCGCGTTTGGATTTAATCCGTGAGCTTCGATGCCAGCTCTATAAACTTCCCACTCGTCTCCAAGATATTTTTTTGCCCATCCTTCTGCCATTTGACTGCGGCAAGAGTTTCCTGTGCATAAGAAGTAAATGATCTTTTTGTTTTTCATGTTTCATTCCACCTCTGTTGTTAGTATGATACTGATTCTGTTTTAAAGTATTTTCGTTGAAACCATAATGCCACGTTGACCAACGCAATCATGACAGGCACTTCCACAAGTGGTCCAATAACAGCTGCAAACGCTGCACCAGAATGAATCCCAAACACGCCAACAGCTACGGCAATCGCTACCTCAAAGTTATTACTGCCAGCCGTAAAAGCAAGTGTGGTGGCGACAGGATAGCTCGCCCCAATTTTCTTCCCTAAGAAGAAGGAAACGAAAAACATCAACACAAAGTGTGTGAAAGAACAAGATCCACTTTAAAGTCATATTTAGCAAAACATCCGCATATCGTACATTAGCTTATCTAAATCGAGAGGTGAAGCCACATGTGGAGTCCATCTAACATGCCGGGGCATTTTGCTGAAGACAGAACAAGAGCTATGCTTTTACCACCAGAACAATTTGCAGACCCGCCAGAGTCTCTTTCAGAAAAAATGTTTATTGAACGCTCCCTTACTGAAAATAAATTTTGGCTTCGTATTATGAAGGAGCATGCATTGTTTCTAGGGGATGGTATGAATAGAAATGATAAAGATTTAATTCAACAAACAGAACGTTTCTACCACTATTTTGAACAACAAGAAAAAAGGGCGCATCAAACCCCAGAATCAGTTACAGCAGTTAGAAAACTTAATGAGGATAGTATCCAGTTGGTATATGGATTTAGAAATTTCAAAAGAAATCTTCTCATTCTTATTATAAATGGAAAAGTTCAAGGTTTTAATTTTCCTCTCCTTGTTGACCATATTGCTCGTGAAGCAGAGTATTTTATGAATAGTCTTCAAAAATTTAACAATGGCATATTAGAGCCTATTCAAGATGCCATTATCCATGAGAATGTGTTTTGGCTGCGCATTATGATGGAACATTCCCGTTTTATCGCTTCATTACTAGATCAATCTGAAAGAAATTTGGTAGCTACTGCACGAAAATTTGGTGACGATTTTGAAACTCTGTTAAACCAAGCTAGGGACGTTGAATCCATGCTTTATCAAAAGAAACCGACCTATCCGATCATCGGAAAGATGAATAAGGATAGTGAAAGCGCAACCGAAGAATTAAGAAACTTCAAGAAAGCGGGGCTTGAGCTAATTAAACATTCCCAGATTCGAAGCGTTATTAATCCATTACTCGCTGACCACGTTGTTCGCGAAGCTGAACACTTTTTATTCATGATTCGTGTTCTTGAAGAACGGTTAAAACAAAAACAGAAAGAGACAAACATGTGAAAAAGAGATGCAATTTGGTATTATCCCCTACAAGTAGACAGCAAAAAAAGAGGACATTTGATATGATGTTCTTAAGTGTCTACTTGGGAGGGGATTTTTTATGGCGAAAAAAGGACAAACTTTTAACACCTGTTCCAAAAGAGCTGAAACGGAAAAAATGCGAACTCCCTTGTTCAGGTCATATCAAGACAAGATACTATTACTTGTGCGACATCTCCACGTGGGATATCTCTTCCTGCAATGTTTTCAAAATGCTCAGCGATTTTCACTAGGCGGTTCAAAACTTAGATACCCCGGACCAACAATGGCATATGTTAATGCGCTTCTAATGAACCTCTCCCACCTACACTCTGTTTAGAGGTGGGAGACTTCTCGGTAAATATGTTAAATATAGATTTAACCGCTATTTACGAACGTAAAATTATACATAATTTTAGTATAATTATGCATAATTTCAACTTTTTATGAAAAAGATTCGTGTCGAAAAATAAATATTTATGTCAAAAAAACACTAATCATTCATACTTAACATCTGACAATCCTTTTTTTACAATATTAAATGTTGGAATCATTAAAAAATTTTGTCATGTAAAGGAGGGTGTGAATATGTTCCTCGATATTGTAAAAAACGTTCTATTAAATTTATTCTTCATTCTGATCCCAGTTTTCATTCTTGCATTATGGCTTGAGGAAAGAAACGCACCTGAAAAAACAAGGAAGTACATTTTAGCACTTGCTTCCGCTGTGATCATCGTTCTTTGCATGACATTCCCTATCAATGCCAACATCGATACAGAATATTTTTTTGACTTACATCAAGTTCCCCTTTGGTTAGGAAGTTTATATAAAGGACCGATCGCCAGCCTTTTTCTTTGTATAGTGACGATTGGCTATCGCTCTTTTTTTGGCGGAAAAGAATTGATGCTGACCTCTATTATATCGATCTTCATTATGCTCACCAGCATTGCCTTATCGAAAAAATTTTTGGCCTTGTCTTCAAAACAGCGCATTTTACTTGCTTTTCTATTATCAACTGTTTCCGAGATGCTCATGGTCGTTTTGATCCAATCATTTTATCACACATTGCCGGCTTCTTCAGCGCTTTGGTTCTACTTGCCTGTTCAGCCAATCAGTATGATTTTAACATGCTATCTTAAAGAAGTTTTATATAAAAACAGCGTATTAAGAAAACGGATTATCCGCGCGGAAAAAATGGAAGTGGTTAGCCACCTAGCTGCTTCCATTTCCCATGAAGTGCGTAACCCACTAACAATCGCGCGAGGGTTTATGCAATTACTGGAGCAAAGTCATTTAGCGCAAGAAAAGCGGAAACAATACATTAGCATTGCCATCGAAGAATTAGATCGCGCTGAAGCGATTATCACTGATTATCTTACATTCGCCAAACCTGCTCCAGAAAGTGTAGAAAATCTAAATGTGAAAACAGAAATTGAACGAGTCATCGATATTGTACGTCCACTTGCAAACATGAATAGTGTTGCAGTTCAAGCATCACTCATTCCTTGTAATGTCAAAGGGGAACGCCAAAAGCTTCAACAATGCATACTCAATATAATAAAGAACGCTATTGAAGCAATGCCAAATGGCGGCACACTCAAAGTTTACATTTCTATCGAAAAAGATCAGGTGCTTATCCGCATCTCGGATACAGGGGTCGGAATGACAAAAGAGCAAATCGAACGCCTTGGAGAACCATATTTTACAACAAAAGGAAGAAGAGGTACCGGGCTTGGAATGATGGTCGTCTATCGAATTATCGAATCGATGGGTGGAACGATCCAAATTGCAAGCGAAGTCAACAAGGGCACGCAAGTATCATTATATCTTCCGCTCGCACAATCTCTGCACACCCCATCTGTTGAGCAAAACCGAAACATCTCGGTCGCTTCACGAGACGAAACACGAATTAGAAAAATGATCCCAAACATAAAAATTACGGTAGATTAGATTAGTCTTATTTTGCACTTTTAAATGCAAGGATGCCGAACATAAATCGTTCGAATTTACCCAAGGTAATAAACTAATTGTTCAATTTCGTTGAGACTCGGGGAGAATTAGGGTCAATCGAAACATGAGACCTTATCTCCTTCTTAGTATGACCAATTGAGTGTTAAAACTCTTCCTCATTTAAGATTCATAGTATAGTATCAATAATAACCGACTTACCTCCTCTATTTTTCACCTAGAATAAGCAGTAAGTCCTTCATTTAAACAACTAAACAACAAAACAATCATCATCCTTCTATACCTAATTTTTATTATATTAAACTTAAAAAAGACCAATGACCTTCAGAAGAAGATCAAACGATCTTCTTCTTTTAATGTTTGGTAATAATTTTTACTAACTCCCACATGAATCGTAAGTTTACTCAGAAAAATTTTTGCCCCGTGAAAAAACCATTTTATTTCTGATGGTTTTGGTTTTCTCCGAACTAACTTTCCCCTCCAAAAAAACTCTTTTTCACAAGTATTGTTTTATGTTATGATTGTAGAACATGTTGCAAAACGAATAATACCCATAAAAAATCCATCACTTTGGAAATCATATACAGTGACCAAAATCAAGCGGCAGTGGCACCTGAACTGCTAGTTTCTTTGCAACAATGGAATATCGAATTTGTACGGGCGGTGCCGCATATAACAGTGAAAAGGTTCGGTCAAACAGCAGAACGGCCAAGAATCATATGGATTTCCCCCATCAGCCGCCGCAATAGCGAGGAACGGAAAGATGCCTATAACCAAGTTATCCCTATTTTTTAGAAAACGAGGTTTGGCCAATGGTTGTTTGGATTTCGCCGTGGATGGAACGGGTATTAATGAGTGACTGGAACCACTGAGATGACATCGATTTCTTCGATATGTACTGTATGTGTAATGCGACATTTATGCATAAAGTTCGAATTTTTACTCTAGTTTTGCAACACCACCATTGTAATATATGAATCATTTAGTTGTAAAGGAGTATTGTTTAAAAAAAATGTATCAATTTGATAGGAATAGACACTCTGTTTACAGTTTATATTATCATTTAGTTGTCGTTACAAAATATAGAAAAAAATGCATCTCGAAACAGATGCATCACCGTTTAAACGAAATTGCCGAAGATATCTTTTCGCGTTTTAAATGCGAGTTAATCGAAATGGACGGAGAAGAAGATTACATACATTTATTGTTTAAAGCTCCTCCACAAGTTCAGCTTTCTAAATTAATCAACAATTTTAAAACTGTTTCATCTCGATATATTCGTAAAGAATTTCAGAATGAATTGTCGCAGTATTATTGGAAACCATATTTTTGGAGCAACAGTTATATGATTTTCTCAACAGGAGGCGCTTCATTAGAAGTAATTCAACAATATATAGAAGAACAAGATAAACCTTCCCCGACTAACCCCTCCTAATGCTACTCATTATTAGCATGGGAATGCGTCGAGGGTTTTGATTCAAGGGGTATCGTTCCAGGGGGATCGAGACATTATTCCGATGCAAAACAAAAAAGAATTGTCAGATTCGAAACATTTTCAATTCTTTACTAGCTGAACACTTTTTATTCATGATTGGCGTTCTTGAAGAACAGTTAAAACAAAAAACTCCCACCTCTTAATGGAATAGAGGTGGGAGAGGTTCATTTAGCTAACCGAAGTCACTGAAACTGCTTGTTTCACTGGTTTTTTCCAATATTGTTCATTTCCAGGTAAGTCATCAAACCAAGTGGCGTCTTTTGGGCAATCCAAAATCATAAATTTTCCATATTGTTCATCATCTCTTGACTGGTGATATTTCAGATATGCTTTGCCATTTTCGATTGCTAATATTTCAATTTTTCCTGAGGAATGGCTCATAACGAGGCGAACGCGTTTGCCTAATCCCGATGTTCTTGCTTTTGCTTGTTCAACTATTTGATATACTTCTTCCAGCGTTAATACAAAATCGCTATTGCCTGCTACCGGTCTATTAACAAAAAAGTAATATGGGGTTACTCCTGCCCATGAAAGTTTATCTAACAGTTGTGCTAACACTTCGGGATCATCATTTATTCCTTTTAAGATAGGAGTTTGATTCACAACGATAACTCCGGCATCATGAAGAGCTTGGAAGGCTTTACGTGCTTCTTCTGTTATTTCACGTGGATGGTTCACATGTGCCATGACATAAATGCGTTTTTCTGGTGTAGAATATTCACGAAACAAATCAAGCAGTTCCTGATCTTCATAAATTCTCATAGGGTTAAAGACAGGCAATTTTGAACCGAAACGGATGATTTTCACATGGTCAATCGCTCGCAATCTTTCTACAATCTGTCTTATTTTTTTGGTTGCCAAAATAAGAGAGTCTCCACCAGTCAATAAAACGTTATTTATTTCAGGAGTTTGTGCAATATATTCTATTCCGGGTGTTACATCTGACATAGCTTCTTGTACATCACTACGAAACAAACGCTTCCGGAAACAAAATCGACAATATGCTCCACAAACCTCTGAAACAATGAGTAATGCAGTCGTTTTATACTTGTGTTGGCATCCTGGCACCACATAGTTAGCCGCCTCATCGGAAGCATCCCAACTACCATATTCGTTTAATTCTCTTTCATTCGGTATAACCAATTTCTTTATAGGATCGTTCGGGTCATCCCAATTAATCAGATTAAGATAATACTCATTCACTCTAAATACATATTTGTTAGTGATTTCTTTTAATTTTTCCCGTTCTTCCTTCGGAATTTGTGTGATTTTTTCAATATTTGTAATATACTTTGGTTGTGCCATCATACCACCCTCCTTTTATTTAAAAATCCTTCTATATTAAGGCTAACAAAAGTATAGAAGAGATGCAAAGTTTAATCTGAAAAATATATTGTATTCTTTGTGACTTGCATTTTTATCAGTTTATCAGAAACCAATCGCATCATCTCTCATAAAAATTCATCTTTTAGTTGACTATAATTGAACATCAATTCCTACAACCAATAGATTGACTATAATAGGAGAATTGTCAAAAACTTATACAGTAATATGTGCTGGAGCTTTACACAGATAGAATGGTAGCCATGATAACCTTTTTAGGTTTTGCCAAAACTGTTGTAGCAGTTGCTTGGCAAAATGATCATGGCTACAGAGGCTGATAACTAAATTACTTGATTGTATTTTTATACAAAATTATGATTTTAATATACTACAATACTCTGTATTTTTTGGTTCTTACGTACTTTTGGCGATAGCTCAAAAAGTGTGTGTAATGGAGTAAACAACAATGAATGACGCATACCGAGAAAAAGTGCAATTCCTAGCAAAACAAGCCCACTTATCGTTGAATCCCCTTTTTTGAATTTTTCGCTGACTAACTTGACACAAGTAGACGTGATGGCAATACGCGGCGCACGCACCTTCGGACGACACTATGAAGGCTCCGACGGGGTGCTCAAGCGCGTTTGCATTGTGTCGATATTGATAACCCCAACCGCTTTTTCAAACGCTTCTTTGTCAGCCTCCAAACGGGATATCCACTCGTCGATCCCTTCTCCCGTGCGGGCAGAAACTTCAAAAATGGGGAGGTCTGGTCTTATCTCGTTCAGCGCTTCATAGAAAAGAGCTCGTTGAAACTCCACCGCTTCAGCCAAGTCCGTCTTCGTAATGACCACCATATCGGCACTGTTGACGATGGTAGGATATTTTACCGGCTTGTCTTCTCCTTCCGTCACTGAAAAGAGAATGACACGCTGATTTTCTCCTAAATCGTAACTCGCCGGGCACACGAGATTGCCAACATTTTCAATAAAAAGAAAATCGATATCTTCTAGGTCCCATCCTTCCATGGATCTTTTAATCATATCCGCCTCAAGGTGACAAACTGTACCAGTAGTAATTTGCCGCACTTTCGCTCCGCTCTGGCGTAAACGTTTGGCGTCGTTTTCTGTGGCTAAATCACCGACCAGGGCTGCCACACTATACCGTTTGCCAAGGCGAGTTAACATTTCTGTAAGCAAGGTCGTTTTTCCAGCGCCTGGGCTTGAGACCAAATTGACGACGTAGACACCGGCCTCCTGAAACTGCTTTCGTAATTCTCTAGCAAGAATATCGTTTTTCTTAAGGACATTCTGCCGAATTTCAACAACCCGGGGATTTAACATCATCTCCTTCATCTTTTCCCCTCCCTTTCAAGGCATACAATTCTATCTCTTTCCCTTCGAGCACTTGACTCGTTCTCGTCCCACACACAGGGCAGCGCATAGGAAACGGTTCAGACAAAACATGGGCTTCTTGGCAAGTAGGACAGAATACTTTTACAGGAACGTTCTCAATGATGAGTTTTGCCCCTTCCAATGGCGTCCCTTGGATGACCACATCGAAGGAGAATTCCAAGGCTTCCTTTACTATCCCGGACAAGACACCAAGTTTTAAATAAAGGGCTTGCACCCGTTTCATTCCCGTATTTTCTGCTGCTTCAATAGCTAATTCAACCAAGTTTTGAGCTATGGAAAGTTCATGCATAGCCGAGCACCTCTAATCAATGTCGCACGAAATGCCTTTCATTTTCACCAATCTCCTTTCAAAACTGCCCTTAGGCCCTCGTTCTGACGGCTTCCTGCGGCCTCTCTGCAATCTTTCAATCATCCAAGGTTGGAAAATCTACTTTTCCTGTTTTCAACGTTTGATACACCATCTCAACTGCTTGCCTTATCTCAGGAGAGATCGGTAAACCAAAGGCGACGATCGAAGGCTGGATCCCGACAAAGTAGACCTTTGGAACCAGTTCTTTCAAAGCTGAGATGAAAAACGATAAAGGTAACCGATGCGTCGACAAAATAAACTCATCAGCAATATCGCTTTCCGAAATGAGCCGTACGCTTCCGGCCTCTAAATTCATTTCGCAGGCATCTACTACCACTGTAACATCTGGCTTCATATCACGTACTTGATGAAAATAATTTTCTGGCGCTGACCCACCGTCGATTACTTCCCACCCGGGTATGCGATTTTTTTCTAAAAGGCGGGCCAAAAGCGGCCCGGCTCCATCATCTCCCATCATCTCGTTACCTACTGTAATCACTAGCCTCTTCACTCAACCTCACCACCAGATATATAGCTGGTTCTTTTTGAATCATTTGGAGAAGTTGTAACAGGTTATTGGCCCATTTTTTCTCCTCCGGGAGGAAACTGGAATTCGCTTCAGACAGTGCCGATCCTAAGGATGCAACATGATCCCTATTTATCTCTAATTCTCCCCATTTGTCTAGGCCTTCCAGCTTTCTTCTTGCTTTTCCCTGGGGCAGTTTACGAATCCAATTAAAATAGTCTTCCTTTTCAATAACCATAACAGGCGACAAACAATCCACCACCCCAATATGATGACCGATAGCTAGAGCATAATAATTCAGCTGCCTAACCTCAGGCGCGACATTATTTTCTTCGTCCACAAACTTTTTGTACAGCTTAAAAAACTTTACCTTACCCGGCATGATGGCCTACCCTCTCCATATAAATCTTGTGCAATCTCAAAAAAATTTCGGCCAGTCGCGGATCTTTCTCTTGCTTTACCAGCTCTTTAATTTTCTGATCGACCGCCAATGGGTCCCCTTCCCTCATGAACTCGATATATTGTGCGGCTATGCGCCGACCATGCAGGTAACCACTCAAGCGGCGAGCCTCCCACTCGATCTCTTTAGCAAGATCTGGAGAAATCCCATTGTATTTTGGAGTAACGCGAGCAATCTCCTTTTCTACAAACTGCTCTCCTTTCATCTTTTGTTCAAGCAAATCCAGAGCCATTGCAATGCCGTGCAACGTCGCCGCTGGAGTTGGAGGACATCCAGGAATATATACATCTACAGGAAAGATGCTTTCAGCCCCTCCCCACACACTGTAACAGTCGTGAAAGATCCCGCCGCTACAGCTACATGCGCCATAAGCTATCACGATTTTAGGATCAGGGGCCGCTTGGTACGCACGTATCGCCGGCAGCCGCATAGCCCTCGTCATAGGGCCAGTGATGAGAAGAATATCGGCGTGCCGCGGAGTGGGTACCACCTTGATCCCAAACCGTTCCGCATCAAAAATCGGTGAGATGGCGCTAAAAATTTCAATCTCGCACCCGTTGCATCCACCACAGTCCACGCGGTACACGTAAACGGAGCGTTTAATGACGTTTTTCAACTTTGCTTTCAGATCTGCCAGTTTTACTTCTTGTCCCATCTTAATGCCTCCCTCCTAACACCCTAATTGCACACCCATGGAGTTGCCGTCTGCCGGCGCCGGCATTCCGGACATACCTTCACGAGCCGATTCCATTTTTCTTTGTCATGATCAGTCAATCCTACCTGTTCCAAGTTTGCCAGTACGTATTCTAGTTCGCGATTGGGCGCAAAGTATTCCCCACAGGAGTTGCACTTACAAAGCTGGATCTCAGCCCGGCAGTACAGGTCTTCCTTTCTGCCGGCGGCCAATTCAAACTCCTCTGAGAGAGCGATGGCCCCCGTCGGGCACACCTCATCGCAACGGCCGCAGAAAATGCAACGGCCATAGTTGATGTTCCAAGACACGACCCCCCGCTTGAAATCGTGCTCCATGGTAATGGCATTAGACGGACAGGCGGTAGCGCAGGCACCGCATGCGATACACTGGCTAAAGTCGTAAACCGGTTTCCCACGAAAGCCAGGCGCAACTTCTAACGGTTTAAAGGGATACTTCACAGTAGCTTCCCCGACCTGTAATGCTTTTTTAAGCAATTTTAGCATCTTGGGAATCCCCCTTCCTTTTGCTCGCTTATAGCCGGGTTAGAGTTTTAGCGGAGAGTACTTTCTTTCTTGACAGTACCGCTCCAGCTCCTTATATTCGATCGTTTTCGCTTTTCTTTTACGCACATCGACCACAGTAACTCGATCACAACAGGAATAGCAAGGGTCGATGCTAGCTATGATGAGCGGGGCATCAGAAACCGTGTTGCCCTGAAACATATATCTAAGGGACGGCCAGTTATTATAGGTTGAGGCTCGCGCCCTCAACCGATACACCTTCTGGCCACTTCCTGTCATTACCCAGTGAACGTTTTCCCCCCTAGGTGCCTCCGTATATCCAACGGCAAAGGTGTAAGGTTTATAGGAAAACCCCTCTACAAGGACAGGTCCCGGAGGCATTTCGGTCAGGCATTTTTCAATGATGTTCAAGGATTGGAACAGCTCTGCTGCACGTACCAGTTGTCTGGAAAGAACGTCGCATCCATCCTTGAAAATGACGTCCGAGGTGACCTGACCGTAGGCCGCATACGGATGGGTTATCCGCGTATCTCTTGCAAATCCTGATCCCCGCAAATTAGGACCTACCGGGCTATAGTCTCGCGCTACTTTTGGGTCTAGACGGCCTACCCCTTTCGTTCGAGAGATAAAGTTAGTGGTATTTACCATGATATCGAGGAGTTCTTCTAGATCCGTCCGCATCTCGGAAACTAAACGCAAAACTTGCTCTCTCTCCTCTTTTAAAATATCCCGGCGCACGCCGCCAATAAGGTTCATGCCGTAAGTTTTACGGCCTCCGGTCAAAATTTCGGCCATTTTCATCGACTTCTCCCTGACCCGGAAGAAATGCATAAAACCCGAATCGAACCCCACCAGATGGGCCGCCACCCCGAGATTCAGAAGGTGGCTGTGCAATCTTTCCACCTCTAATAGGATCGTACGAATATATTGAGCACGCGGCGGTACCTCAATTCCATTGGCCGTTTCCAACGCCGTAGCATATGCCACGCTATGGGTGTAACCGCAGATGCCGCAGATCCGCTCGACTAGGAAATTAACTTGGTCGTAATCCATGCGGTTCTCCGCCAGTTTCTCTATCCCCCGGTGCACGTAGAAAAGGCGATAGTCAGCGTCCACGATATATTCGCCGTCGACATAGAGCCGGAAGTGCCCGGGTTCGTCGTTGGCAATATGCAGTGGGCCTATAGGTACCTCGACAATCCCCTCCCCTTCTACTTCGATAAACTTGTAGTTTTCTTCCTCCGCTGCCGGGTCCGGACGGAAAACCTTGGCATCTTTCCGCAGAGGATAATGGTGATCCGGCCAATCATCGGGCAATACTAGTCTCCGCGTATCGGGAAGACCTACCGGCTCAAGACCAAACATATCCCGCACTTCCCGCTCGTACCATACGGCCGCCGGCACCCGCGGGGTTACCGAAGGAAACTCCGGTTTATGGGAAGGAATCAAAGCCTTCACGGTCAACCAGAAGTTTTTATGAGGATCCTGCTCTTTTTCGACGGAAAGAACATAGTATACCGCAAAGTGTCCGTTCAAGCCGCGCTCATCATTCCCAATAACACTCGAGAGCCACCCGCCCTGCCGGTAATATACCTCTTCCACCACTTCTGGGAGGGAGTTCAGTTTAACGGTCAAGGTTACCTGATCCGATGTTTGCCAGCTCTCTTCGAGAATCGCGGTTCCAAACTTAGACCGCAAAGCCTCCACGTATTTTTTTCTATCTTGGTCGCATTTCATTTTATTTTCCATGCCATGTTAACCTCCTTTTCCCCTAGCTTAATAGGAGAAAAACAATGTACTGGGAAATCAGCGTCATGATGATGAGAACGCCAAGAACAAATTTGATCGACAAAGGCGGTGCCGCCGCGCTTGCAACTGCATCCGATTGCGTACCCAATACGTTTACGCCCATCCATTTTAGGATCCAAATGAAACTTCCAACAGACTCAATCATCGTAACGATCATTAGGACAAGGACGAGTGGATGGTGAATACCAACCTCAAAACCGGCAAGGATGATCATGAATTTGCTGAAAAAACCATTAAAAGGAGGAACGCCAGTAATGGCCATCGCCGCCGCAATATATCCCAAACCGATCACAGGGATTTTTTTAAAAATTCCTTTGAGCATCGAAAGCCTGCGGGTGCCGGTTGTATATGCCAGCGCACCTGCAACTAGGAAGAACAAGCCTTTAGCAAAGGCATGGTTAAAGATGTGGGCCACCGCTCCATCAAAAGCCGTCTTTGAGCCGTAGATGGAAAGGGAGACCGCCAAAAAAATGTATGAGAGTTGAGCAATCGTCGAGTAGGCGAGCAGTTTCTTCATATCATCCTGCGGGAAATACATAACAAAACCGTAAACCATCGTGATAACCGCCATGATCACCCCAATCTCGCCGATTACTTGGGGAACCGAACCTGCTTCCAAGACGGTCCGTGCAAAGATGTAAACCCCAACCTTAACCATTGAAGCAGCATGTAAATAGGCACTTACCGGTGTCGGTGCCACCATCGCCCGCGGAAGCCAAGGATGTAAAGGAAGCTGAGCAGACTTGCCCCAGCTGGCGATCAAGATTCCAATAAAAGCAATCATTTTTCCTGTTTCTGTTAATTCACTAAGGGCGGTGACAGAGAAGCTACCGGTGCTAATAAAGACATAGGCAGCTGCTACATAGAGTCCAAGTGACGCGAAGTGCGTGAGAATAATCGCCCAGAGCGCGGATCTTCGTGATTTTTGATCTCCGTAAAATCCGATCAAATTCCACGAACAGAGACCAGTCATTTCAAAGAAAAACAACAGTCCGAGCAATGTAGAAGAGAAGACTAGACCCGACATAGAGCCGATAAAAAGCAACATGAAAGCATAAAACCTAGGAATCCCTTCTTTAATCGGATGTTCTCGGTTACCGGTATTCATGTACCCTGCCGAGTAGGTACAAATCAGCCAACCGATGAAAACTACCATGAAGTTGACCAAAACGCTAAGGGTATCAATCGTGACACCAAACAAGTTAATACCGCTAATGGTTAGCAGATCCTGGGTGAAACTATCACGGTTTGCTGCAAAAGCGAGCAGTAAAAGCAAACCGCAGATAAAAGCGAGGAAGGAGAAAAACTGACTCACCTTTTTCACGTGTTGTTCTGGTATAAAAAGGACAAGGGCGCTTCCTAATACTGGCAGCAGGATGCTTCCCAGCGCATACCAAACCATCGAAATCGCACCTCCTGACTAAATCTCTCATTCATGAATCAGCAAATTTCCACTTTCTTTACTTATCACCCAGGACAACGCTGACTGCATCCTGCAGTAATTGATTTAGCGGATCCGGTAAATATAACCCCAACCCTGCCATAAAGACGAACAGGATTCCAAAAGGCAACAACGTAAGCCAGTTGGCATCACCCCGGGGCAGATCCTCTGAAGGAGGACCAAAAACCGTTTCACTGATCAAGAGCACCAATGCGACGAAAGCAATCACCAGAAATAGCAAAAAGAGGATCATTGTCCAAAAATGCCCGCTTCGCAGGCCAGCCGTCAAGGTCGTAAACTCGCTTACGAAAATATTGAAAGGCGGTGAACCGGCCGCAGCAATAATCCCTGCCATGAACATTAATGCCGTAAAAGGCATTACTTTTAGCATTCCTCGGATCTTGTTCGCATCCCGGGTACCATACTTCATCGTAATATTTCCTGTCGTACAGAATAAAAGTGATTTGGTAATGCTATGGTTGATGGTGTGAAGGAGCGAAGCAAATATTCCAAGCGCCCCTCCAACACCTAATCCTGTAGCAATAATGCCAACATGCTCAACACTGCTGTAAGCCAGCTTTCTCTTGATATCGTTCTGCATCAGAATGAAGAAAGCAGCGACACCTACAGTGAGAAGACCAAAGATGAGTAGCATGGTCTTCGGAAACTCCTTGCCAACGACCTGCAAAGTAATGGCATAGTATCTTACAATTGCAAACAATGCGCACTTGAGCAATACACCTGACAAAAGAGCACTGGCCGGACTCGGAGCTTCACTGTGAGCATCAGGCAGCCAAGTGTGCATAGGAAACAGACCAGCCTTGGTACCGAAGCCAATCAAAATGAATACAAAGGCCAACTTCATCAACTGCGGATCAAGGTGTTGACCCATTCGCACCAACTCGGTCCATAGCATCGCTCGGTGAGCGTCTTGCACCGAGGAAAAAGCGTTAGAGTAAGTCAGGATCGTTCCATACAGAGCAAAAGCAAGACCAACGCTACAGATCAGGATGTACTTCCAAGCACCTTCCGCAGAAGTCTTGTGCTTGTAAAACCCGACCAGGAAGGCCGAGCCCAAGGTGGTTGCCTCCACCGCCACCCACATAATGGCAATATTGTTGGAAATAGCAGAGACCACCATCGTGAACAAAAATATATGATAGAAACCATAATAAGAAGTAACACCCTTCTCATTTACTTCTCCATGCGTTAGCTCATGTCTCATATATCCGATAGAATAGAAGCCGTTTAGAAAGCCGACTACCCCGATCAGAAGAATGAGAATCGCCGTCAGTTCATCAGCGAAAAGCATATCGTCCAGAGCAAACAGGCTTTGTCCGTTTAGTACGGATTTGACCAGCAACAAGGAGAGAAGAGCCAAGATACTAATCCCGACAAAGTGAACGGTCTCCACCATACGCCGGGATCTAATCGCAAAAGCCAATAGAGCTGTTCCCAGCGGTACCGCAGGCAAGTAGATTAGAATGTTCTCCCCCATTTCAATCATCACCTAACCCTTAAGTAGTGTGTGCTTGCCCGTGTCCAAGGTGCCGAAGCCCTTAGATAGGCGCTTGGCAATGACAAGCATGATCAGAACCGCAAATACCGCATCAGTCAAAATTCCAATTTCTACCGTCTCAGGAGCATTGTAAGCCATTAAGGCCAGCGTCAAATGCGATCCGTTTTCCATCAAGCAATAGCCCAAGATCTGCTTGAGCGCATTCCTTCTAGCCAGCATACAGAGCAACCCGAGAAGAAAATGAGCGATAGAAACCGCCAGGGCAATCTTGATCTTCAGTACCGCATACATTTGGAAAGAATGGACTACTACGAAAGATAAAGCTACCAAGAGCACAGCAAGAAAAACCGACGTGGTTGTCTTAAGCGACTTTCCTTCTTCTTGCTCCCCTACCTTTTTAAGGGTTCTGATGATTAAATAGGGCACCAAGAAGGTTTTAGTGATGAATGCAGTAATGGACCATATGTACAGTGGTTCTGCATGCATAAATACCGCCAAGGACAGAAAGATCGACACCAGAACAAGGGACTGGATGCTGTACATGTACGCCGCCAACCGGAGCCTCTTCGTTTCTACTACCATCATCGAGGTCAGGATAAGCAGTACAGCCAGGGCATTGACTACACTTGTGCCGGACATGATCGTATCCCCTTCCGATCAAATATTGACCATGTAGAAAACGTACGACAACATGGCTATTCCGAAAACCACCCAGGTTACTGCGGGTGTTTTGAAAAGAACAAATCTGGCCATGCTGTTTTCCAGCAGTGCCGCAATCACATAAATAACGACAACCTTTAAAAGAAAGAGAATCGTAGATACTAGAATTGAAGAAGGAGTAACCACCGCCGCGCTCTCAAATGGAAAGAAAATGGCCAGATACAAAGCGTTAACCACCATTTGCTTCAACCCTAGGCTCCACTTCAAAATGGCTAGCGAGCGACCTGAATATTCCGTAAGGGGTCCCTCCTGAATTTCCGTTTCCGCTTCCGCCAAGTCAAATGGGATCTTGCCGGATTCAATAAAAGTGGCGACAGCAAAAGCTACCATTCCCAACAAGATCGCCGGGCTTAAATAGGATATCTCACCGGTCGCCATCTTCTGGCTGATTATTCCAAGATCAGTCGATCCGGAAAGAAGGGCAACCACGAACAGCACCAAGATGATCGTCGGTTCCACGAGAACGCCCAGGGCCATTTCCCGGCTGGCACCGATTCCGGCGAAACCGCTACCAGAATCCAACCCCGCAATAGAAAAGAAGAAGCGAAACACAGTAAACAGGTAAACAACAACAATGAGATCACCAACCATCCCCAAAGGGGCTTGCAGGGTTAATACTGGAATCATCATGGCAATAAGCAGCATGCTTGCCATGATTACATAAGGGGTAATGCGGAATACCCAGCTAGCCTGGGCAGGTACAACCTCTTGTCTTTTTATGAGCTTAAAGATATCCCGGTAGTCTTGTAAAATACTAGGGCCTTTCCTAGAATGGACTTTTGCCCTTAAAACACGGGAGAGCCCCGTAAAAAAAGGTGCTACGAGCAGAAGAAATACAGCCTGCACCAAACCGATGAGGAGCAACTTCATTTCGGGCATCTTTTTCTCCTCCTATCTGACCGTCGTGATCAGTAAGACGACAAGTGTAATGATGATATACATGCAATACACCCGGACATTTCCAACCTGGATAACTTGCACCCGTTTGCCTAACTGAACCATTCCTCGTGCCAAGAAACCATAGATATGATTCTCCCAAACCAATTCCATACGGTCGATGTAGTCCACTGCCTGCTTAGAATACGATGCAATCTTATTGCCCAATCCTACGAAGGTGTTTCTCAACAAATAGATTGGCTGGAAAAGAACTCGTAATGGTTGAGCAAAAGCGTTTGCTGTAGACGCCATCCGAGAAGAATATGAATAACCGCATGCCCACGGCCCAGAATCAATGCGTCTTCCAGCCTTCATTCCTCCTTGAATCCAGACAATGAACAAGGAGAACATCACAAGCCCCATAAGGAGAAGGATCATGAGCGGCGTGGAAAGCACGGCCTGCGAGTTACTTCCTGGAAATACCATCATGTCGGCACTTACCCAAACCGGAGTGGTGTCCAGCAACGCCGATGCCACAGTTCCAATATATGGAGCAATAATCGGCGCTCCGAGTCCGAGAGCAATACAGCCAGCTGCAAGAATTGCCATCCCAGTAAGCATCGGAACCGGCACTTCCTTGGCTTCCCGCGCGCGATCACTGCGAGAAGGGCCAACAAAAGTAACTCCATAAGCTTTTACAAAGCACATCGCCGCTAGAGCGCCTGTCAGAGCCAGCATAACCGCAAAAAGTGGCGACAGCGCTTTGACTGTCAGGATGTCGCTTTTGCTCGCCATGAACAGCGATTGATAGAGAAACCATTCACTAACAAAGCCGTTAAGTGGGGGAATGGCTGAGATGGCTAAAGCGCCAGTCAGAAAAGCAAGTCCGGTCCATGGCATTTGTTTGGCCAACCCGCCCATTTCCTCCATGTTTTTTGTACGGATTCGATAGATTACAGAACCTGTCCCAAGAAAAAGAAGACCTTTGAAGACAGCATGGTTTAACAAATGATAGAGTCCCGCTAAAATGCCGAGCACTCCTAGAACAGGGTGGCCACTGGCTACGCCAATCATGCCAACACCGATACCCATTAGGATGATGCCTACGTTTTCAGTACTGGAATAAGCCAATTGCCGATTGAGATCGTTTTCGCTTGAAGCGTAAAGAATGCCCAGAACCGCCGAGATTGCACCGAAGGCCAAGACGGTAAGTCCCCACCACCAAACGGAGGCACCGAGGAAATCCACTCCCACCCGGATTAAGCCGTAGATCGCGACCTTAGTCGACATGAGGGCCGAAACGGTGGATGGAGCAGAAGAATAGGTCCGCGGTAACCAAATATGGAATGGAACGATACCGGCCTTGGTTCCGAACCCTAAGAAGCTAAGCAAAAAGACCAGGTTCTTCGTAGCTTGTGAAAACTCAGCGTTGCGAAAATCGGCAAAATCGAAGCTGCCTGATTGAAGAAATAGTACAACAAACGCAATGATAATCGCTGCTGCTGCAGCATGAGCTATCGCAAAGTAAATGAAACCAGAATTAATCGCTTCCTCATCTTGTTTAAAAACAACGAGGAAATAGGAAGCCAAGGTCATGAGCTCCCAAAAAACTAAAAAATAGAATGCGTTGGCACAAGCAACTACAAGGATTAGCGACAAAATAAAGGTACTATTCAAAAAACTAAATATTCCAGCGTGTTTCCCCGCATACTGGGCATCATAAGAGAGTGAGTAGACGGTTGTGGCGGCGACCATCAGTGAAATCACCAACAGCATAAAGGCAGAAAGAGAATCCACCTCGATCGTAAATCGCGCAAAGGGAATTACCCCAGGAATTTCTGCCGCAAAAGGCGTTCCTCGAACCAAAACGATGATGGCTGAACCCATCCCTGCAATTGCGGCCACAAAGGTACTTATCGCTGAAACATAGTTGGCAACTTTGCCAATTCGATTCATCGCCAAGGAGACCAATGCCCCGACGACATATAAGAAAACAGACAGCATAAATAGCTGCTGAACATTCATTTATTCCTACCTCCCGCCCTCAAAATAGGCACCACATTAACAACAGCAGCACTCCTTTTGAGCTTGGGCTTGAAGGGGGAGAGGAAGAACTTCCCCACCCCGCTCTTGCCCGAAACTGCTATTTTAATAATGAAGCAACGGCCTCTTTGCGTCGTTCTGCCTCGAACTCCTCCACGGTCATGTAAACCAGAGCCCCGGTTGGGCAGGATCGAACGCAGGCAGGTATGCCCTCCTCATCCAAACATGCTCGATCGCACTTCACGACTTTACCCTCATTGCGACCGATCGCACCGAACGGACAAGCCAAGGCACACATCCAACAACCAATACACTGTTGCAAATTACAAATATTGATATTTTCATCCAATTTGTACATTGCACCTGTTGGGCAGACTGCCACGCATGGAGCGTCTTCACACTGCCTGCAGACCGTCGGAACCTTCTTCTGAGCTATATCCTCTACCCAGAGATACTTTTGTGGTCTCTCACCTCTCAAAATAGCCCCAACTAGATCTCCGTCAGAGGTGTGGCTCACGGCGCAAGCCAACTCACAGGAATGGCAACCAACACACCGATCATAACGAATGAAAATCTCTTTCCGCTTCATCACCGTCCACCCCCGGGAACGTTAAGCCCGAGACCAGCCCTGCGTTCATCGATGGCTGCAAGAAGTTTTTCAGCCGCGGAATCAGGATCGGATTCTACGATGAAGTATCCACCGGTGTAGTCCTGAATCTTATCGGTCAGCAATCGGGTGACGAAAGGACTGCCTGTGACCGGTATATTGATTCCTACATGAGTCGGCAAGCCTAGTGCTACGGCATAATGGCCGATGGTAACGGCTTTTTCCGCCATTGCTTCGGCAGCAGAGGCGACCAACGGGAGTTGGTCAATATCCACACCTAACCGATTCGCAATCTCAACAGCTAGGGCCACTCCCCGCGAGCAATCCACACAGGAACCCACGTGCAAGACAGGTGGCAACGGTCCACCCAATCCATTAGCCTCGCCGATCGCTGTCAATACTGCTTTCAAGCCTTCACCACAGAACTTATCTACGTTTGCCGGATCCATGAACCCGTGGCGCATGAGAGCTCCTGCTCCACAACCAGTAGCCAGTAGCAACACGTTCTCTTTTAGAAGTCGACGAGCCATAGCAATAAAGTTCTGATCTTGCGGGATCTTGACGTTGTTACACCCGACGAAAAGACAGACTCCGCGAATATTTCCGGCGGCGATATGGTCGATCAGCGCTTTCAAAGGATCTTTGGAATTCAGCTTGGCTAGAGCGTTTATGATTGCTTCTACGGAGAAACCAGCCACTACTTTGGACTTATGTTTCGGAATATCTACAAGTTTTCCTTTGCGATGGGTGAAATTTTCGATGGCGATACGGATGATCTCCTTAGCGTTCTCTACGGCCGTCTCTTCCGTGAAGTTTACGTGGATGGCACCAGGAATTCTGGTGACATCAGTGGTAGTGATGAGCTTGGTTCCCATGCATTCTGCCACCGTAGCCAACGCGGGCACGATGCACTGGTAATCCACTACCACCGCATCGACCGCACCGGTAATCAAGGCCATCTCTTGGCTCACCGAATAGGTGCAGGCTGGAATGCCGTGACGCATCATCACTTCGTTACCGGTACAGCAAATGCCTACTACGTTCACACCAGTCGCACCGGCTGCCTTGGCCTCATCTTCCATCTCCCGAGCCACTTGAACGATCACGTCGGAAAGGACCGGGTTATGGCCGTGCACTGCCAAGTTAACGGCATCGGCTTTTAACACCCCTAGATTGGCCTCCGTTGCCACAGGTTGAGGAGTACCGAAAAGAATGTCGGAAATGTCGGTACCTATGTAAGAGCCAGCCATATCCGCCATAGCGCAACGCAACCCAGCCCAAATGAGGTTCGTCGGGTCGGCGTCCGCACCGTAGTGAGTTCTGTGCATGATGTCAGCAATTTCGTAGTCAATCCCTTTAGGCATTAATCCCTGTTCCGAAAGGACCGTCGTACGCTTTTCAGTCAACGTGTTGGCCGCCCATGCGACCGCTTCTTTCTCATTAAAATCTGCTAACGCAGCCTTCGCCACATCCAAGGCGATCTCGTCATCACTTCTGTTCTTGGTAGGAATGCCTTGGCGCTCAGCAACTTTAAGCAGTTTGTCTCTATCTTTGATGGTATAGTCCGGCGCTAATCCCTTGGCCGCCTTCTTCAAAGTATGCGCCAAGTGTCTAGCGTGACCAGAGTGCCCCGCCGCTCCGGATGCGATGGCGCGATCGATGCCACGGGCGACGATTACGTCGGCGGTCGCACCGCAGATCCCTACCTTAGGTTCACCACCAAAGGGATCGATACGGCATGGACCTTGCAGGCAGTGCCGACAGCACAGACCCGTTTCTCCAAAACCACATTGCGGGAGCATGGCTTGATAGCGGTCCCAAATTGTCTCTATTCCCTTTTGTTTTGCTTTCTCAATCATCTCGCAAACCGCAGGGTCAAGAGAAAATTTGCACGTTTTTCCCATAAGTATCATCCTCCTTATTTTTATTTAAAAGTGTATCTCTACGGAGAACTCAGTTCTCCTGTAGATACAAACGCTTAATAATTAAGCAATCTAGCAGCTAGTTCAGCAATACCTTCAGCGGTAAAAGACTGCTCTTCGGCAAAACCGGCAGCCTGGTCCAAAATCTCTGTTTGAAAAGGGATCAGGCCAATAACATCACCTGGCGGCAAGTGGCTGAGAATAAATTCTTCATCTTTAGGGCGACGCAATTTATTGCCCACAAATTTTATTTTCTTCACACCGATATCTGAAGCTAATTTTTGAACGACCAAAGCTGTTTGGACGCTGACCAAGGTTGGCTCGGTGACAATCAACATCAGGTCTACTCCGCGAGCCGTACCTCGGGTCAAGTGT
This sequence comes from Parageobacillus sp. NEAU-HV-2, assembly GCF_059115485.1. Taxonomy (NCBI): domain Bacteria; kingdom Bacillati; phylum Bacillota; class Bacilli; order Caryophanales; family Anoxybacillaceae; genus Parageobacillus; species Parageobacillus sp. NEAU-HV-2. The sequence continues at coordinate 42,030 of NZ_JBXUJJ010000003.1, forward strand.
TCAATTCCCGCACTCATATCGAGGACTACCATTTCTTGGCGTTTCAAGATGAGAGAATTGATTATAGCATTCAAGACAGTATTTTCCCGACAATAACAGGCTGAACCCCCGGGCTTAACGGCTCCCATTTTCAAAAAATGGATGTTTCCACTTTTGATGGTATAATCCTGCAACAGGCTATCTACTTCCGGATTTAAAGAAAAGTAGGCACCACTGCCGCCTGTGCGTTCTGCAATCACCTCACGCATATCGACAATGGGCTTCAAGTTGCCGATCTGTTCCTCGGGAAGACCTAAGGTCATTCCCAAGCTGGTATCGGGATCGGCATCGACGGCATATACCTGGTAACCTCGAGAAGCAAAATTCTTGATCAAATTCGCAGCAATGGTGGTTTTGCCGACACCGCCCTTCCCAGAAATAGCCAATTTCATTGGAATGCCTCCTTTGTTTAGCTTTTCTGCGTCTTTTTGTGAAAGATTTCACAAAAAGACGCAATCAATTTTTTCTTAAAATACAAATATACGCCATTTTAGTTAAATAAATCTATGAAAATGCTTACACCATAAATATACACTATTTTCGTCGAATAAATATTGTGAAAGAGTGAACATTATGTGAAAAAATCAGGAAAATCGTACTAGGCCGGTATGTGAAAAAATTGTCCTTCTATTTTTCCCGAAAAGTCTCTTATCTCTAAAGAATGTAGGCGAAAGAGGTTCATTGTGGTCGATTTTGACGTTATCTCCCAATAAAAAATAGAGGCATTACGAAAATCGTAATGCCTCTACCTATGCAGCAGTGAAACAGAAAAATGAATAAGGATAAAATCGTTTCCGGTGATTACCGCCCCTGCCTCAGAGAGATTGGAGAGCATCCTGTATACATGATTATTTTTCCGTTAATGAATGGCTATATGTATTCCCTAGCTCATACGCCCGACGGAAAAGACTTTCGTAATGTTTTTGGACTTCCTCTTCGTTTTCCATATCTTCCGCTAACGTATTATACAGAAATGCTACTTCCGACTGAGAAATACCTGTGTAGCCAGCTAAACCAACATTCAAATAATGGGAAATCATCGTATCGAAATTTCTTTTTTTAAGACTTTCTTCTGTCTCCCCAACAAGCGGAATCCACAACACCTTTTTGTGCGGGAGACGCGCTCCTCCATAAGCAAAACCATAGTTCCATACCCGATCTATATATCCTTTTACCATTGCCGGTAATGAATACCACCATAACGGGAAGATGAAGGCTAAGCCATCGTTTCTTTTCAATCTTTTCATTTCTGCATGGACACGTGGAGAATATGTTTTATTAGGGTTGTCCCAATCAGGTTCATCTTGTTCGTATAACAGCGGATTAAATTCTTCACCGTACAAATCCACAATTTCCACCTCATGTCCAGCATCTTTTAAGCCTTGAATGAAACGCTCGGCAATCGCAAAAGTAAGGGATTCTCTTCTTGGATGTGAGACAATTGCTAACACTTTCATATAACCAGCTCCTAAATAGACAAATCATTTTTGGATGAACTATCTTTGGATGCTTCGTTTGTCCGCTTCAGCCATGCATATATTGTTTTCACATCTTCCTGATCAAGATCCACCACTTCTCCACGGGCGCCGATTCCAGGCATGACCGTTGCCGCAATGGTCCCGAGGCGTTTTCGCTTCTGAAACCAGTTAAAAGAAGCTTCCATGGATTGAATACGACTTTTTAACATATACATAGCTTTCACGTTGAATAAGCCGCTTCTTAATGCAAGCTGATGAGGTGAAATCGCCCAGCCGGCCTCTTTGTAACTTAAGTAGCCGAAATAAGAAACGATGGGAAGCAATAACAAAAGCAACAGCCCCCACGGACGCAGGAAATAAGCGGCGATGCAAACAGGAAGAATCAACACGTATAAAGGACGGGCCATGTAGCGGATGCATGCCCGCTTTGGCAAAGCGTTGAATTCATAGTGGATGCTATACTCCGGAAAACAGGAAAAAATAACGGAAGCAACCCGCTCTTTCTTTATTAACGGGCAGAGTATAATATTTCCTTGACGATCACCATCCAATGCCCCACCTGCATGAATGATATAAACGGAAGCATACCCAAGCCAGCGGCGAATCATGTTTTCCTTTATTACAATCCCTTGAACCCGTGCGACAGGCGTTGTCACTTTTCTTCTTTCCAACAATCCTCTGGAAATGATGATGTTTTCATCTATCTTTTCCACCGTAAAAAACGCGTACCGCAACATATTTTGAATAATGGATATCATATAGGCGGCAATAAAAATCAATAAAACAGCCATCATCGTATAAAAGAAACCATGCGCGAACAGCATCGTTTGCGCATCTTTATATAGCCTTTCATAAGGAATAAGCTCGTCAAATTGGGAAATAAAAAGGAAAATGGCAGCAATAACGCTAAGTGCCCCGCCGCTTGTCACCGCTACTTGAAAAACTTCCCAAAAACTCATCGAAAAAATGATATTTTTCGGTTCTTCCTGTAACGGTTGATGGATGGAGACAAAAGAAGACGCGGTATTCTCATCCAGCAGCATCGTTTCATCATTCATTGTTTCCTTTGCTTTGCGAATCCAACGTTGAATTTGTTCTGCTTCTTCCCTTGTCACCGCCGTTAATACCGCTTCGACTTCTCCAAACTGATTTCCTGCTGTTTCTATATTAACTCTAACGACTCCTGCCAATCGTTGCAGAAAACCTTCGGAAATGGAAACGCCTTGAATACGTTCGAAAGGAATATATCGTTTTTTTCTTACAAACACGCCTTGTTCAATGCGCAATTCCCCTTCTTCCAACCGATAGGTAAACCGAAGCCAAGAAACAATTCCGATCACAATAGTGTATATGACAACGGCCAATGGCACGGCGATATCCCACACCGTGGAAATGGTTCTATTCCCGACTATGATGAGAAGGATCAGCGGAAAAAATGCATCTTTTAATTGTTTAACAATATTGGCGATGACAGAAATGGGGTGCAGTCGTTTTTTCTTAGACATCGTCATCCGCCACCCTCGCCAATCTAGAAATAGAATAGCGCAGTTCCTCTGCTTCCTCTTCATCAAGTGCTGGAATTTCATGCACTGTTGCAGCTGTTGAAATCGTTACGGAAGCCAATTTGTATTTTTTGAACAATGGCCCTTGCTTAGAATCGACGTGTTGCACGCGAATCATTGGGATCAACGTGCGCTTTACTGTAAGCAAGCCATGTTGAATCTCGATTTCCTGCTCACGCACTTCATAGCGCCACCGCCGCCAGCGCAATCTTGGGATAAAAAAGAGGAATAAATAACCGTTCCCTATAAATAAAAGAATCAAGATAGAAATAATCCATTTCGGCCCGTCAAACACGATGATCAGGGCAGCGACAGCAGAAAAAGCGGCAAAAGAAACGGCTAATCCGATCATGCCGTATATCCGCCATACCGATAACGCTCGTTCGGATATTTTTTTCCCAGGTTCCCCATTCATGATTTCTCTACCCCCGTAAACAAAGACAATCCATTGACGTAATGGTTATACGTATTTAGTATACAGGAAGTTTCCAAATTTAACTATAAAGTAACAGAACTTCTGTTTTTAAAAGCTAAATATGTAAATATTTCACTTCGATTCCCATTGTGGATGTACAGCCGATTGAAAAAAGCACAATCCACCGCTGGTGTTGATATGGGATTGAAAGCCATTGCGGAATAGATAAACTAAAAGCAGGAGAATGGGCATCGGTCAAGAAAATATTAGGTAGCAACACGTTAAGTGATAAGGTAAAAAAACAGAGGAGGAAAACACATGTTTAAAAAGTTCTTAAGTTCCATCGGCATTGGCGCTGCTAGGGTGGATACCAAGCTGTCCAAAACACAATACATTTCCGAACATCAAGCCGAAGCCATTTTAGAGATTGACAGAAAAGCCCGCGGTTTAAGCGGCTTGCTCGCGGAATCCCTGAACATGGACGAAACCCTCATCCGCTTTACTTATGATGCTAATGATCTTCCTTCTCTGCCACAATTATTAATAAATACCATCAGTCGGTACTGCTGAAAGGTGAGAAAACTTTATTGCGCATTGCCGCTCCCTATAAAAAACGACCAACGATGGCGCTGGTCGTTTTTCGTTGCGCACAATAAAAACAATCATCGCTACAAAAGCTACAATGAAGAAACTAACGGCCAATATGTTTACAAACAGCAAAACAAGGTCTCCTATACCAAGGTTCATTTTTACTCCCTCTCCTCCCGTTAATTCCGCGGCGCCCATAACATGACAAAAACGCCGATTAGGCAAATAACCGCGCCGATCCAATCATATGTATCAGGGGTTTTATTATCAATCCCCCATCCCCACAAGACGGATAAAATGATAAATACTCCCCCATAAGCTGCGTACACTCTTCCGAACGAGGGGAAGTGCTGCAGCGTCGGGATGATGCCGTATGAAATCAAAATGACAGCGCCGATTATTCCATACCATAACGGTTTCCCTTCCCTAAGCCATAGCCAAACAAGATAACCGCCGCCAATTTCTGCTAATCCAGCAAGAACAAACAAGAAAATAGCGTAAACGATTTCTATCACTCCTTTTTCATAAAAAGGATACAACTTCGACAGAATACCGGCGATAAATCTAGACAACATCACTCTCTTTTTCACGAACAAAAATTAATTTCTGTGGCTGTATCATTATTCAAGCATTCGATTATTTCCCACTTTTTAGAATCATTCCGAGTCTATTATAGCAAATCTTTACAAAAAAAATCCTGCTGGCTAACCAGCAGACACACGTACGATATCATTTTTTATAAAAGACCCACAAGGCACAAAACAATAGTATGATTCCTGTCATTCTTCTCATGTCAAAAGGAATTTGCTGCCCGCCAAGCAAGCCGAAGTGATCGATGATGGAACTCATCACCAACTGTCCGGCGACAACGGCCATAATAGAAGTAGCGACCCCGACTTTTGGAACGATAAGCACCATGACAAACACGTAAAACGCCCCGAGCATCCCGCCAAGCAGCTGCCATTTCGGCACGGAAAACATTTGTAGCAAGTCTCCTTTTCCAAAAAACAATTGCAATAAAAATAAAACGATCGTTCCGATAAGAAAGGAAACGAACGCTCCTTCCAGCACGCCGACCCTTTTGCCGAGACCGCCATTGACGCCAGCCTGTACCGAGGTTGCCATTCCTGCGACGATGGCAAGAATCATCCATAACCACTTCATGCTAATCCACATCCTACATAATAATGAAAAACTTTACTAATTATCATATCATGGAAGACAATGGCATGGAAGAAGTTATTTCTGCGATTTTTCAAAACAACAAAAACAGCTGATGGAGGCCATCAACGCTCCTATTAAAAAGAGAATGAAACGACCTACAAAAACAGGGTTTCATGTATAGCTGCGTTTTAATTTTTTCAAAAGTATTGGGATTCTATCATATAAGTTGCTAAACAAAATGAGAAACACAAGCGTTGCGCACTAAACGGTCCTTATATTTCTTTGAGACAAGCTTTAAAGTGGAAAGAACAAATGAACGATAAACACACCTCCAAAAATAAGCGCCATTGTTAAATGAAATTTCCTCCGAAAGCCAGAAGCCTTTTTATGCCGAAGCCATCCAGCAAATAAAGTCAATACCAACAGCAATATTCCTAGATAGCCGGTCAGCATTTTTGGATGAAAAAATCCGATCTTCTTACCTAATTCCAACGCCAGCATCCCGGCGTGAAGCACAATCAAGCTTGTTCCTATGATCGCAATCGGAATATGGGCTTTCATCATCTTGCGCGCCATCTTGCTTAGTCTCACTTTCATGGAACGGTTTTTTGATTTTCGAATCACAAAAAAAATAAAATACATATTGATGTTCACGGCAAACAGGATGATGGCGATTTGGGCAAACGACTTTCCGAATAAAACAACGGTGGAGTGATATGGTTGAAACATCCATATATAGAGTGCGGAACCAAGAATAAATAATCCGTTAACAATCATCCAAACATAGTACGGCATAGAAACCCCCAGCAATCAAAAACTTCCCTCACCAAATTATTTAGAGAACGATCATTGCATTTCCTTCTTTTCTTGCTAAAATAATAGATGTTGCTTTTCTTGCTGCGCCATGTATACCGTTGGTGTCTTTTTTGCATACACCTTAACGATGTAAGGAGAGAAACATATGAACATTAGAACTATCGTCGTTAACGGCATTTTAGCAGCTGTGTACATCGCGGTGACGATGCTGATCCAGCCGTTTGGATTTACTAATGTACAGTTTCGCGTGTCAGAAATGCTAAATCACCTCGTCGTGTTTAATAAAAAATATTTCTTCGGCATTGTGTTAGGCGTCTTTTTTGCGAACTTGTTTTTCTCGCCGATGGTAGCGTACGATCTTGTTTTCGGAGTCGGGCAGTCGGTCATCGCCCTCCTGATCACGATTTTTTCGATGCGGTATGTGAAAAATATATGGACGCGGATGGCTGTCAATACGCTGGTGTTTACGTTTACGATGTTTTTGATTGCCTGGGAGTTAAAGCTGGCGTTTGACCTGCCATTCCTTTTCACCTGGCTGACGACCGCAGCAGGAGAATTTGTCGTCATGGCGGTTGGCGCACCGATTATGTATGCGGTAAACCAGCGGGCCCATCTGGATAAATTAGTGTAAATATGAAGCGGCAAGGTTTTACCTGCCGCTTTTCTTACGTTAGGCGAATTTGCTCTTGCGTCATAAATTCCGTTGTCGCACCAAGCGCGCCGCCAATCGCAAGACCTATTAATCCACCTTTCATTCGATCGATCCATTCCATCTCTTCCTGCCGTTCTTTCGAAAAGAAACAATATGTGTAGGAAATACTACAATGATACATATATCCCCATTCCTTCAGTCAACACGATTGCTAGCGCGACATAAATAAGCGTTAGCCGTTATGACATTGCTTTTTTGTCTCCGAATAGCACCAATGTGCCGGTGAATCCAGCGGTCATGACAAATAACAACAACGTCGATCAATATATTCCCCCTTATGTGAAATCACTTTGCCGTTTCGATACAGCAATTACCAAATGTTTGTTGCAATAATCCCTAGTAAAATGCCAATAATAGCACTTGATAAAGTGCCAATTAGATAATATTCGGCAAATTGCTTATGCTCAAACTGCTTAAATCGGGTCAGCGTTTTTAGTGCCGCCAAGAATGCGAGTCCCTGTGGCATATCCATCATCATAAAAATCACAATTAATGTCCGTTCTAGCATCCCGATGAGTTGGCCGATTTTGGCTGGAGAATCATGAAAAAATTGTTCCGTTTTAATCGTGGTGATTTCTACTTCTTGCTTTCCGTTATTCTCATGTTTCGTTTTTACTTCGATTTTCTCATCTGATAAACGATAAATCCCTTCTTGTAGCTCATAATTTGGTGCGATTTTCCTTAACAAAATTTCCAGAAAATACCCAGATCCATAAGTGGCTAAAATAAAAATGCATGCAGTAGCTGCCACTTTTTCTTCAAAGGTCTTTCCAAACATGTCGAGAAAAGTTGCCGGTTCAAAGATAGCATAAAATGTAAACAAAATAACCAAAAGATGAAGCATTTGGTCCATTATAAATAAAAACGCCTGACTAATAGTTTTATTAAATACCATATCTAATTTTATTTTGCCGTAATCAATGATAAAATGGCAGACGGAAATAAGCACAATAGCTTGTGCCGGCATTAGCAGCCCGGAAAGGGAAAACGATGGAAATGTTTCTAGAGTAACAATGCTCGCCGCGACCACCATAAGAATAGTATGGACAGCCAGATGTTTTCCTAAATCGGAAAGCGGTTGATCATGTCGTTCCTGAACTGGTCGATCTGAATGGAAAATAAAATCTCCTAGCAAATGAGCAAGATAAAAGTATATCCACAATGTTATCCCCCTACTTTTTTAAAAGCGTTTGATATAATATCAACAATTCGGTAAAGCTCGCTTCTGTCACCTTTACTTTTTGGTATTCCGCGCGTTTCAGCAAATAGCTGACGGTCGAAATAGGGGATTTATACCCCAAATGTCTTCCGATTTTTTCATATGTCCATTCCGGAAACTGCTCGATTAGATGAATCACTTGTTTTTGTTTGTCTGTCCAATTTCGCTTTGTTTCCAGAATCCATCCTAACAAAGTGTTGAGTGGTTCGAATGGAAGCGCCTCAGCTAAAATATAAAAACTTGTTGTATCTTCATTTTCACTCCATATTTTTGTTTTTTCTTTTTTTTCCTTCAAATGTTCTCTAGCCGCAAATGCACACAGTACTGCACTGCCGTTAATCGTATGAACGTCCGTTGTGTCCGTTTCCAGTTCCCCTATTCCAATTCCTAAATAAAATGGGCACTGATGAAAACAGGATTGGGAATATATGTATTTAATCAATGGATATACGCTGGAAAAACTTCCAATTACTCCAACAAGCTCATCGCCGTTTCGGATAGCAAACGGAACAAGCAAATCCTCATGAAACTGCATGTTTATCGTTTCTTTAAAGTCATTTAAAATCATTAGCAGCCGCTTCTTATCCATCTGTCTAGAATGCTTTACATCCAACGCAAAACATACAGCCGGTTTCATAAGATCTCCTCTTTTTGATTGATGTATATATATCAATATTACTATTATTGTCGGAAAAACATCAAGAAACGCATCGGCTCATTTCGATAAAGGGACTCAAGTTTACGGCATTGAGCTGGTGATCCACTCAATGATTAACGCCAACACTGCCAAACAAACCGTCATCACGGTGGAGCCGATCAATATATGTCGCTGTAGTTTGATAGACTTTTTTCTTTCTCTTGCTGCGTAGAAGGCATACACCATAAAACCAACGATAATCGACCCCTAGTCTTGTTTAAAAAGATTAACTCCCCTTTGAATAATATCCTCGCCGAATTTTTGCCGCAGCTGCTCCATCGTCTGCCATAGCGCTTCCTTTTTGGCATCTTCTTCATAATGAAACAAATCTAATTGTTTCATGGCTTCTTTTTTATCAAAGACATCCAGCGCGGTAATTCCTAAAAGCCTCACTGGATTACCGTTCCAATGTTTCTTTAATAAATACGCCGCATACTGAAAAATTTCCTCCGCTTCCTGAAACGGATTTTCCCACGTTTTGCTGCGGGTGATCGTTTCGAAATTACTGTAGCGAATCATAAGTTGGACGGTGGAAGACACAACTCGTTTTCGCTTCATCCGTTCACTGACCGATTGTGCCAACTCACGGAGCACGTCAAGAAGAATTCGCTCTTCTGTTACGTTATAAGAAAGCGTCGTAGAATTTCCGATGGATTTCCATCTCTCGCCCGCTTCAGGGTCAACCGGACGATGATCGATGCCATTGGCTCGTTCCTTTAAGCGGATGCCGTTGATGCCAAGAAGCTGATGAAGTGCCTCCTTTTCCGCCTTTGCTAATTCTCCAATCGTAAAAATGCCAATAGTATTTAATTTTTTCGCTGTTTTATCGCCGACACCGTGCATCGCTTCAACAGGCAACGGCCACAGCATATGCGGGACATCCCGTTTGCGCAAAACGGTGATCCCTAACGGTTTTTTCATTTCACTGGCCATTTTCGCCAAAAATTTATTTGGCGCGATGCCGATACTTACAGGAATATGCAAAGTTTGCAACAGTCCGCGCTGAATGTGTTTGGCAATTTCCAACGGCGAGCCGAGCGAATCGTATTCGGTAACATCCAAATATCCTTCGTCAATGGAAGCACGTTCTAGTAGCGGGGAAATACGACGCAAAAACTGAAACACTTTGTCACTTGTTTCGCGGTATAAAGAGAAGTCCGGTTTTAACACGACAAGGGACGGGCATTTTTTTCTTGCCTCCCATAACGGCATCGTTGTATAGATGCCGAAACGTTGTTTCGCGATGTAATTTGCCGCTAATACAATCCCTTTTCTTTCTTTCGGATCACCAGCAACCACAACAGCCTTTTCCTTTAACGAAGGATCGCGCGCGATTTCACAGCTGGCGAAAAACGAATTGCAGTCGACATGGAAAATTACGCGACTTCGTTTTTGGTACGTTGTTTCCATATCATTTTTCTCCTTTTTTGAACTAATCCCACTTTCACTTCGTTTAGAAGTAAAGGATTCTTGAGTAATCCCTTCTAACAAAGAGAAGTTGACCAAACTCTATGGACCGTTCCAGCCCTGAATGCGAGTTCCATGTACGTTAGGGCTCGACACGCTGACGTACTGCGCAAGTCTTGCTTTTCAGTCAGCGTGGCCGTATGATGGTGGAAGGTTTTACGTAACAGTCTCTTTCCTTCCCTCCACCTCTTTCGTTTTCACAAAGCAACCTGTATAAGTAATTCAATTATAGCACATATGTTCTTTTTTCTGCGACATGGCGATTCCTCTCCCGCTTTTATCGTTTATACCCAGCCCCAATGAGAAGTAGGAGTCTTCTCGCATAGGGAAAACTATTTCTTCTCATTTATCTTGTTGATTGTTGTCTTTTTTGAGTTTGATTGATTATTTAGAATATAGTTTAAATAAATTAATTTTATTCCATAAGACAGCCTCTTACAGTTCAAAAATGAACGATAAAAGACTGCCTTTGTCGCTTATTTTGTTAAACCGCATTTGCCAGCATGCTTGGTATGCCCGTTCCGAATCCCCTTATCGGGATGATGAGGAGGATTGAACCGAAACCAGTGACGCATTATGCATTGGGCAGAGAGGGTCAAATAATAAAATGGAGATGGCAACTTCCATCTCCACTTTTTATTTTTAGTGCCTTCTTATTTCAGTTTTATCGGCACAATCTTGCCGTCTTCTATGGCCGCGATGCTTTGTTTCGATTCAAATCCGCCGTCATCTCCAATTTTTTCAACAACATATACTTGTTTGTCCTTTGGAATATGTTCAAGGCCTTCTTGCATATGTTTGCGGATGGCAACAGGGTCATCTACCGAGCCTGCTGCTTTCATCGCTTCGACAAATGCATACAGCGCCAAATAGTTAAAACCAGCTTCCGATCCTGGGTCTTCATTGAACTTGGCGCGGTAGTTTTTCACAAATGACGGCACTCCTGGACCGTCTGATTCCACTAATGGCATGACACCAATGGATCCTTCAAGTACATCGTAAGATCCCGTTACTTTTTTCATTTCGTCTAGCTTCGCTTGATCCATAATGATAAAGCCGCCTTTAAATCCAAGCTCCCTTGCTTGTTTCGCCACTTTTGCCGTCGGTTCCGACGGGCCGCCGATAAATAAAACATCCGGTTTTTCTTTTAACGCATTGGTAACAATCGTAAAGAAGTCCGTATCTTTGGAAAAGTCGATCGACGTTTTATAAACAACTTTTCCGCCTTGCTTTTCCCAATATGGAAGCAACGTTTCCGTCCAGTCTTTTCCGTATTGCGAAGCAGTTGGCAGCGCGGCAATTTTTTTGCCGAAGCGCTTCATCGCGTATTCGGTAAACGGTGCCACATAGCTGTCATAGCGCGGCGGTATTCTTACCGTCAGCGAATTCCCTGTTTGCGTAATTTTCGGTTCGCTCGTATAAGCGCCGATAATAAACTTGTCGGTTTCGTTAAATACTTGTAAGGCCATGACTCCGCCGCTGTGCGGAGTAAACACGATCGGCGTGTGATTCTCTTGGACAAGGCGTTTTGCATTCGATGCCGTTTCGTTCGGTAAATATTTATCATCAAGAGCAACGATATTTAATTTATATTTTTTTCCATTCACTTCAAAACCGCCGCTATTGTTAATTTCCTCGGCCGCCATTTTCAACCCGTTTAACGTCCGTTTCCCGTAATAAGCGGCAGGACCGCTTAACGGACCGCTGTATCCGATGTTGACGATGTTGCCATCGCCGCTTCCGTTTGTCTCATTATTGCCCCCGCTTGATGTATTCCCCGTTGTGGAGCTGTTGCACGCTGCTAATGAAAATACCATTACCAACATAATAATTGTGGTTAGAAACCATTTCATATTCTTCATCGTATCCCCCCTATTTTGCAATGAATAAAATATTATTAAAAATATTCAGACTATTAACAGGATGGTGATCCATCACCTCCTTTTCATGTGCCGATATAGGCCTTGCGGACATCATCATTAGCAAATAGCTGTTCCGCCGTTCCTTCTACCACAATCGTTCCGTTTTCAAATACATAGCCTTTATGGGCAATGCTAAGCGCCGCATGAGCGTTTTGTTCAGCTAATAAAACCGTCGTTCCTTCTTGATTGATTTGCTTGATCGTTTGAAACATTTGTTCGACAATAAGCGGTGCCAGCCCAATCGATGGCTCATCTAAAAGCAGCAGCTTTGGGTGCGACATTAACGCCCTGCCGATCGCCAACATTTGCTGCTGGCCGCCGCTTAGCGACCCAGCTGGATCGTTGCGCTTTTCTTGTAAAATCGGAAACAGTTCATACACATGTTGCAGCGACTGCTTGATTTTTTCCTTCTCTTTTCGGTAAATGTAGGCACCCATCAATAAATTTTCATAAACTGTCATGCGCGGAAACAATTTTCTTCCTTCGGCACATTGGACGATCCCTAATTGTACGATGCGGTCCGGGGTAAGATGATCGATCCGCTCCCCTTGAAAAACAATTTCGCCTTGGGAAAGTTTGTTTAGTCCGCTAATGGTGCGGAAAACTGTGCTCTTTCCCGCCCCGTTTGAGCCTAATAGAACAACGATTTCGCCCGGCTCGACGGTAATGTTTACATTTTTGACGGCGGTAAAGCTGCCGTACTGGACGGATACGTTCCTTAACTCAAGCAATCGCGCTCCCTCCTAAGTATGCTTTAATGACGGTTTCGTTGTTTTGAATTTCCTCTGGCGTTCCTTCAGCGATTTTTTCCCCATAATTCAACACCATAATTTTATGGGCGATTTTCATGATCATCGACATTTTATGTTCAATGAGACATACGGTAATTCCGTGATTCACCATCTTGACAATCAGTTGTTCCAATCCTTCTGTTTCATCCGGATTGACGCCTGCCGCCGGTTCATCGAGAAGGACAATCTCTGGTTCCGTCGCAAGCGCGAGCGCAAAAGCGGCGCGTTTTTTCTGCTCTTGCGAAATGTTGGCGACTATTTTATCGGCGACATCGGTTAAACCGACAAACTCCAATACTTCCATTGCTTTTTCCTTGCATTCGGCTTCTTCTCTTTTTAACCGTTTCGTCCGGAAAACGGCGTCGAATAAGTTAGAAGAAGTTCTCAGCCGATGGCCGATCATGACGTTATCAAATACGGTAGATTGTTCAAACAATTGGGTCGTTTGAAACGTGCGGGCAATCCCTAGTTTAGCCCGCTGATTGGCCGGGAGGCGAGTAATATCCTGCCCTTTAAAAATGATCTGTCCGGATGTCGGCTTATAAAACCCGCTGATCAGATTGAAAAATGTCGATTTTCCCGCTCCGTTCGGCCCGATAATTGCATTTACTTTCCCTTTTTCGACGGAAAAGCTCACATCATTGACAGCTACCAACCCGCCGAACCGTTTCGTCAACTTCTGGATTTCCAGCAACATGTTCACCCCTCCTTGACTTGTTTTTCGTTTCCGGAATGACGGGCAGCGACAAAGTGATTAGCAGTACGCACAGTCTGTGCTTGTCGATTGCTGCTTTTTTCTGCTTGTTTTGCCCTCCAGCGGATTACTCCTCCGACAATGCCTTGCGGATAAAAGATGACGAGGAGTGTCAACACCGGGCCAAAGATCAGCATCCGATAGTCTTGCAAAAATTGCAGTTGCTGAGATAGAAACGTAATCAACAACGTACCGACGACCGGTCCGGCCATCGTTCCGATGCCGCCGACAAGCAAATACGTAAGCAAATCAAACATCACGGAAATATAGCTGATATCCGGTCCAAGAAAGCGGATAAAGGAAGCGTACAGCGCTCCTGCCAAGGAAGTGAAAAAGACCGATAAGACGAATGATGTTAATTTATTTTTCATTGTGGAAATCCCGATCGCGAGCGCCAGATCCTCGCTGTTGCGAATCGCAATATACGTTCTTCCCGTCAGCGAGTAGATGATGCGGTGCATGACGAAAACGACGAGAAGCAAGAAAAACAGCACTAAATAGTATTGCGACACAGGAGTCTGGAATGAAAGTGGACCGATGTTTGCCGGAGCAGGAATGCCGATGAATCCGCGCACCCCTCCCGTCAGGTTGTCCCATTTATCGATGACAAGGTAAATAATATACCCGACGCATAGCGTATAAATGGCGAAAAAGTGTTCCTTTGTGCGCAATGCGACTAAACCGACAAGCAAGCCGGCCAAGCAGGAAATAAGGCAGGATAAGACAAACGCCAGCCAAAAATGCAATCCTGCTTTGACGGTTAAAATCGCGAGCGTATAAGCACCGATCGCAAAAAATCCCGCATGGGCAAGCGATAAATAGCCCGTATAGCCGGCAAACAAGTTTAATCCGTAAACGGCGATCATCCAAATAAACGAGATCGTCATCATGTGTAAATAATAGTTGTTCGGAATCAAGAAAGGAAAGGAAAGCGCAAACGCAATCGCCAGTATGAGCCATTTCTTCTGTTTTAGCACCGCCGTCATCATTGTCCCTCCTTGGCAAATAGTCCAGTCGGTTTCACTGTTAAAATAATGACAAGTATGACAAAGGCGATAATGTCTTTATAATCATTGGAAATATAAGTTGCACCTAAACTTTCGCTAAATCCTAAAATATACCCACCGATAATCGCGCCAGGAATGCTGCCCATTCCGCCAAGAATAATAATGACAAACGCTTTTAAAATGACGAGATGGCCCATGCCCGGAAAGACAAGGTTAATCGGAGACGCCAAGGAGGCGGCCAGCGCCGCGAGGCTTCCGGAAATCATAAACGTCATCATCGCGACTTTGTTCGTGTTAATGCCGACTAAATTCGCCCCTTCGCGGTTTTGCGACATCGCGATAATCGAGGCGCCGATAAACGTCTTTTTTAGGAAGAAATAGAGCAAAATCATGATGACAATCGTGGAAACAATAATGAGGACTCGCTGCATTGTTAAGGTGAGACCAAGTACATTGACAACGTTTCCATAAGGAGTGGCCATTGTTTGGTAGTCTGCTCCCCAAACAAACTGGGCGAACGCTTCCAAAAATAAGAGGATGCCGATTGCTGCGATTTTATCATGAAGGGGTGGAGCGTCACGAAGTGGATAAAAGACAAGCCGTTCCATTAGTACGCCAAGCAATCCGATGACAATCATGGAAATGATAATGGCTAGCCAATACGGAAGCCCCGCCTGATTCATCATCGTTAACGTCACATAACCGCCCATCATATAAAGCGCGCCATGGGCAAAATTCGGAATATGTAAAATTCCGTAAACAAGCGTTAATCCTAAGGCGACCAAACTGTAAACGCTTCCAACAGTCAGCCCATTTAACAATTGTTGGATCAATAATTCCATCCATTTCCCCCCTTGGTTTAGCTTATTTATTTGAAATGTATTTATCATTTCGCATGATTATACATTTGAATCAAATTTTTACCGATACATCACTTTTAAGGAGATTGATAGATGGAAAGAGAATGGGCGGCTTCTCTTTCCTTTATTGTTCCTTCAACAATTCGCGATTTTTGATTCCGTTTAAAATCAAATCGACGTAAATGTCTGCCAGCGCTTCTTCCGATATTTCTCCATCCGGCTGAAACCAGTAATAGCTCCAGTTTGTAATTCCTAAAATGCCAAATGTAATCATATCCGGAGTCAGCGTTGGCTTAAATTCGCCGTAAGCGATTCCCGCTTCGATCAACTGCTGGTAATGTTCCCGGAACGCCCGCCGCTTTGCTTTAATTTCTTGCAAATGATCTTCATGCAAATGCCGCATTTCGCGAAAGAAAATGCGTGCGCTTTTCCGCCTTGCTTTAATATTGCGAATGAGCATATAGACGATTTCGTACAGTTTTTCCGTACAGTTTTTCTCCGCATCTTGCAAAATGCGTTGTTGCTGCTCTAAAAGATCTTCCATATAGGAGATGCATATATCTTTTAGCAGCTCTTCTTTGCTTTTGTAATAGTAATAGAATGCTCCTTTCGTTACTCCCATGGCTTCAACAATTTCTTGCACCGATGTTTCTTTAAATCCTTTGCGGTCGAATAGTTCGATACTTGTTTCGATAATTTTTTCTTTCATGATGCTAACTCTCTCCAATGATTTATTCTCGTTCAATAATCGTGGCGATGCCTTGCCCGCCGCCGATGCACGCCGTAATGAGCGCGTATCTTCCGCCTGAACGCTGCAACTCATACACCGCTTTCGTGATTAAGATCGCACCGGTTGCACCGAGCGGATGGCCATGGGCGATCGCGCCGCCATTTACATTCACTTTTTCCGGATTCATGTTTAATTCGCGGTCACAGGCAATCACCTGGGCGGCAAACGCTTCATTGATTTCGATCAAATCCATATCATCTAACGTCAGCCCGGCTTTTTTCAACACTTTTCTTGTCGCCGGTACCGGACCGATTCCCATAATATTCGGATCGACCCCGGCAACCGCATAGGCGCGAATAACCGCTAATGGCGTCAGCCCCAGTTCTTCGGCTTTTTCTCTCGACATAATGACTAATGCCGATGCGCCGTCATTTAACCCCGAGCTGTTCCCGGCTGTCACTGTTCCACCTTCTAAAAACGCTGGCGGCAGTTTAGCCAATGCTTCCATCGTCGTATTTGGCCGCGGATGTTCATCCGTATCAAAGACGATCGGCTCTCCTTTTTTAACAGGAACGGTAATCGGGACGATTTGCTCTTTAAAACGCCCTTCCTGCATCGCCTGCGCCATTTTTTGCTGGCTTCTTAGGGCGAATTCGTCCTGTTCCTCTCTGCTGATCCCGTATTTTTTAACAAGGTTTTCCGCTGTGATTCCCATTGGCGGGTCGCCGATTTCTTTTGGCGACAGCTGCGACTTGCGGAAACTCGGCGGCGTCGAGCTGTACGGTTTTTCCGGGCGGTCCATTAAGTACGGGGCACGGCTCATGCTTTCCACTCCTCCGGCGATATACACATCGCCATCTCCCGCGCGGATCGCCTGTGCCGCCAGGTTTACCGCGTTAATGCCGGAGCCGCATTGTCTGTCCACGGTAAGACCGGTGAGCTCAAGCGACAGCCCCGTTTGCAAGGCGGTAAGCCGCGCGATATTCCCGCCGCCGCTTAACACATTGCCCATAATGACGTCGTCGACCATTTCCGGGCCGATGTTAGCCCGTCGCATCGCTTCTTTTATGACTTCTGCACCAAAAATATGCGCCGGCACGGTCGCTAATGCTCCGCCTTGTCTGGCAATCGCCGTGCGGACGGCGGAAACAATGACCGCATCTCGCTTCATGTATGTCACTCCCATCGTTTTTATAAAAATCCCGGCAACAAAAGAGTTTTGCTGTTACCGGGACGGATGTTGCAGCTAATTAATAGATAGAAAACACGACTTCTCCCTTTACGACTTCTTTTCCATCTTGATTGACGGCCGCCACATCAAAGCGCAATGCGCGGTCCTCTTTTTCTGTCACCGTCGCTTTTAACGTGACGACGTCATTTAAAAACACCATGGATTTAAAGCGAACGGAGTAGTCTTGCACAAATCCTTCTTCATGATAAGGGGTAAACAGTTTAGCAAGATTGCCCATCGTCCACATTCCATGGGCGATAATGCCCGGCAGCCCCGCTTTCTTCGCCTCTTCGTCAATCGTGTGAATCGGATTGTAATCGCCGGAAGCGCCGGCATATTTAATGAGATCGAGGCGGGAGACCGGCGGAAGCTTGACTTCTGGCAACGACTCTCCTACTTTTAATTCGCTGATTTTCGTCATACGACCATCGCCTTTCTCACTGCTTCCGTAATAATAATTGTCGATGTCGACGTAAAAATCACGTTTCCGGACAGGTCTTCCCCGTAATTCGTGATGACTAAAAATCCAAGCTCGCCCATGCTGCTTTTCTTCTCATAGTAATCTTCCACTTTTGCGTAGCAATACAGCTCTTCCCCAACAAACAACGGTCTTTCGTAATGAAACCGCTGTTCGCCGTGAATCAGTCCTTTGCTTGGAAGTTTAAGCCCTTCAATCACGCCGTAGTCAAACACCCTTGGAAATGTCGGAGGCGCAATGTTTCTTTGGTAGCGTGATTTTTTCCCCGTTTCCTCATCCCAGTAAATCGGATGCGGATCGCCGATCGCTTCGGCAAACTTTTTCACCGCTCCCCGTTCGACGACGTTTTTTACTTTGTTGGAACATTTTCCGATATGTTCGGCAAACATACGTCGTTTCCTCCTATTCCGTTAACATTTCGGACCTCCGGCTACGTATAGCACTTGGCCGTTAATAAAGGAAGATTTTTCATCGGCGAAGAACGCCACCGCCTGCGCCACATCTTCCGGCTTGCCGCTTCGTCCGACCGGGATGTTTGCGACGCTAGCCTGAATTAATTGTTCAAACGAAATTCCTAATCTTTCCGCCGTTGCTTTTGTCATATCGGTTTCAATAAAACCAGGAGCAACCGCATTCGTGGTGATGCCAAACTTGCCCAGCTCGATCGCCAGCGTTTTCGTAAAGCCTTGAATACCTGCTTTCGCCGCCGCATAGTTCGCTTGTCCGCGGTTACCAAGCGCAGAAGTGGAAGAAACATTAATAATGCGGCCGTACCCCTTTTCTACCATGTATTTTTGAACGGCGCGCGCGCAGTAAAACGCCCCTTTGAGGTGAACATCCATTACCGTTTGCCAGTCCTCATCTGTCATTTTAAACAACAAGTTATCGCGAATGACTCCGGCGTTATTGACAAGAATATCGATCGAGCCAAATTGGTCAACAATTTCTTTCACCGTCGTTTCTACTTGTTCGCGATCGGTAACGCTCGCGACTTTTGCATATACTTCATAGCCTTTTTCGCGCAATTCGCTCGCAGTGGCGTGCAGCGCTTCTTCATTTAAGTCAATGAACGCCACTTTCGCTCCTTCTTCGGCAAAACGCGTAACGATCGCCTTGCCAATTCCGCGGCTTCCTCCTGTAACGAATGCGACTCTTCCTGTAAATCTTTGACTCATGCTTGCTTCCTCCCTCTATTCAATAACGCTTTCAAATTTTATAGAAATTGCCCCAATTTGACATGCCCTTTAAGCAAGTTTCTCGCGATAATCATGCGCTGAATTTCATCGGTGCCGTCATAAATACGCCAAAGTCTAGCCTCACGGTACCAGAGCTCGATCGGCATTTCTTTCGTATAGCCCATACCGCCGTGAATTTGCATGACGCGGTCGACGACGCGGTTGCCCATGTTGGCACCAAACAATTTGGCCATCGATGCTAAATGGCGGTTGTCTTCGCCTTGGTCGAGCGTAAACGCTGCGTTTAGCACGAGCCATTTCGCCGCTTCAATTTCAACGGCCGAATCGGCGATCATCCATTGAATCGCTTGTCTTTCCGCAATCGGCTTGCCAAACGTCACACGCTCTTTCGCATAGTCAATCGCCATTTGCAGCAGCCGTTCCGCCGCTCCGACCGCGCGGGCGCCGACAATCCAGCGGGCATATCCGATCCACTCCAGCCCGAGTTTATAGCCGCCGTGCAGTTCCCCTAAAATGTTTTCTTCCGGAACGCGCACATTTTCAAAGATCAAGCTGGCAGGGGTCGACGGTCCCATCGTATGTATCGGTTCAGAACGCCAGCCCATCTCCCGGTCGACGATAAAGCAAGTCACTCCTTCCCGCCCGTTTGTTGCTTGATGACGTTCTTTGTCGGTAATGGCAATGACCATCACAAAATCGGCTTCGTTTCCGCCGGTGATAAATATTTTTTCCCCGTTTAACACCCATTCGTTTCCGTCTTTGACCGCCGTCATTTTAATGTTTCTGGTGTCCGATCCCGCGCTTGGCTCCGTTATGGCAAAACATGATTTTTTCTCGCCGTTAATGGTCGGAATCAAATATTTTTTCTTTTGTTCTTCATTCGCGTAATAGAGAATATTATCCGCCGATCCGCCAAACCGGAATGGAACAAACGTCTTTGACACTTCCATCGTCACAATCGCCTGCATGACGTGTCCGAGATTGGCACCGCCGTATTCTTCCGGAGTATTAATCCCCCAAAAACCCGCTTCTTTCGCTTTTAGTTGCAATTCTTTCAACTTCTCCTCAGACAGCCCCGGTTTTCCTTCCCGTTCGTTTCGCAATACTTCGTTTTCTAACGGCATTAATTCTTTTTCGACGAATTTGCGAATAGCCTTTTGCACCATCCGTTGCTCATCATTAAGACGCAAATACATGTATGTCTCCTCCATTTCCCTCTATAAACCATGTTTCATCATTAAAACAGTGCAGAACCCCACAAATTATACCAACCGGTTGGTATGTTAACCTTATTATATTCTAAAGTTTTGAAAAATACAATATTTTTTGATTTTATTTATATAGAAACCATTTTTTTCGCTCTCCTTCCCATTCAGGCTAGAAAAAATATAGAAAAACAGGTGCGACCGCCGATCATTCAGCGTGCACCTGTCATATGTGAATACACTTTTGCCACTGTTTCTCCAATTCCGCCATGAATGACAAGATCAAATACATCATCCATTCTTGTCCGTGTTTTATTAATGATCACTTTATATGTACCGGGAGACTGGACAGCTACGTAAAAGGGAATTTGGTTGACCGGGGTTACTTCTAGGCTCGTGCCCATGGCGATCAGCAAATCGCTTGCTGCCGCCGCGGCGAATGCTTCCTCGATTCTTGGCACCAATCCGCCAAACAGCACCACATCCGGTTTTAAAATTTCATTGCACTTATTTCCATTTGCTGTTTTCCGCTCGCACCGCGGAATATCATGGCGGTTGATAAACGCCAAATCATACTTTTCGCCGCATTCCGGACACGTTGCCGTCTGCAAGGTGCCATGCAATTCGATGACATTGGTGCTCCCTGCCTTTTTATGCAGCCCATCGATATTTTGCGTCAAAATGATCACCTTTTTTCCCATCTCTTCTAATTGGCGGAGGAACCGATGGCCGTCGTTCGGCGCAAAATTGCCCATTAGTTTTAACGAAAACATCCGTTTAAAACGATGCCAAAAATCAATAGGATCTTTTTCAAAGTAGTATTCGGACAAATAATATTCGACATTTTCTTCTTGCGCGTAGATCCCATTTTCGCTGCGGAAATCAGGAATTCCCGATTCCGTGCTCATTCCCGCACCGGTTAAAACCGCGATTGCATCGGCGCGAGCGATTCGTTGTGCGAGTTCTTTCATGACATCCATGCTTTCTCCCCTCCTTCAACAAAAAAGTCCCCAAAAAAATACAGGGGACTTTTCTAAGTTCATTTTATGCTCTTTTTTTCAGGAAAGCAACGATCGAAATGATAAGAGCAATAACGGCAATCACTAAGGTAGCGATCGATAATCCATTTTCGTTTTGCTCGCTGTTGGTTTTATTTTCTGGCTGAGCTTGATGCTGCTCCGCCTGTTTGCCGTCGCTGTGCGTATCGTGGCCGCTTTGTGCCGCAGCCGCCTGGCTGATTTCCGTTATAGAATGAGGTGTTTGTGAGTTTTCCGTTCCCGTCCATTCGACAATGGAGCCGTCTTTATAATATTGGTAGGCATCCCAGGCAACCTTTCCTTCCTTATTTGGGTTTTTCGCAATAAAGAAAAACTGTTGAAATTGTCCTGGCAACAGCCCTTCCCCTTCCGCTGTCCATGTTACGGTTTTTACCTTTCCGGACGCGTCTTTTTCCAGCGTCACTTTCCAGCCTCCCTTCGGTTGATAAGATACCAATTCCATGCCGTCCGGAACTTTTAAAGTCACTTTCGTCGTCGGAACATCTTTTTCGACTGGAACTTTAACCGTATACGTTTCCCAGGCGCCAGGTGCAGAGATGTTCGGTTTCACCGTTACGTGAGCGCTGGCGATTCCTGTGCATAATAAAAAGGTTGCCACCATCAAAACAAGTACTTTGGATGTTTGTGACCACACTTTTTTCACGTTGAATCTCCTCCTAATTTGTTTATTGGCTTCCTACATAACAGGCAAAAGTGGCGTCCACGCTTTGCAACGACGTTGTCAGGATATGCACATGAACGTTCCACCGTCCGGCCATACTAATCGTTTCCTTTGTCTGATAAACACCGGAAGCAACTTTGAATGCTTGAAACGTCGTTTCTCCCATATCCATTTCTTTTGACGTCAACGTAACCGTTACTTGTTCAATATCTTGAACAGCTCTTCCCTTCTCGTTTTCGATCTTTATTTGAAATTGATTCGTCCCTAATACATTAGGGGTAATATGCAGTGTCACTTGATAGCTCCCAGCTTCCTTCGTTTGCGTAAAAGGTCCCGGCGAAGCCGTTGCGGGCGGCAAATTCGTCAACATAGCGGCAAGCAGCATCGCGCTGATGCCGAGGCCAAATTCAGACCATACGGCTGCTCCCAATACGTTTTTCTGCTTGTGCCCCGAAATCCAGTTCATCGCCGCCAACATGAGCATAACGACAAGAACGAGTACTTTACCAAGAAGCACTTTACCATATATCGTTTGAAACAGTGCGTCAAACGTTGGAATTTGTTGTAAAGCAGCGTAAATGCCTGTCATCATTAGAATGGCGACCAATCCAGTTGCCCAACGTGAAAAGCGGCGAACCGCTTCCCAATATTTGCTTTTCTCGGCTCCCGGTATATCAAAAGGCAAAATCGCTGCGATGATCACTAAGCATCCAACCCAAACGGAAGCGCTAAAAAGATGAAGAAAATCCATCACACGAGCAACAAGCGGATGAGACGAAGCAGCCGCGTGGCCCGTCCACGCTTTAGCGAAAAGAATGCTAGTCCCAAGTGCGAATGAGACGATCGCCCATCGTTTCGAATGGTGCTCCTTTTTCCTAAACATTGTCGCATAACCAACAACAAATAATAAAAATAAGAGCACACATTGAATCATCCATATGGCCCCAAAAACCGTATGAAGCAGCATCTTTTTCACAAGCGCGCCCTCTAGCGCCTGAAACCACGACACATTTGCCTCCACGGTAATTTGCAACGGCAAACTCAACAGCGTGGCCAGCGCCGTTAGACTATACGCCACCCAATACAGCACCTTATCCCAGATCGAAAACCGCCATGCATCCAATGGAAGATATATAAACAATTTAAACGAAAGCAAACCTAAAAATAGCGATACCCCTATGTAAAAAAGTCCGCGAATGATAATCATATCCAATTTAGGAAAATAACTGTTTCTTTCCGAATCGGATAATGTGCCGTTATCGCTGCTTCGGCCGATTTGAAATGGAATCGTCCCTTCAACAGGATGGCCGTCGCTAGAGACAACTTTCCATTTTACGACATATGTTCCGTTGGCCAAACGATTCGGTACATTCCCTTCCAGCACATGTGGATTTGTTGCATCGATGCGAACACTATGCAAGCGGATCTCGCGTCCACTTTGATTGACAAGTGTAAGCGTATAAAAAGTTGATTGAATGTTTTCATTGAATTCAATGCGAATGGTTTTCGGAGTTTCCATCAACTTTTCATTTGCCGCCGGCGTCGCTGCGACAATGTAAGCGTGGGCCAACGATCGGGCAGGAAGCGCTGCTGACACGGCTAAACAAAAAATAATGATCCATCCCCACCGCAACGCCTTTTGCCAATATGACAAATCATTCCCCCTCTCTGGTCTGCACTTATATCTCATGACCGCACTGTATGGCCAGTATAGCAAAGGGATGTGAAAGAAGTTTGAGGAGACAATGAACAAAACGAGAAAATTCCCATATCATTGACAGAAATTAACTATTATTCACAATTGATCAACTTTATTTCTTTATTATATTATCACTTTACCAAACTAAAATAATACGATATGATGAGAAAAGAACGAAAGCAACCATCACTCACAAAAGACATAGTAGGAGGACATACAATGGCTGCAAAAAAATGGGGACTATGGATTTTAACTGCCTTTGTCGTTGGAAACATGGTCGGCGGTGGTATATTTATGATTCCGGCAAGCCTAGCGCAAGTGGCAAGTCCAATGGGGGCAGCGCTCGCCTGGCTCGCAACCGGATTGGGCGTCTGGATGATTGCACTCGTATTTGGAAGTCTAGTAACAAGAAAACCCGAGCTAAAAGCGGGACCGCAAAGCTACGCGCAAGCGATGTTTTCCTCGCCAAAAGCGGGAAACATCGCAGGCTACAGCATGGCGTGGGGATATTGGGCGGCGAACTGGGCGGCCACTGCGTCCGTCATCATTTCGTTTGCCGGCTATTTAAGCACGTTTTTCCCGGTAATGCAAAGCGAGCACGTACTATTTACGATGGGAACGTTTCAATTGGAAATGGGAAAAGCGCTCACCTTTATGGTATGCACAACGGTATTGTGGGGAATTCACTGGATTCTCGCTCGCGATTTTCAACGCGGTGGGAACATTAACATTTTGGCGACAGGAGCGAAAGTGATTGGGTTCCTTCTTTATATTGTCGCCACCGTTTGGGTATTTAACGCCGCGAACTTAGGCAGCGGATTTGCGTTCATGGACGAAAAAGGACAAGCGGTATCCGTGCCAAGCCAAATCAACGGAGCGGCGATTACGATGCTATGGGCATTTATCGGCATCGAATCGGCCGTCATGCTGTCAAACCGCGCCAAATCGCCAAAAGACGTGAAAAAAGCGACATTGCTTGGGCTTGTCATTTCTGTTCTCATTTATATCGGAATTACGTTATTGACAATGGGAGCACTTTCACAGGAGGAGTTAAAACAGTCGCAAAAACCGCTCGTAGACGCGCTATATGCTGTTATCGGAAGCAGCGGAGCGTACATCATGGCCATCTTGGCGCTCATTTCGTTGTTCGGCTCGACGATCGGCTGGATTGTCGTTAGTTCGGAAGTTCCGTATCAAGCAGCAAGAGAAGGATTATTCCCTGCTTTCTTTGCCAAAACAAACAAAAGCGGCAGCCCGACTCGCTCTTTGTTCGTCACGAACTTCATGACACAAATTTTTCTATTTTCGACCGTATCGGGAACGGTGAACGAAGCGTACAATTTTGCCATTGTCGTTGCGACGCTTGCCTACTTAGTTCCGTATCTCGTCTCGGCTTTATACCAGCTAAAATTAATTATTACAGGAGAAACGTATAAAAATGTGAAGCCAATTCGCATGCGTGACGGCATCATTACATTGGCGGCGCTAGTATACTCGCTTTGGGTCATCAAAACGGGAACAGCCGATTGGTATACATTTTTCTTAGGCATCGGTCTATTTGTGACAGGATTAATCTTATATCCGCTGCTTATGAAACAAAAACCAGCCGATGATTATAAACAGACAGAAGTAAAAGGCGCATAAAGGGACCAACGAAAATCGCTGGTCCCTTTTGCTTTTATTTTTTACCCTCACGCTATCTTATTCGCGGACTATACATCGCATCTCACTTTTTCCACTCAGGATTCGCTTCTCTATAAATATAGTTTCAAAGAATAGGACAATCAGCAATACAAATTTTCTCGAACAAATAACGTTACTTCCTACCAAACGGACTGTATTCATTTATTTATTATTGCTGAAGCATTTCGATGATTTCTGGAATTTCTCTTAAATCTTCTATGACAAAATCGGCTTCCGCTGATTCGTATGCCGCATCTTTTTTCCAAATGGTTTTCATTCCTACATTCCGTGCCGCTTGAATGTCGTTGCTTGGGTGGTCGCCGACAAACACGCTTTCATTGGCTAATACTTTCAGATTGTCAAGCGCTCTTTGAAATAGTCGGGGATCTGGTTTGCTAATTCCTTCCCATTCCGAAATAAGAATCGTGTCAAAATAGCCTTCAATGCCTAGCGCCTTTATCGAATGCATTTGAAAGGCTCCTTTTCCGTTTGTGATGATTCCTAATTTTAACGACTTTTGCTTCAACTCTTCCATCATCCAGACAAGATGAGGAAACGGGACACAGCTTTTGTGGAAATGGTTCATATAATCTTCCAGCAAATCTTCCCACGTGATGCCAATAATCTCGAATTCTTGGACCATTTGTTGATAGACGGTATCTTTCCAAACATATCCTTGATTGTCTAGTTCAATGAATCTAGCGATATACGATTCTTTGGGAATATGGCTTAACCATTGCTGCAAGCGCTCATACTGGTATTCGATAAACTTTTGTATGGAAGCGTCGCGATTTAATAAAGTGCCATCCAAATCAAAGATGACTGCCTTCACCATCCTTGTTTTCCTTTCCAAATTATTTTGAATTGAAAGTGACACCGTTTTTCCAGAATGATTATCGGGAAGCTATAGCCTTTTATAAACGATTTCTCTATAGGTAGAAAATCCATGCTTTCGATAAAAATCTTTTGCTGCTTCGTTTTCCGTCCAATAATTTAATTCGACTAAATCGATTTTATTATGGCTGGCAATACGGTAAATTTCTTCCATTAACTTTGAACCATATCCTTTTTTTCTTTCTGTTTCTACGATACTGATTTGATGAACGTATATAGATTTATACGCCTTTCGAAAAGGAGTTTCTGGGTATTTTCTTATCTCTATCCAAGCATAGCCAATGGCTTCTTCATTATCCTCCAAAAGAAGAAAGATAAAGTTGTCTTTATTTATAATGCTTTCAAAAAATACTTTCACCGCTTCATAATCGTACTCTTTGAAATACTGCGGATACCATTGAACATGCAAATCATGGACAGGTCGATTTAATTTTGCAATTATGTCTGCATTAGTAGTTTGGATGATTTTCATCCCGTTCCCTCCTCGTTTAGATTAAAAAGAAACGCATATCGTCTCTAATATACATAACTTTTTAAGATGAATTAGAGATACCCACTCTTCCTAGCATCGATTTTGAACACTCTACTCCTTGTCATCTCTCGTTCATAATCCCGTCGCTACTTATGAATGCTTCCTCTCATTTTTCCAATGGAAAATCCATCGAACAATCTTCCGCCATATGGTGCCAATACACGATCGACAAGCACGATAATTTTTTCCTTTTCCCCATTTTTATAAAACGTATCAAACGCATCAACAAAATCAGCGGCAAACTCTTCATCATATTGCCGTAACGCGCGAACAACCCATTTGGACGCGCCAATCCAGCGGCCGTTTGTCCGCAGCACAAACTCATGGATGATGTCAGCCAACGCATTGGCGATCCATAGCTCTTCCGCCCTATCGGTTGCCCCGATAAAATCGTCGAGGGCATCCGTAATGAAATATCGCTTCAAGACAAGCGTTTCCTCGGACCATGGTTCCGGACCTTTTCGCAACAATTCGTTTGCTTCTTCTTTGATCGCAGCGATGCATCCTCGGTCAACCAACACGATTCCTTCTGACACCATTTTTGGCAAACTTGGTCTCGCCCTTTTTCGGTCGCTTTCAAAAAACGCTTTGTAGGAAGTCAAATTATGCGCAAATACTTCAATTGGCCATCCAAACGCAATAAGCGACTCCCGAAAAGAAGCGGGAAGCTTGTCATCAAAAATGACGATATCAAGATCAGATGTCGTCGTCGCTTCACCGCGAACCACACTGCCGCTTAGCAACGCGCCATGACAATCTGGAAAATTGTGCTCCACAAATTGTTTCGCTGCCTCAAGCGGCGGTAATCGTTTTATTCTTTCCATTTCAATGGCCTCCAGTATAACTGTTAGTTCATATTTTACACAACAATATAAGTATAGAGTATAAATTTTTCTACAAATAAAAAAATTAAGATAAAAATTTATATCAAAAAAGAGCCCAAAACAAAACGTAACGGGCTCACTTCAATATGACATGCTTCCTGCGACAATCAAGCCGACAATAATGGAAATGGCAAATAGACTGAAACCGACGGCGAGATTGCCTTCCTCGACTTTTTTGGCTAAATTGGTCTTTGGCGTGAAAATGTACTCCAACGCGAAATAAACGAGAATTTGCGTGATAATCCCAATCACGCCCCACACGACAGCATCAAGCAAGCTGACGCTATTGCTCCAGGCGGCATAAATGACAATCGCTAATCCTAACGCTTTTCCCCACAATTTCAGCGCTACCGCCATATTGCCTTGGCGAATGAGTTCACGCTCGGAAAATTTCGTCGTTAAGCTGAATAAGCCGATACCAACTCCCATCAGCACAAGCCCTAACACGGTGTAAAGCAGAAAATTCATCACATACGTCATTTTCTTCATCCTTTCATCATGACAGGTAAATAATAGGACAAGTTGTTCGTAATCATTCCTCCCGCACGCAGGCCGATTCCAACCGCTTTTCCGTTGATTAAAAAACATGTATGCAATAGTTTCACCGTTTCATATCCGTTTACCGTTTTGACAACGGTTTCGGGTAACGGAACATATTGTTGATAAACAGGAGTTTCGTCTTTATATGTTTGCTGGATATCGGCAACGATCGGTTCGCCTTTACCGTTTTTGATTACGACTGTGTCGCCTTCGCGCCCGAACGCTGGTTTTTGCACATACATCATTTGCTGGTCAAGAAAATAATCTTCGTCTAAATAAGTCGGAAGAAAATGTTCGGAAATCCATTGGCGCTCCTCTTCTGTAAAAAACGGATTCCCTTCCTCGTACAGTGCCCAAATAAGCGCCTGCACCGCTTTGGACTGCAGCAAAAACGCCGTTGGCGGATTGATGAGGGCGACTTCCCGCTCCTTCCACAGTTCCAGCAGCTGTACTCCTACTTTCGTTCCATCCGCTGCGCGGTCTTCGACTAAATGTTCAAGTGGATACGTTTGCCGATATAGCACATCGATTCGTCTTCCTTCCGCATCATACAATCCGCGCCGCAACACACCGCCGCAACGCAGCGAAACATCCTCGGCAACAACGTGAAGCTCATGAAGCGGCACATAGGCAGCCTCCATTCCGCTTATTCGCTGCAAATACCGAACCGTCTCACGGTCTTCCATATGATCTTCATGGGAAGTAAACACGACATACGGCTCTCCATGGCGATGCAAGAAACGGTATGACTGCCAAATCGCATGCCGAACCGCTTCGGAGACATAACGCGCTTCTCCTTTGTTTGGCGAAAGTAAATGGAAAAAGGAAGCCACCCGTTCATTGATATCAAATGTTTCGCGAATAAATGTCGGTGTATCCGCGTTCAATTCGATCAGCTTAAACGTTCCGCCGGCATATGCGAGGTCAGCGCGAGCAATCACGGTTTCCGCCGGAAGCACGGAAATGCGCAAAAACGGAAGCGTATCTGGATGAAATCCTAACAATCGAAGCGTCTCATCGGGCAGCTGCCGCAACAGGCCTGCGGTTTTCCGAAACAAATAGCCGATGCGGTTCGTGGCCGTTCGTATTTGCTCGATTTCCCGAGTCGTTAACGTATAGTAATCCAACAAAGCATATTCCGCGCCGTATAAGTCGGCCCAAAAATCAGGGATTGCCCCGTAAAACTGGGCGCGCCGCTGGCGGTGTTGTTCAATCGAATACATCGTTACCCTCCAAAAAAGCTGCCTTTCGTTCCCGAACCGATTCCGGATTTCGCCCGTGCCTTAAATTCCGCGCTCTGTTGATAGCTTTTATACGCCGCAGAACGTTGCAGCTTGCGTTTCGACGAATAATAATGGCCTCCATAATAATAATGTCGATAATAAGAACTGTCATCGTCGTCACAAACATACGTCCCCGTTGATGAATCCCACTCCCAATCGTCACAATCCCGATCCTTCGGTTTCGGTGGCAAACTCTCATCGCTGCAGGCAGTAAGTGAAGCGACCATCAACGTCGACAGCACGCCAATCATCATCTTCTTCGTGTTATTCATCGATTAGCCTCTCCTTCTTCCATAACAAGTCCTGTTGCAGTTACATAAAGAACATACACTTTTCGGTCCTCATCAATTTCCGCACTGTCGCGAAGCCATTCTTTCCCGTGAAAATACGTAAATGAACTCCCTATATACGCCATCACATCGAGATGGGAAGGAAGCTCGACCACCGTTATTATAGGATGTCCGTTTTCCTCATCAAGTTCGCGGACTTCGAGCCGCAAACCGCTGCTTACTACTTCTGTCTCTTGCCGGCCCCGCTCCCATTCTTCGACATAAATGACAAACGTATCGTGTTCGAGCGCGGAAGAAACTTGCCGATACGTCACTCCTTCTTTCACAAAAAACTCGCATTCGCGCCGGGTAATAATTTGCGGCAAGTCAATGGATTCATAAAAATAAAGCAGTCGATAGTTTTCCTCGCCAAGCCATAGCCGATACTCCAATCGATTCACTACATTTCCCGCCTTTCCAAATCTGATGCAACTACTAGTACGGATATCACGGGAAATTGGTTTCATTCTTCAATGAACGGTTATTTTCCAATAATAAAAAAATATTTCTTAACGTTAAGAAACGTTAAGAAGAGATAAAAAGTTTTATTGAATAATTTCACTTTTATCGCTTGCCTTTCCTTCACGTTCAAACGAGAACACACCTTGCATCATTAATAGGCGATGCTGCCGGATAAGCAGCAATATCGTCACACCGTATACAATGCTGATGGCAAATGGAACAATATAAAAAGACAGTTCCATAAAGACGATGCCGAAAAAAGACGCGGCGAACACAGTGGTAATCGTTTGAAACAAGTATACTTTGCTATCATATATCCAAACATAAGGCAGAAAGTGAGCTCCCGCAAGCACACCAATCGCAAAAGGAACCCAATCAGGCTGATGGAGAACAATCATGATGACAAGGGGCGCAAAAAAGAGTTGAACTCCTCCGACAAGTCCCGCCACAGTCGACAGCGGATTAGAAGAGAGGAAGTTAATGCGCAATAATTTGGAAATGAGGATGGCCAAAGGCATGATCGCCCCTATTCCAAACACATACATCCATACTAATGTTTCTGGCGTTACAACGAAACTACTAATTCCTACGAACAACCAAAACAATATACCGGCTAAAAATACTGGATATCCCAAGCCAGTTTCCATAGATAAATCCTTTTTAAGTTCATAAAGGTTCATTTCATAACTTGATTTTTTCATGCTATCCTCCAATAAGTTTACATAACAATATTATTGAATACAATAACATCGCTCGAGCATAGTAGACAGAATAATGAGTATCCAACCGGTTCGCTTCGCTGCGATGTTTCGCCACACAGATGAAATCCTCCTAAAAAATCAACGTACCATCATTATACATGATACAAAGACTAGTTTCGCCAATCAGTTAAAAATTCCTAACAGTATCAGTGAAAGTAATGCCATTTTTTATAAAATTTTTATCAATACCGGATAAATATAAGGCTGCGAAGGCTGCGGTATAACCTTCCATTTATCCGCTTTGATGACTGGGACTTCCACTCCGTTGTATTTAGTAATCTGTAAAGTTCCTTCTATTTCCATCCATGTATTTGGTTTATATAGGCTTGCCTTTTCAAATTCGGTTAAAATTCCTATAATGCTGGCATCTGCAAGGCAATGAGTAATGAGAAATCTCGAGATAACTAGTTGATGAGGACTCAATCCCGCTTCTTTGTATACAAACCCGCTTACTTTGATTTTCTTTCCACGGTAGCTTTTCGGGTGATTTTCAATCTCCTCGTAATAAGGGGCAAACACATCTTCTTTCATCTCGATTACATTTTGTTTCTTTAGCTGCTCCATTCTTTGATGATACTCCCCTTGGGAAAAATAATTATCATTAGGTAAAGCCTTATTATGATCGATGGCCGGTAAAGAGTCTTGTTGTTGGCTTTTATGGGGCTGAGGAAGGACGGTTCCTTTTTTCTCCGCCAGGGAAGCATTGAGTACGGCCGGGGGAAAAGCGAATCCAACCAACAGTGGAAAGAGGATAATGAAAAAACTAATCCGTTTTCCCGCTCCAACATGCGAATGATGATGGTGCTCACATCCGGCATGACAATGTGTATGATCGTTTGGTTCCCATATGCGGAAAATTTGAATGAATAGCAGCAGCACAAATATCCCGGCGGCAATTTGGCTCATCACGGTATACTTTGGATTCACATACTTCGTTATTTCATCTGTAACGTGAAGGCGAATGAAAAAAAGAGAAAAACTCGCTAACATAATCGCCCGTAAAAACTGCCGAAAATGAAAACGCATCACGTTTCACCACCTTACAGCACCCTTATTAGATGCACGCTTATGAACACGACGGAAGTAATCAAAATAAGCAAGACGAGCACAAATCTAAACCGAAATGCACTCAACAGCATAATCGTATTTTTCAAGTCAATCATCGGTCCGTACACTAAAAACGCGAGTATAGAGGTGACCGGAAATAAACTTTTAAATGAAGCCGCGATAAACGCATCCGCTTCCGAACATAATGATAAGAAATAGGCAAGCCCCATCATGACGGTTGTCTTCCCGAAATCTCCATCGCCAAAAAGGAACAGAGATTTAGTATGTACATAGGTTTGCATCAACGCGGCAAAACAAGCCCCGATAATTAAATACTTTCCCGTATCAAAAAACTCATCAATCGAATGTTTGAGCACTTCCTCCAATTGCTGAAACAATGACGCACGTTTAACATTTTCCCGTACATCCAATACAGCGACAGATTTTAGCTGATTAGACGGAAATAAAAAACTAATCATAAAAGCAATGATCAAAGCGTCCACAAAGCCAATCCCCATTCGCAACGCCGCGATGGTGCCATCATTTCCAAACGCCATATACGTGGACAAAATGACGATCGGATTAATTAACGGCCCCGTCAACAGAAAGCCGACCGCGGCATGCAGCGGCACTCCTTTTGCCACCAGTCTTCGCACAATCGGTACAATTCCGCATTCGCACGCAGGAAAAAAAGCGCCAATCACACATCCCATCATGACGGCGAGAAACCGATTTTGTGGAATCCAACGCCGAATTTGCTCTTCCGTAACAAAAATTTGGATACATCCGGCAATGATCACGCCAATCAACACAAACGGAATCGCCTCAATGATAATGCTTAAAAAAATCGTACTAAATTGCTGAAAAGAAGTTGGAAGTTTCATCGACCATGCCGTACCTATAAACTGACTGGCCAACATGAAATAAGCGGCAACCGCAATCACGACGATTCCGGTGGCATCAATCAACGCAGAAGAAAACCAGCGATACATTCCCCTTCCCCCTTTGCATTTCCATTCGGATCGTTAAAACGTAATGATTCCTATTTATAAAATTATATGTTCGTTGTTTCTATCACATGTCTACTTTCTCTATTTCTATATGCCGATCTGCTATAATAAATGCGCCTTGGCAACAAAAAAAGGCCGAGATTACGGCCTTTTTACAATAATTTTAACGGAAATAGCCATTCATCTATTCTATCATTGTCACCAAAGCGGCTCTTCTTCATCAACAAAAGTGTAGAAAAATGGCAATAGCGCCATCGTGCTTGCTACAAGCACGAAATAGATGATAACGGTCCATGGAAAGGATACTCCGAAAGATGGCAAAAGCAATAATACCAGCAACGAAAGAGAAAACGCGAATGACGCTTTTTGCCGTGATTCCGTAGTCGGATACAACTTTGTTTTACAATTGGGACAGATCAATCTTTTCCATCCAAACAATACCTTTATGGAGCTTCTCCAACGGAATGAATAATGACATTTGCAGCAAATTGGCAATTTCATGGAACACTTTCCTTTCGTTAATCTTAATTCATCATAGGAATCATTTTTAGAAAAATAGTTTGGAAGCTTGGCGAACCCCTATTTTCCTTCAAGAAAATAACAACACTGTCGGACAAGCGATTGGGAAAAATGCAATACGAAAAATTTCAACTACGATTAGATTCTCCTCGGCATTTTTGTATAAAACACATCATTTTATGGAAGGCAGCCACAGCCGATTGCTTATGATAAGCAGGAGAGTACGGATTGCTGAAGCCATGTTTTCCCTCCAATTGATGCACTTCGACATTCGTCTTGTCTCGAAGCGTTTCGACCAGCTCGCTGACATCGAACGATGCTTCCGATTGCGGGAAAAATAATAATGCGGGACATTGCGGAGAAAGCGACACATAATCTCGAATGCGGGAGCCATAATAGCCAACAATCCCGTCGACAAGCTCTTCCTCACTGCATAGCCACGCGATCGTCGCCCCAACGCTAAAACCAACAAGAACGATTTTTTCATATTGATGCCTTACATCCTCTAGCAAACGATGAATGATACTGGAAGCTTGGTTAAACCCTATGTTTTTCATAAAATAGTAGTAAGCTTCTTGTTCTTGGGTATCATCAAAAGCTTCCCGCTCTAACAAATTAGGGCACCATACATCGAAACCATATTACGCAAGCGACTGTCCAACATCGTGCATATGTGAATTGATTCCATAGATTTCATGAATGAGAACAACAGCGGTATCAGATTGATTATCAATGCGAAACATTATTCATCCCATCTTCCTCTGTTGTAAATTGTACTAGTTTCCCGTTAATCAAAACGCAGCGATGCGCGTATCGTTTCTCGTCATAAAGAACAAGCGGTAAATAGATTGGGATCATCTCTCCTACCCCATAATTTTGTTCTTCCAGCACTCACGAAATATGTTTCCAATCTAAAATTCCCTCTTCCGTTTTTATTCGGAGTGGGATTGGATACAATTTTGATAAGTTTTTTACTGAAGTAGAAAGTATTGAAGAATTTAAAATTCCATTGAAATTTAAACCAATACGCTTACATGTTTATCAGGAAGAAGTATAAGTCTTATTCAGCAAACGAGTGGCGATAGTTGAACAAGACTGACAAAAAACTCTAAAAATCAACACTGAAATTTAACAGCGGTTTTGCAAAAATGCCCCCTCTACATAGAGGGGACAGCTTATTTTACATCATACCCTTGTTCTTCAATCGCTTCTTTCAATTGATTCAAGCTGACTTTTGTTTCATCGTAATCGACATCAACCGTGCCTTTTTCCAAATGCACTTCGACGCGGTTGACTCCTTCTATTTCTTGTAAAGCGTTCGTGACAGCCATTTTGCAATGGTTGCATGTCATTCCTTGCACTTGCAATGTTGTTGTCATGATGGATTCCTCCTTGTTGCTTTATAGTTTCACGCGTTTCAAACGAAGAGCGTTCGTCACTACCGATACGGAGCTAAACGCCATCGCCGCTCCGGCAATCCAAGGTTCCAACAGCCCGGCGGCGGCAACCGGAATGCCGATCGTATTGTAAAACAGCGCCCAAAACAAGTTTTGCCGAATATTGGCCATTGTTTTGCGGCTGAGGACAATCGCTTTCGGAATATGCGCCAAATCGCCGCCAACTAAGGTGACATCGGCCGTTTCGATGGCGACATCCGTTCCGGTTCCGATCGCCATGCCGATATCGGCTTTCGCCAACGCCGGAGCATCATTAATGCCATCGCCGACCATCGCCACCCGTTTACCTTCTCGCTGCAGCTTTTCGACAATGTTTGCTTTGTCTTCTGGAAGCACTTCGGCGTATACACGATCGATTCCCGCTTGTTTGGCGATCGCTTTTGCCGTCCGTTCATTGTCGCCTGTCACCATGTACACATCAATCCCAAGTTGTTTCAACGCTTGAATTGCCGCTTTGGCATTTTCTTTGATCGTATCAGCGACGGCGATGATGCCGGCAAGCTCTCCATCGATCGCAACGAGCATCGCCGTTTTTCCTTCCGCTTCTAATCGGACCATTTTCTCTTCATGACGCAAAATGTCGACTTTGTTTTCTCTCATTAGCTTTCTCGTTCCGACAAGGACACGTTTCCCATCGATTGTCGCTTCAATACCATGACCGGCAAGCGCCGCGAAGTGCTCAAACGGCTTCACCGCGATTTGTTGTCGTTTGCCATATTCGACAATCGCCTGCGCGAGCGGATGCTCAGAACCTCTTTCCGCCGACACGGCGTAAGCAAGCATCCCTTTTTGAAACTCAATGACATCCGTTACTTCCGGTTTTCCTTTTGTCACCGTTCCTGTTTTATCCAATAGCACCGCGTTGATTTTATGCGTTTCCTCCAGGTACTCACCCCCTTTAAAGAGGATGCCGTGTTCTGCTCCTTTTCCGGTGCCGACCATGATCGATGTCGGCGTGGCCAGACCGAGGGCGCATGGACAGGCGATGACAAGCACCGCAATCGCCACTTCCAGCGCTTTTGGCAAATCGCCCGGTGCGACAAAAAAGTACCAGACAATAAACGCCAACACGGCGATGCCAACAACAATCGGCACAAAAATTCCGGAAATCACATCGGCCATCCGCTGAATCGGCGCTTTCGAACCTTGAGCTTCTTCAACGATTTTCACGATATTCGCTAAGGCTGTATCTTTTCCGACCTTTTCCGCCCGAATCGTAAGAGTGCCTGTCCTGTTGATCGTTGCGCCAATGACGCGGTCACCTTCTTTTTTATCAATCGGAATCGATTCACCTGTAATCATCGATTCGTCTACTGCGGACGCTCCCGCCATCACGATACCATCTACCGGTATTTTTTCTCCTGGCTTGACGACAATCGTGTCTCCGACTACCACTTGTTCGAGAGGAACCTTGACTTCTTGGCCGTCGCGAAGAACGAGCGCTTCCTTCGCCTGCAAGCTTAACAATTTCGAAATCGCTTCGGTCGTTCTCCCTTTCGCGCGCGCTTCAAAATATTTTCCGACAAGCACAAGCGTGATGAGAACCGCGCTTGTCTCAAAATATAAATTTGGCATATAGTGAGGGTTTCCAATCGTTTTGATCGCTTCTGCCAAACTGTAAAAATAAGCGGCGGACGTACCGATCGCGACAAGGACGTCCATGTTCGCACTTTTGTTTCTTAAAGCGCGATATGCGCCGACATAAAAAGGACCGCCGATATAAAACTGCACAAGCGTCGCGAACAGAAACTGCATCCACGGATTCATCAGCCAATCAGGCATCGGCAGGCCAAGGGTAAACGGCAGATGTGCAATCATCGTATAAAGAAGCGGAAGCGATAAAACAATCGAAATCATAAGCTGCCGCTGTTTTTGCTTTAGCTGTTCTCCTTTAAACCCTACGCTCTCTTTTTCCTTCCGCACTTGTCCTTTGTAGCCAAGTTTTTTGATTTTTTCTAATATCTCCTCAACTGATATGATGCCCTCCTTATATTCCACAACCGCGCTGTTTGTTGCTAAGTTGACCGCGGCGCGTTCCACCCCTTCCATGCGCTGCAAGCCTTTTTCGATGCGCGCCGCACAAGCAGCGCACGTCATGCCTTCAATATCCAGCATCACCTTTTCGGCCGCAACGCCGTATCCGAGCTTTTCGATTTTTTCTTGAATATCGTGAAGGCTGTGCTTTGCTGGATCGTACTCAATCGTTGCCTTTTCCATCGCTAAATTGACGTTCGCCTCGACTCCATCCATCTTATTGAGCACTTTCTCAATGCGGTTCGAGCAGGCGGCGCACGTCATGCCAGTAATATGCAACGTCACATGCTTTTTCTCGCTCATCGTGTTTCCCTTCCTATTTGGAGAATTGGTTGATGACGGTCATTAACTCCTGAATCGATTCGTCGCCGTTGCCTTCGCGAATCGCCTTGGCGACGCAATGCTGGACGTGGCGCTCTAGCAAATTCAATCCGACTTTCTGCAGTGCCGCTTGAATAGCAGAAATTTGAATTAAAATATCGATGCAGTAGCGGTTGTCCTCAACCATTTTTTGCACACCGCGCACTTGTCCTTCGATGCGCTTTAAGCGCTTCACAATGCTCTCTATTTCTTCTTTCGTGCGCGGAACCATTTTTGGATTGATCTGATTCTCTTCACGATGATTCATGCATTTCACCTCATTCCATCGTTCTATATACATTATACCGGTAATGGGTATAAACAGCAATAATAAAGCTTTTTAGCCTATTTTTCCACCAACGTATTTATTTTTTTAAGCATAAAACGAGCAAACTCTATTAACTGCTTAGGAGGAACACGAAAGTGATCTGTTTGGCCATGGTAATCGTCTAGACATTGTTGAACGATTGCTTTGTACGTTTTAGGAAGCTTGTTTTTCGCCCACTCTCCTCCTTCCTGTTTGGAAGCAACCGCTCCTTCCTTAAGGAAATACCATGCCCGGCATAAGTTCAGCACATAATAAACAGGAGAACGAACGATCTCATTCAGCGTGTCTTCCAAGTCATACATAATTGAACGGACATAATACTGCCTATCGATTGGTCGAAACGTTTCACGAATTGGCTTGCCATATAGCGTTACTCCCCGATGATAAGTGACAAAAATGTGTGCCGCCAAATCCGGATCTTCCATCCCTTGGCAAACATAATGTTCATCCGCTTTATATGCTTCCCTATACAGCTTCGAATAATGAAGCTCAAACGGTGTCGGATAAATAAAATCCGTCACGTATGTTTCTAGGACAATGCTTAATTCAATTCCACCCTCATTTAGAAGAGCGCCGTCGATGCCTACTAGTTTTCTCGCTATTCGTTTCTTCGTTGCGACATCGAGTTTGTCCTTCACAATCACGAGCAAATCTATATCACTTTTTTTCGGATTGAAGCAGCCCATTGCCAGCGATCCATGTAAATAAACGCCGACTAAATTTCCCTTTAATTCTTCGTGGAATAGATGGGTTAGTTGTTGAAGTATAGGGAATATGTCCATGATAATCTCTCCCGTTTCTCATAATACCAATTCATGATATTCACCTCGATACTCATCAAATAAGCAACTTGATGATATGATAAAGTAAATCCCCTTCCTTACGGCTGATAATTAATTCCAATACCGCAATAAACGATAAGCAAAGGACAGACGATAAGAAACGCGTGAAGGCTTCCGGATAAATAAGAATAAAAAGCATCCTTTTGTTTTATTCCGAAAATGCTAATAACAAGACCTACTAGCGAAATAAAAATATATTTAAACGAAAACAATCGATGTAAATGTTCGGCGTCGTCATTTCATGTGCCGTTTGCATGACGCGAATCCATTCATTGCCTTTGCCTTCTTCTCTGCCAGCGCCGTAGTAAATGGCGGCAACCATTGTTAAAAACGGCGGAACGGCAAGCAGCAGTGAAAACAAAAGCAAGGCGCCGCGCAGCCCATGTTTAAATCCTGATTTTATTTCCTCCATGTTTTTCACCTCGTTATTCATCGCATCCTTCATTACTATGTAGACGATATGAACCGAAAATTGTTTTTTCCAAAAGACTGCCTTAAAAATAAGCAATATACAAAGATATGAATCTAATAGTACGAGCAATATCTACAAGCTATTTTTTAGAACTACCCTTAATTCAACACTCCTACCCGCTAGCCAACCATGAAACGAGATTCACTGCGGATGATGGAAAGTTAATTCGTTCTACCATGGGAGATTCACCAATGCTTCATTAATTGCTTTAATTGCTTTAGAGGTATACGCGTAATTTAGCCAATTTGAATTAAGCATTTCTTTATTTGCTGTAATGATTTCTACAATATCCATATCTTTTAGTACTGTATTAATTGGTTTATATTTACCGTTCACTTTTGCAAGAGACATCCTTTTAGCTAAAGAAGGATTTAAAACGAAAGCAAAATCAAGCGCGGTTGCTCCTTCTGGCAATAAAAAAATATCCATCTTAGGTGTAAAAATAGTAATTTCTTTTTGGAATATTTCACAAACAGTTAATGGGTGAATGAAATATGGCTCTCCGGTCTCTCTCTTTTGCCCTTGATGAGCTTCTTCCGCAAAGCTTATAGCTCTTTTTAACAACTCCATATGACTTTCAGGCAAGTAATTAGATTTTTTCAGTATCCTCCCCTTGATTATATCAATCAACTACATCCCCCCAGTTTTTACAATAATTATAACAACCGAAATATAAACTTTCAAAGTATTTTTACATTTTTGTAATAATAATCCAATTATTATCCAAACAGGAAAACCACCTCCATTCTGTAACACAGCGCCCCAAAAAAACCTCGCTTCGAAACGAAGCGAGGTTTGTTGTTGATTTTTCAAGCAAATGGATAGCCACCCTATTCAGGTAGTTTATTTTGTGCTTATTGAACGTTTCCAGTTAGTGAATGTAGATTTTAATGTAGAATATCTACTTTAGGAACAAGATAAGCGCTGAGACAGCTACACCTACATAAATCCAGATTGAATTATCTCTCGCACATGTAGCAAATTTTTTCATTCAAAACCACCCCTAATTATCATTATATTCCTTATTCAATTGTATCGAACCATAAAACTATTCTAACCATTTGTACTTGGACTTTTCTTATTAAGCCAGCTTAATAACCATCATGTCGTCCAT
This sequence comes from Parageobacillus sp. NEAU-HV-2, assembly GCF_059115485.1. Taxonomy (NCBI): domain Bacteria; kingdom Bacillati; phylum Bacillota; class Bacilli; order Caryophanales; family Anoxybacillaceae; genus Parageobacillus; species Parageobacillus sp. NEAU-HV-2. The sequence continues at coordinate 82,330 of NZ_JBXUJJ010000003.1, forward strand.
CCATTTGTTTTTAAATAATTGTATTGTCTTTCATTCGTATCTGAGAAAGCTTCTTCCCTATTAGAAGGGATATCCATATATTCAATAGCTTCCGAGAATTGGGATTCTGTTAAATCATAACCCTGGCCATTAATATCGGTCGGTTAATTGAACCATCGTTAACTATGATCATGAAACGATCTTTACCACAGATGATGAAAGTTAATTCGTTTCTCCATGAGAGCACCATAACTGTTTCACTTGCTTTCACGAATATTAGCTGATAAAATGCACCAAGAAAAAAGCGATTCAGATAGAGAGGAGACAAATGATGAAAAAAAGAATAGTCATATATGGAATAATTTCGCTAATATTATTACTTTTTTTATTCGGTACATATAAATTAATGAACTCAAGAACATATCAGTTATTTGGAGGATTGACTAGTCACGTAGATACAAACCAAAAAGCAGTTGCGTTGACTTTTGATGACGGACCGACAAAAAATGTAGAGAAAATATTGCCTCTTTTGGATAAATACGATGCGAAGGCTACCTTTTTTGTCATTGGAAATGAACTGAAGAAAAATCTAAAGTTAGGAAAAGAGATAGCAGAATCTGGACATCAAATCGGAAATCATACATATTCTCATCAACGAATGATTTTTAAAAAACCTTCTTTTATCAAGCAGGAAATTGAAATGACCAACCGATTGATTCGAGAGACAGGTTATAAAGGTGAAATAGACTTTCGTCCACCTAATGGAAAAAAACTGATTGGTTTACCCTATTATTTGAAAAACCATCACATAGAAACGATTACATGGAGTCTTGAGCCCGACACCTATTATTCTTCGGTTTCTGACAAAGTGAACTATGTAAACAAAAATGTAAAACCGGGGGCCATCATTTTGTTACATCCAATGTATGATGATACTGGTAACGAACTAAAAACCATTGAAGGGATATTAGATTCTTTATCAAAAAAAGGTTATAAATTTGTCACGGTTAATGAACTACAGAAGTTACAGAATAAGTAATGAATAGGAAATTGCTTTAAAAGCTTAATTTAACAACAAAAATGGAGTGACCAAACTGTTACCAGTTTGCACTCCATTTTTTATGTCATTTTTAATTTTCAACCATTTCAAAAAGTCCTTTCCGACGTGAAAGTGGTCAGCGAACGTCTAGGACATTCCTCTGCCTCGATGACATTAGACGTGTATTCTCACGTAACGCCAGACATGCCAGAACAAGCAGCTCAAAAATTCGCAAAGCCCTACAGAAATAAAGCGTGGTCAAAATGTAGTCAATCAATCTAAAAAAATCTCGCTTCATGCCGGAGTATCGCCCCTTTTTCCTGAAAATTATCGACTGTAACTCAATTTTATTTATCCTTTGAAAAATCAAGGGTTTCCACTTATTTCCCCGATCGATTTATTATTCATTTTAATTCATTTTCACTTATTTGTGTGGTCAAGCGTGGTCACGCAGAAAAGCGGGAGCAATCCCGCTTCAGACTGTAGACAATCTTACCTTACATGGCAGGTCAGTAGCCCTTTTTGTTGAAATAAAATAATAAAAAAGAGCCTAGTTGATTATTACTCTTTCCATGTCAGAGGTGAGAAATATGAGGAGCTTTCTTCTTTCTAATCCCCCAACTGTTTACAAAAACGAACTGCTCTATTCCAGCAAAGGGAAAAACACCAGCCTGTACGAAATCATCTTCCCGTATAACCAAGGGTTGGGAGCGCACATTCACACTTCCGGCGAGGATTGCGCATTGGTGTTGTCTGGAACATTGACCTATTTTGTGGGCAATCGCGAAACGATCGTAGCCGAGCCGGGCAGTATCGTGTTTGGTTGGCAAAATGTCCTGCACGGGTACCTAAACCAAGAAAAAGAGCCGGTGCACCTGCTTGTTTTTGTCACTCCCGGCAAAATCGGATTGGCCTATCCCGATGATAATGACCCGATCGTGCGAAAAGTCCCTGTGGAATGCCGCAAAGTTCACGCCGAAGAAGATGTAAACGTCTCTTCTGAATATTCATCGTTTCAGACCGTTCTCATTAACGGCCGATACGAAGAATCTGTAGAACCGGACACATTCAAAGTCTTCATTGATTGGAAAAAGAAGCAACTCTTTATTTTTGATGGAGAAAAAGTGGAACTAACAATCGATGAGCCCATTCGTCTGCTCAAATATGTGGCCAAGAGTTAAGCACTATTTAAAAATATACCCCATTGTTGAAGGAGTAAAAAAGGCAGTGTTTTGGCTGCTTTTGAGGCTGTTAACAAAGAAGGGCAACAGCCTTAAGGCGGAGATCATGCTCCGCCTTTTTTATTCTTCACAAAATTCCTTCTTACACAACACCTCACACGCTACTCCGTACTCCTTACGCCACTTTTCTTACTTTTCTGACTAATAGGGCAATGAATACACAATAAAGACTAAGGTAGAGCATAATCTTCGCCCTCTTTGTTCAACGGCTCTGGTTTAAATATTGTCAGGTTTCCTGTTCAACTAACGGAGCAGTATCATCCAATAACAAATAATCAGCATTCGCGGAAAATGATAAGAGTCCAATCAAACTGATAAAAAGTCCCATATTATAAACTGTAGGCAAATTAAATGGAGGTGTAATTAAATGAGTGCTGGAGGATATGCAGGTGGTGGCCTTGCATTTATCGTCGTTCTGTTCATCTTATTAATCATTGTTGGTTGTGGTTGCTTTGGTGGTTACGGGGGAGGATATGGCTGCGGTGGTTATGGACCAGGATTTGGATTCTAGTAAATCCCCCTGCTTATGAGGATTTGAGAGTTGCTAAATGCTTAAACTTCCCGTTTACGAGTGACATGGCTGAACAAGACGCACAAAAAGACCGATTTATTTCGGTCTTTCAGCTTGTCGATAAAGTCGACAAGCTGAATTATACATAATTTTATTTAATTGTTATCCCATCGAGATACCGTTGAGGAGGCCTAAAATAATAACAGTAATTAATTTGAAGTATTCTACATATAATGCATTGCCAGTAATCTTATTTTTTTAAAGATAATGGAGGCTCTCAACTGCTCCAGTTATTACAAACGCTAAAAACAGAGCATCTGTTACTGAACTTAAATCAATACCCTTTATAAAAATAGGACAAACTATAGAAATAAAAGCTACAAGTAGAAATTAAAAAAATCAACCTGGAATTCTTTTGAAATGTCTTGAACACTAGTGTTTTCTTTATTAATTGTTTAAATAATACCTGTTGCTAATATCAATAAATCGCATACTAAATTGAGTATTATAAGTAACACTCATCATTGCTTATTACCTTCTTTCTACCTTTTGCACGCTTCGCATACAGCAGTTACTCCGCTAATTTCCCCTGCAAGACTAACAAGAGCTTGTCCGCCATAATGCAATTTTTCTTCCCAAGTTGTTGCGTGAATAAGAAGTTTTGCAGTCTCACTTAATCCTCCTAATTCCTTTATATAGCGTTTGATTTTAATTAGCTCGAAGCTGCAATTAAATTGCCACCTATAAACGCTGCTAAAGCAGCAGCACATTTTGCAATTTTTAGCCAATCTGGATCAGCAACGACTGGAAAAGCTGATTCTCATCAAAATCAACAACTTGAATTAAATCATTTCCATCGACTATATAGTGTGTAGGAACTGGACTTCCATTTGCATCTTTTACCCAAGCTGGAGCAAAAACACTTTTTAAATTGGATATACTGTCGATATCATCACCCCACATGCATAACTCGTTCTCGTTGATCGAGTATTGAATAAAACAGGGTTAAATGAGGTAAGATTCATCCTTCGAAAGTGTCATCATGAATAAAGGAATCAGATATTAGTTTTCACATGATTTATCCCCACTCTTTCTGTTTTACCATTTATGCATTTACACCATATTACAATTAACATAAAAATATTGTCCAATTATGTAAAAAACCCCTGCCAAACCGGCAGAGGTTTAATTAAACGCCAATAATTGTTCAATCTCTTTCATAAGTTGTTCCGCACCCTCACGGCTTAAAATGACTTTACCACCAACAAGCTTCAAGTTGTCGTCAGACACTTTACCTGTAACCATGCAAGCCATATTAGGTTTGTATTTTCTTAGAATGATATACTCATCTTCAACAAAAATCTCTAATGGGTCTTTGATATTAATCCCTAGTGCACGCCTTAGTTCTATCGGAATGACAATGCGACCTAATTCATCCACTTTACGAACGATGCCCGTAGATTTCATGCGCGCACCTCCAATACTACTTTTGTTTCCTTGTAAATAATTGTATAATCAATTCGGAACATGTATCAAGGAACACGCACAAGGAGGAGAGAAAGAATATAAGGCTACTAAAAGCACTATCTTCTATTATTATCGCTTGTTCTTTTTTACTCGTGCCTATCACGGGAACTAGTGCTGCAACCAAGTTCCTAACTGTCCATTTCATCGATGTCGGACAAGGTGACAGCATCTACATCAAAGCTCCTAACGGTGAGGATATTCTCAGTTTGGTCGAAAATGCAATTATCCAAGAATGTGTTAACCAATCTAAAAACTCCATCATCCTCGATAATTTTTAGGTGGAAGCAACATTGTTGTTTTTAGCAAGCAAAGTTCCCATTTTGTGAGCTTTAAACCCATTGTAAAGAATTCTTGGAATAGAGCATCGTAATCTATTTTTTTAAAATGTTTATAGTCGGTAATGGCTTTCAGTAATTTGTTTTCATTAATATCCTTATAAAACAAACGATATTCCTCTTGCAAGGTTTCGTACAGCCAAATTTGCTTCTTAGAGTTACTTACACTCTTGGACTGGCGGTATTTTTCATCAATATAGTTTCTATATTTTTGCTTCACTTTCGGGTTCATGGATGAAACCTGTATGCAATGCAATTTGATTCGAAAGTATGTGTCAGTAACATCAAGAAAACGGTCTTCATTTTGTTTAAGTATGCATGGAGTATTTTTATATGCTAAACGTTCTATCTCTTCAGCCGTAAAAAACAACGATGCCTCTCTTTTTGCTGCTTTTGTACAATCTGACGAGTGAAATAGATTAAAAATCCTATTTATTGCTCCAAACCTACTCCGAATTGTCCCAATCTTTGCATATTCAGGCCTGTAATGTCCCTTTAACTTTTTATCAATCAGCTCGGAAACCGATTTGTACGGAGGTGATGTTGTACCTTGAACCAGTACACATAAACTTTCTCCTAAATTAAAGAATTCCGCTTCTAATTCCCACCACCAAGCAGTGGGAACATCATATCCATTCCAATATAAAAGACGGCATATATCCGGTGTAATAGTTACATATTTACAGGCAAGAATTTTAAAGCCCTTTTGCCGAAGAAATGAAAGAATTTCTTGTTCTAAATTTAAGTAAACCGCATCCGGCTTGCATATCACGAATCCAATGTTGTCCCAATTCAATGTTTATAATCTCCTTTTCTTAATATTTTCTTAATATTTTCTTAATATGTAATAATATATGAAAAAAGGGGGAAATTGTATAGACTAGAGCACTGCTTACCTTCGATAACACTTCTGCTTTGTCATCCTCAACTTCTTCTGTCGAATTAATACGGCTAATGGTTAATTGTTCATTCAGTTCACTATTTTGAAAAACAAACTCTAAATGGGCAGCTGGGTCTGTTGTGGTTAAATGTACTTTGTGCCCTTTTTCCACTAATCCAACTGCGATTGCAGATGCCATAGTGGTCTTTCCAACAGGCCAAATTCATATCTGTGTGGAATCGAATGTGATGGTAAAACTTATCATAGCTCAAACGTTGCTCGAGACCGAGACCATCTCCGGCAGCAAGTTCCGGAAAATTCATAGAATTTTGTCACAAGAGTAGTTTAAAAAAAATTGAAGTAACTCGGCTTAAGAACCTACTAAGTAAGTTGAACCACGAATAAGAAAGGCCCCATTCCTTGTGGTCTTACCCCTGTCAAGTAGACAGCTATAAAAAAGACTATGCAACCATTGTGTTTCGGTATTCAACTGGAGCACAGGTGATATCTGTGACAAAATACACCTGTCCATGTTGTGGATATAAATCACTGGAGCAAGAAAAGGACGATGTTTGTCCTATCTGTTTCTAGGAAGATGATCACTGCCAGCGTAAGAACCCCGATTCTCTTGGAGCGAATACAAGAGTCACTTTGCGACAAGCCCAGAAAAACTTTATTGAATTTGGGGCTTGTGAAAGGGTTCATATTAATGACGTCCGAAAACCAACAGCGTCTGATGAACGTGATCCGAACTGGCGTCCATTGGATTGACGTGTATCTCTGAGCAACAATCTCTGTGAAAACAGCCTTGGACATATTGAGTTATCCAAACTCAATGCCATACACATTCAACATTTCGTGAAATATTAAGAGAAAAAGGATTAAAAAACGGAACAATTAAAGTGCATCTTTCGAAACTGAAACGGATATTAAGATATGCTATTAAATGGAAGTTGCTTACGTATGATTTATCTTCGGTTATTGAAATGCCAAAAACCGCAAAGAACACGAAATATTGGACGTTTGACAAGTGCATGGAGTTTTTAGAAAAGGCCAAAAACGAACAATATTATTTAATATTCTTACTAACCATATTTACCGGATTACGACATGGGGAAGTGTTAGGACTTCCGATCCATAATGTGGATCTTGAAAACAATACGATTACGGTGGACCAGCAAATTTGTGTTGTTGATGGGAAAATGAGAATTGAAAAAGTATTAAAATCGAAAAGTTCTTATCGAGTGATCGACGTTCCTTCCGAATATTATACGCCAACTAAAACAACATATCCACGAGCAAAAGAAACTGTTTTTTGAGTTAGGAATCCGAAATCATCATAACCTTGTATTCACAACATCCAAAGGAACGCCAATCTACCCAGGTAATGTTTCTACACGTTTTCGAAAATTGTCCAAAGAGTTTGGAATGTAGCCAATCCCTTTTCATGGATTGCGACATTCTCATGCTACGATGCTAGCAGAAATGAAAGAAAATGTTCATGCGATTGCGGCACGGTTAGGCCACTCATCTACTACCATTACGAACGAAATGTATATTCACCTTACGAACAAAATGAAATCGTCGTTGAGTGAAAAATTAGAGGTCATTTACAACGAAAAAATGAGAAATTCTCTATAATGTGGTCATTAGGGATATTGTATAAAAAACCAAAAAGCCGTATCCCTTGATACATAAGGGATTACGGCTCTGTGTTTGAATATTTACCTCACTTCATGACGAAGCGAGACTAACGTAAATTAAACCCTTTTCCTTCTACGAATTCTTTCATATACATGCGCACAGGGTTGCTGAGCATATTGGCCATCTGCCCGGTCCATGTATCGCGGCGTTTGCCGTTTGTCCGCTTTTCGTAATACGCAGAAACGATATCGTTATATTGTTTCAGCTGCGCTTCGAATTTGCTGCGGTCTTGTTCATATGTTTCTTCATGGTATACGTGTTCAAACGGCAGACGCGGTTTTTTGTCAGGTTGCTGCGCCGGATAGCCGACGGCAAGCCCGAAGAGCGGAATAACCCGCTTCGGCACTTTCAACAGCTTGCACACTTCCGGCAAGTTGTTGCGCAGCCCGCCGATATAGCAAATGCCAAGCCCCATCGATTCTGCGGCGATGGCTGCGTTTTGCGCCGCCAGCGCTGCATCAATAAGCGCGACCATAAACTTTTCCGTGCTCTCGAGCGATGGCAGCACCTCTTTCTGCTCCATTTCGCCAATCACTTCATGACGGTGAAGATCAGCGCAAAACACGAAGAAATGGCCATTGTTCTCAACATAAGACTGATTTCCCGCGATTTCAGCAAGCTTCCGTTTCGTCTCTTTATCTTTCACCCCAATGATGGAATAAGCTTGTACGTAACTTGATGTCGACGCCGCTTGCGCGCACTCGACGATCGTGCGAATTTGCTCATCCGTTAACGGCCGGTCTTCAAATTTGCGAATCGAACGGTGCCGCAAAATCGTTTCAATGACTGGATTCATGATGAATACCTCCTATACCATTGATAGCTTTGCTTTTTATGATACCAAAAAAAGAAAGAGCCAAAAAATGATCGGCTCTTTCCGAGGCGTTTATTTATCCTCACCATCAGCATCAACAAGATGTCCTTCACCATTTTCCACATAGTGCTTGAGCATCGCCATTTTGTTATCCCAAAATCGTTCGTAAAAGGCCAGCCATTCCTTTAATTCCAACAATGGAGTCGGTTCTAGACGGTATCGCGTTTCCCGCCCGACTTTTCTCTCCTTCACAAGTCCGGCATCCGCCAAAATCCGCAAATGTTTGGACACAGCCGTCCGGCTGATCGGAAAATGGCTGCTGATGACGGTAACGGGCATTTCCTTATCGGCCAACAATCGCAACAGCTTGCGTCGGGTAGGATCAGCGATGGCCTGAAAGACGTCATGCTTGTGTGATAAAGCAGTCATACTACGCCTCGACATGCGATCCTAAAGATTTGCAAAGCTTGGCCCATCCCTGATCCATCCGATTGCGTACGATGGTATGAGATTCGCCAAATTCCGTCACTTTATTCGCATCCCAGCCAGAATGAGTAAGTGTAAACTCTGTTTGCTGCTCATTCAGTTCTTTTAGCTCAAAAGTAACGGTCCAATCTTTCCCCCAGCGAAAAGACAGGCGGTGAGGCGGATCGACTTCTATTACTTTACACGGAGACATTCCAAAAGGCCCAGCGTTTAAATGAAACTCATGACCAACCATCGGCTGAAGATCGTTAGGCATAAACCAAGCTGCAAGCCCCTCTGAAGTAGAAACCGCCTCCCAAACTTTTTGAATCGGTGCTTGAAAAACCATCGTGTGACGAATATGTGGCAACATGCCGTTCACTGTATTTTGTGTTGTCATTGTTTCAACCCCCACATGTTAGTTATGAAACTTTTTGGTTTCGTTTTGATTATACGAAACCATTTGGTTTCATGTCAATATGGAAATGGCGGGCGAACTACTTATCGTAATTCAACCGATTTCTCAACATCTCGTAACAACAAATTGGCAATAAAAAAGAGGCGGACAACGAAAATGGTTGCCACCTCTCCAAAAACGCTGAAAAGACGGCTTGTCGATCACGATGCGCCACTTTTCTTACTTAATTATTTGTCAGCCACCTTTTTAAAAACGGCATAAGAATACACCATCGGTACAAGTGCAATACAGACGATAGACGCAATGAGAAGCACAGCGCGAATCGAGGAAGGAGCAAAGGCAGATACGATCATGATGATTCCGCCAATGAAAAATACTTTGCCGCCAAACCGGTGCGTGCGCGCCCACACCGTTTCATTCGCCAGCGTCCACGGCGTGCGAATGCCTATGAAATAATTCGCTTTGATTTTTGGCATATAATTTCCGAGAATGATAAAAAGCAGACCTAATCCTATATTTGCAATCCAATCGATATTGACATGATAGCCAAGCCCGCTGAAAATAATAGAAAGATGACCAGCGGCGAAAAAAGTCAGCGTTACATTCACGAAAATACGATACGTTCCCTCAAATTTTTGGAAATTGTCTTTACGCGGATCAATTTTCGGCACGCCCATTAGTATTCCGTAAATCAACATCATTAAAACCGGAGTAGCGAAAACAGCAAAAAGCTTTGATGAATAGCCATCCACTTCCCCCGAAAAATTCCAATGAATCGGAACTTCCTCCGGCAGCTGCGGATAGGCCCATATGGAAAATCCTGCACTAATGATGATCAACAAGAAAAAATACCAATGCTTTTTCATTCCCTCTTCCCCTTTCCTTCTTGCAAAGATAAAAGCCAAGCAAGTACATCTTGCAACACCGTCGTGTTGATGGAGTAATAGATGAACTGCCCTTCTTTTTCGGCGTGCACTAAATCCGCCTGCTTTAACAAATTAAGATGATGGGAAATGCTCGGTTTGGAAATGCGGAAATGATCGGCGATTTCCCCTGCCGTCAAATCTTTGTTCTTCAACAAGTTTAAAATGTCTCTTCGTGTTGGATCGGCTAGCGCTTTATAAACAAGGTTCATTTTCATATACGTTCACCATGCTTATTTTGTTATTTAGAAAATTATCTAATTATTTAATTACATTATATAAAATATTCAGTTTTCTGTTAATAACCTGAGAAAACAAAAAGAGAACACCATGTGTCCTCCCCATCAACGAAAAACTATACTTCTACCATCATCGTATCATAGGCGATTTCGATGGACAGCCCTTGTTTTTGCAACTGTTTTTCTATTTCTTTGAGATCATCGAAGCCTAACCCGTTCATTTCTTCGATATGGGTCAATATGGTTTTTTTCGCCTTTAATTTGTGAATAATATCCAGCGTTTCTGCAAATGTCGCTTCTATTTTTAGTACAGGGTGATGTTCAGGTAACAGCCGTTCCCCCGTCAGCGGATGAAACTCAAAAATGCCGATCGGTAAAACCGCTACATCTACTTCCTGTACTTCCCCTGGTGGATCCCAATTATTCAATTCATCCATCGCAATCAGCACCCGCTTTTTCTCGTCCGAAAATAAAAACGCATACACATAGTCTTCAGCTAAGCGGAACGGTCGAATCTCCACTCCTTCCATCGATACACTATTCCCGTCTTGCAGCGTGTGAAGGCGGATGTATTTCATCTTTTCGAGGAAGGAAAGATGTTCGCCGCTGCCGAGGCGGTGCTGAAAATCAATGGCGACCTGCTGCGGCAAGTAGACATCCGTCGTCGTGGAAGCGGGAGGATAATTCCGAAAATCGGCATTGATAGACTCCAGCACCCGCCTTCCCATCACATGATCAGGATGCCAATGCGAGTAAAACACCGCATTGATTTGTTTAATTTTAGAACGATTCATCTGCATATAAATATCTTCCGGCGTATCGATTAAGACGTCCGGACCATGCAGAAACAGGCTTGGACCACTGCGGCTGTAAGGGATTCCTTTCGCGCGCGCCTCGACGCATACGCGGCATTGGCAAAGCGGACGCGGAATCGTCACCGCTCCGCCTGTTCCTAAAAATTCAATTTTCATATCCTTCCCTCGCTTCTGTCATTATTCAAAAACAACACCGTATTTGTCTCCGTCTAACAAAATGTGATACGTTTGCTCACCGACATTATGATGATCCGTTGCTTTTTTGTTCGTCGCAAACATCTCCATCCGAAAATCGTCGATATCGATATCGATCGGTTTATCGCTCGTAAATAATACGTTTTTCCTTCTAAATACAATTGTATCTATTACATCTAAATTTTGTAAATATTTTCACCATAAAAAAAGCGCTCCATATCGGAACGCTTTTTACGGCTATTCAGCAAAGTCACCGTTTTCAAGAGTTTTTTGATAAGCCATTATCCCCCTTTCTAATCGCATTAAGTTTTTTACTGGGGTTTTCGTCGGTGTGCGAAAGTCGAGTTGAATAATACAAACGCAAGTGCAACCAAAATTAAGAGTAGAATTTTATTGTCATTTGCATATTTTACAATATATCCCGCGTAAGGAATTGAATACACCATTTTCCCAACAATTTGCTTTTCAGTCACTTTTTCAAAATCTGTATATTTGTTTGCGTCCCCTTTGAACACGAACAATGTCTGATCATTATTTTTTTCGATCTGTTGAATTCTGTGAAGTATTATCGCTTCATTTTTTCGATAGATCGCAATGTCGTTTTGTTGTAATGTAATTGGATCTACTGGACGAACTACCGCAATAGACCCCGCTTGAATCACAGGATTCATACTAGGTGATAGAACTATATAGCTGGACCAACCAAGTACAAGCGGTCCATACACAAATAGTAAAAAGAAACTCAGTAGGATAACACCTAGCCATAATACAACATCTGACACCAATCTCATATAGTGGTTGATTTTGGGATGTTCACCAACTATCACACTTTTCATTTACCTTGCCCCCCCTTCAAGTTGAGTCGCGATAAATTGAAACGTTACTGTCTCGGAAAAATTTTGGAAAACTTCGTTTGCGGTATCGGGAAGCGTTACTTGAAATTGCAAAGTTTGGCTTGCGTTCTCTGCTAACGGCAAATTTGCTGTTGTCAGTCCTGAAAGAGGCCCGCTATATAATACACTTCCTGTCTCCATGTCAGTCAGTTTTAACTGTAAGGTTTTCGTGGGATCATCAAACGTCCAAAGCGGAGTGGTTCCCGGTGAAGAGTTTGCAAATACTCGATATACAATCGGAACGGTTCCCGTATTTCTCACTGTTACATTTGCCGAAACAGAATCCCCCGGGAGCATATTATTTACTTGCATCAATACGTTAGGACTTGCAGGAACAGTTTCTATATCGACAGTAGCGCTTGTCAGTGTGTTCCCCTCATTGACAACCTGATCCGTAAAACTTGAATTTACATAACCAATTGGATTTGCAGATAACAAAGCCATTAACAACAGCAGAATGGAATTTGTAACAAGTACCTTATTCACCTTTTTTCTCTCCGTTCTGTTGATGACAGAACTCCCTTTATAAATCCACAACCAATTGAACTGGTATCGAATAACTGAGATTCGTTTCAGTGTCAGTAATCTTTATCCAACCTGTGTATTCCCCAAGTCGTGTTGTTAATAAGTTCGTACTAATTGTCGCGTTGATCGAAACCGTTTGCCCCGGATTCACTGTTACGTTGTCTGGGAAACTTAATATACTTCTTAAACTGCCCAAGAGTGGTGCAGAACCATTCACGACCGAAACTGAAAGAAATTTTGCAGAGCTGGACTTGTTAGTAATATTCACTACGTCCGCCACCGTAACTATATTGATAAGGGATCGGCTGATTCTTCCGAAGTCAGCCGTCGACAACGTAGAGTTTAGACCTGTTAAAACAGGAACGGTCGGAGCGCTAGGTTGTTTCGCTGTTCCACCTGCCACATTGATTAAAAAAAACAAATGCTCCCCCGTTGAAAATACATTGCCCGGCAGAGTTCTTGTCACTGACATCTTTGCCTCTGCCGCTTGAAATAACGTAACTTGAAACATTACTATCATTGTTAATAGCAATAAACGAACTGAGATCCTTTTCTTCATTGAATGTCACTCACTAGTTATTGATACGTTCACTTCCAGGTAATTGTGTTGCGTCAAATGTAAATGTTAAAGATTCTTGGAGATTCTGAAAACTATTATCCGCCTCTTCAGGAAACATAATTTTGAACTGCAAATTGTGAGACTGACCGACTGCAAGCGGAATATCTGAAGTGACAAGTTCGCTAATCGGTCCTTGATAATGAACTGTACCAGAATCTTGGTCTTTTATTTCAATCTGAAGTCCTTTACTTGTATCAGTCCAAAGTAGTGTATTTCCTGGGCTTGCAGTTACAGAAATTTTGTAGGTGAAGTCCACGTTCCCACTGTTATGAATCTGTACCAAACGGGTTGCTGTATCTCCAGGAACAAGATTGTTGACATTGTAAATGAGTGTAGGACTAGCAGGTGTTGTTGAAATATCTAATAAAGCAGAACGCACAATATTTCCTGGATTCGAAACCGAGTCTGTAAAACTAGAGTTTATGGAGATAATCGTTCCTGCTCCAAGAATAATCACCGTGCAAAGTATGAAAAAAAGATTTCCATTCGTACGATACTTCAGCTGCTTACTCAACATATTCTCTACCTCCTTCACTCTGTCTGAAAATGAAACGGAAAAATAACAACCACAACTTTCTTACAGATCTAGAGATATTTTGTTGCCTTACGACGTTTGTTCTATCAGGTTTGTGACCGCTATGAAAAAATAGAAATAACCATTTTAATAGAACATTAAATTTTTCCCTTCCACCTAAACAAGAGTGTTTCCTAGGAAAAAACACCTTCTGTTTTTCTATCCAACTCGCCAACGATAGGATAAATAGTTACTTTTTCCTATCTATACTTATTATATAGCTTGTAACAAAATCGGCTCATCACCATATTTTTCGATTTAGTGACAAAAAAAGCGAAAATACTTACAAAACTTTGTTGCTAGGAGTTAGAATCATGCCTGCAGCGCAGACAAGTCACCCCTTTTTCTCCATTTATTTTATTAAAATACATTTTTTGTGATAATATACTTACTTTAATGCTTATTTATCTTCCTTTTACCTCGAAATCATATTATTTTACAAAAACATTTAGGTTGCATTATGATATCAATGTTAAAACACAATACCATTTATGTCGATAAACGATACGTGGATTAACATAGTGTTTGACAAACTATTTACAGCAACGAAAGGAAGAACAATCATGGCTAAATTATTGTACATTACAGCAAACCCAAAGCGGGAAGAAGAATCTTACAGCTTATCCGTTGGCAGAGCGTTTCTTGACGCTTATAAACAACAAAACCCGCAAGATGAGATTATCGAATTAGACCTTTATCGTACCGATATCCCTTACATTGATGCCGATGTATTAAACGGCTGGGGCAAACTGCAGCAAGGATATGCATTTGAACAGTTAAACACAGAAGAAAAACAAAAAATAAGCCGCATCAATGAACTAACCGATCAATTTATCAGCGCAGATAAATACGTGTTTGTCACACCGATGTGGAATTTTAGTTTTCCGCCAAAAATGAAAGCCTTTATTGATACGATTTGTATCGCAGGAAAAACGTTCCGTTACACGGAAAATGGTCCGGTAGGGCTATTAACAGGAAGAAAAGCCCTACATATTCAAGCACGCGGCGGAATTTATTCAGAAGAACCAATGAAAGAAATGGAATTTGGAGACCGTTATTTACGGGCGATATTCAGCTTCATCGGCATTACTGACGTTCAATCCATTATTGTCGAAGGAATGGCGCAATTCCCGAATGAAGCCGAAGCAATTAAACAAAACGCGATCAAGCAAGCTGAACAAGCAGCGAAAAACTTTTAACGAAATGATGACCTGTTCCTTTGGTAAGGGGCAGGTCATTTCTATTTTTTCTATTAAAAATAAAAAAGCTTGCCGATTACATCGACAAGCTGTATGATTCCAATGTTTTTTAGTATGTAGTCAAGATAAATGATAATGGCGGAGGAGGAGGGATTCGAACCCCCGCGGGCTGTGACACCCCTATCGGTTTTCGAAACCGACCCCTTCAGCCAGACTTGGGTACTCCTCCGTATGTAGATAATGGAGCCTATCGGATTTGAACCGATGACCTCCTGCGTGCGGGGCAGGCGCTCTCCCAGCTGAGCTAAGGCCCCATCACGAATTGATCGGGAAGACAGGATTTGAACCTGCGACCTCACGGACCCGAACCGTGTGCTCTACCAAGCTGAGCTACTTCCCGATTACAACCGCTAACGTTAACGGCAATTAGTATTCTATCTAAAAAAAATAATATAGTCAATACTTTTTTTCAAAAAAATTTATGCCTAAGTATGCAGAGATAGATGGATCACGAAACATGTAAAAAAGGGACGAATCTGCTTCCAGCCGTCCCATCTTTTTAGTATATATCTCGTTTTGTAAACACTATAAACGAGATGGCGAGCGCCGCAAGTCCCCATACCGCCAGCACCGCCATCGAAAACCCGAGCGTCATGCCTTCAATCGGCGGCGCTGTCCCGCTGATGTAATCCGTGAGGCGAAGATTGACCATAAACAAATATTTCGCCGAATGCCAGGAAGATACCATATTGGACAAAATCGCGCCCGAAATTAATGCCGCAAGCATAATCCCCATCACCGCGGCGGTGCTGCGCATCAAGACGGAAAGCATAAACGTCAATGTCCCCACCACGATGCACACGAACCAGGCAAGCCCCAATTCCATAAGCACATACTTCCACTGCGGAAGCATATGAACGTTTGCTGTGTCCAGTTCTTCTCCTTGGGCGACAAACCCTGTCAATAATGGGAGCCGCCATCCTTCATATCCAAACACCGCTCCAGAAATGAAATACGACAGAAGAGCAACCGTAAGCAAAATAAGCGAAATCGACAATAACAGCGCGATGTATTTGCTAAGCAAAATCGCACCTCTTTTAACCGGCCGCGTCAACAAGAGCTTAATCGTGCCCCCGCTCGCTTCCGACGACACTAAGTCAGCGGCTACGACCATGACAAGGAGCGGGAGAAACAAATCGATCGCGTTGTCGATAAACATGCGCATAAACGTCGGCGCACCAGGAGCGGATGGGTTGATGTCATGCTCTAAATAGTATTGCTGCTGCTGGAGGCGAATTTGCAAGTATTTGCGCCATTCGTCTGAAATACTGCTGGAATTGAGGCGGTTTTGCGCATCGATAATTTGCTGCTGCAACTGCGTCCGCCAATCCGTCGTTCCGAGCCGTTCCCGCATTTCCTGCACCTGCTTATATTGCGCGTATGTAAAAAGGGCAACAAGCACGGCGACAATCGCCGCAATGACCCATAACCGCTTTTTGCGGACAATTTTCAACATTTCGTTGTACACGAGGTTACTCAATCGTCTCCCCTCCCGTCAATTCAATGAACAAATCCTCGAGCGTCGGCAGTTTCGGCTGAATTTCATGGACGTCGACCCCTGCTTCGACAAGCTTTTTGTTCCAAACAGAGAGTTTCTTTGGTTCGTACGGGGTGATAAGTGTATCGCCATCAGTTCGAAAAATCGACGTTTCCGCCGCTAATATCGCTTTCGCCGTTTCCAGCGGCTCGGCCTTCCACACGACACGCGCTTGTTCTTTTAACAAATGTTCCACCGTATCAACCCGAAGCAACGTCCCTTTTGCCATAATCGCCACACGGTCGCACATTAATTGAATTTCGCTTAACAGATGCGAGGAGACAAGCACGCTCAATCCTTCCGTTTCCGCCAAAAAGCGGATAAATTCGCGCATTTCGCGAATGCCGACAGGATCAAGCCCGTTGGTCGGCTCGTCCAAAATCAGCACTTTCGGCTTTCCTAACAGCGCCTGCGCAATGCCAAGACGCTGCCGCATTCCGAGCGAATATGTGCTAACACGATCGTGAATGCGGTTTTGCAAGCCGACTAACTCCACCACTTCCATGATTCGTTCTTTTGGAATACCGGGAACCATGCGCGCGAAGTGTTCGAGGTTTTCCCAGCCGCTTAAATACGGATATAATTCGGGATTTTCGACAATGCAGCCGATGTGGCGGATCGCTTCGGTAAACTGGCGCTCCAGGTCATAGCCGCAGATGGAAATACGTCCCGATGTCGGCTTGATGAGCCCGACGAGCATGCGGATCGTCGTCGTTTTTCCCGCGCCGTTTGGCCCTAAAAAGCCGAACACTTCCCCTTCTTTTAGTTCAAAGGAAATTCCTTTAATAATTTCTTTGCGGCGAATCGTTTTGCGTAAATTCTCGACGATTAATGTCGCCTGCTTCGTCACTTTTCGTCCCCCTCTGTGAATGTAATTAAGGAAGCGACGCGTTCGCCAATCCGTTTATATCCATCTTTATTCGGATGAAAGTGGTCGCTGTATAAGTAATCATTCACATGCAGCGCAAACAAATCGAATGTCGGGACCGCGATAATATTCGGATAGCGAGCCGCTGTTTCTGCCGAAGCAAAATTCCACTGCCTTACGATCGCTGATGTCTTCTTCGCGTCGCCGAGGTCGCTAAACGGGTTGTAAAGCCCGATGTAAAAAACAACGGCATCTTTATTGACGCGGCGAATCGTTTGAAAAATGCGGTCTAAGTTGCGCAAATACGAAACTTTTGCCTGCTCGATTTGCCTTGGCGTAAGCTTGAGCGCTTCTCCGCCTTGAAACAAATCGTTCCCGCCGATGGTCATGACAATGATATTGGCTAGTTTTAGCTGCCGCTCGATTTCGGCTTGTCCTAATTGCTTAAGGAGTCCGTCAGACCGCTGTCCTTTAATGGCCAAGTTCGTGACACGAATCGGCTTCGTTGTTTTTTTGCGGAGCTGATCGACCATATAGCCGACATACCCTTTTCCGCTTTCGTCTCCCGTTCCTCTTGTGAGCGAATCGCCGAGGGCGACAATATAAATTTCACGGTTGTCCGCTTTTTTCTCTTTTATATATTTTGTCGTGCCTGCCGGCGGCGCTGCGGCGGAAAAAAACTGGTCTTGAATGGTCAGGGCAAGACCGCCAAGCCATAATATTCCCGCCAGCGCGGACAAGACGACAATGCCGGTTACGATACCGCGTCGCATATGATCATCCTTTCTTGCGTTTGTTTTTTATCATACAACATTTTCGCGGATGGTGCCTAATCGGGTACTTGCGATGGCATGAACTTTCTGCCCAACAAAAACAGCTTGGTGATATTCACCAAGCCCATTATGTACGAACCAGTTTCATGGATACTTGTTTATTCAAATCAGCGTCCCACACCCGATGGATTTCGAATGTTCCATTCTAACCTTGTTTGATTGTCTTTTGCAAATAATCGACAATTCCCATCGAACATACTTGGAGATCGAGACGGATAATATCGTACACTTCGGACGTCGATGGAATATTTTTTGCTTGCAAAAAGGCGCTGACTTCTTGATATAACGCTTGAAACACCGCTTCCGCTTTTTCTTGCACCGATGCATCCGCCTGCTCAGCCATCACCTTTTCTCCTGCTTGGACAAACTTCGGAAGCCAAAAACGAAGCTGCTCAAACGCTACGCGAGGATTTTCAAGCATACCAAAATGACCAAAATAAATACGTTCAGGCTGAAGCTGTTCGAGACGCTCAGCCGATTGCAACATCGCCTCTGGTTGAAATTGGTTCGGAGAAGTGGACGGCAAGCAATATTCCAAGCCATTTTTTAGCAACTGCGGATAAAACACCCCGATCGTATCGCCAGTGAAAACGCCGCGGCTGCGCGAATCGTAAATCGAGAAATGATGGTTGGCATGGCCAGGCGTATCCAAAAACGTCAACACGCGCTCGCCGCTGAGTGTGAGGGTATCGCCATCTTCTTTTACGATAAGGCGATCCTCTGAAACCGGCAAAACGGGGGAAAACAATTCATCAAATTTCTCCCTATACACCGCTTGCGCCCCAGCAATTAATCGTGACGGGTCCGCCAAATGCCGCTTCCCTTTCGGATGGACGACGACGCGGGCGTTCGGACATTTTTCAAGCAGCACCCCAACACCGCCGGCGTGATCCAAATGAATATGTGTCACAATAATATAGCGGATATCCGCAGGATCAATATGAAGCGCTTCCAACCCTTCTAATAAATACGGAACGGAAGGACTTGGACCCGTTTCGATAATAGCAAGCTCTTCTTCGTGAAGCACATATGTACCGGTGCGCTGCGGTGTTTTTAAATCATACAAATCAATTAAGGAAATTCGGTTTCCTAAATCGACTGGCTGCTTCATCATTTCATCTCCTATCGATATATTTTATACAGAATATTCTAACAAACAAAATAAATAATCTCTACTAATATGCGTCCTTTTCTTCCACCTTCCTTCCGTTGAAACGGAGATCTTCTCAAAGCAAAGATAAGGCATAATTTTAATATATAGCGCTCCAAGCGATATTTCCGCTTGGAGCGCTATGCTTACTCTAAATTACTATGTCGCTGAAACGCCTGCTCATGTTCAATTTGCCGTATATTCGCATACTGTAAACAGATCGCATCAAAAATAATATGCGTACATTGATCAAACAAGGAACTTAACGGCTGTTTACTTTGCTTCTCATGGCCACGACGATATTTTGTTGCTGCAGGTACATGAACAGTGAGTAAAGCCGTTTCGGCCAAAGCAGACGACAGGTCAGTAGTGAACGCTATAATATCACACCCGAGTTGTTTCGCTTTTTCCGCAATCCACACCGTGTTTTTCGTAGTTCCTGAGCCAGATATAGCAATTAACGTGTCTTCCTTTTGAAGCGAAGGAGTAATGGTTTCTCCTACTACATAGACGGTCGCTCCAAGATGCATAAGTCGCATGGCAAACGCCTTCCCCATCAATCCCGAACGCCCCTCACCTGCGACAAAAATTCTATTTGCTTTCGCAAGATTAACAGCTACGCGATTTATATTCACATTGTCAAATTCCTCAAAAACTTGTTCCATTTCTGAGAAAATGACTTCAATTGGATTCATCATTTTCCCTCCCTATTTTTAATCAATTGTTTTAATTCCTTAGCCACACTTTCCGGATCTTTTGCCTGCGTGATTGCAGAACCAACAATAACAACGGAGGGATGAAGCGGTTTAATTCGTTCAATTGTAGCAACAGAAATTCCCCCAGCTACTGCTAGGGTGCTACCCTTAAAGCTTTTAAAGCGTGCAAAAGAATGTTTTTCTTTCCATAGGGAAAGCTCTTGTTCATCTTTACTGACATGAACACAGAAAATAGCATCTTTATATTTCAGTAGTTGTTGCATCGTCGACTCACTCGCATTTAATAAATCAATCATTACCTTTTTTCCATGGATTTTCGCCTCATTCAAACATGTTTCTACGGTAATCTGCGGTGCGACGCCCATTACCGTAATAATGTCCGCCCCTGCTCCAAAACATAGACTACATTCATATTTCGCGTTATCTATCGTTTTTACATCAGCAACAAGCGTTTTGTTAGGAAATGAACATTTCACCGTTTCGATACTTTTTATTCCAAACTCCTTAATAAGGGAGGTGCCTACTTCAATCCAATCAATATACTCCTCCACTTGTTTAGTAATTTGAATGGCATCATTTATGTTCATTCTGTCAAGAGCAAGCTGAATATACATCGTCCATTCTCCATTCATAGGTATTTCTACATTTTACACACCTATTATTTTCCTGTTTGAAGATTCACGGATAATTAATTTGCAAGAAAACGTATATAATTGCGCTTTCTCGCATTGGTTATTAATTTGTTTCCATAACAGTTCTGCAGCCTTTTTTCCCATTTCATACGCAGGCTGTGCAATGGTTGTAATGGTTGGTGTTGAGATGCTAGCAAATGGAATGTTGTCGAACACGATTACAGCCAAGTCTTGTGGAACACGAATGCGTTGCTGTTTAATAAACGCCATTGCCTCAAAAAAAGATAAATCATTTCCCGCTAATAGTGCTGTAGGTCTTTGTGGTAAAGCAAACATCTGCTCTAATCGCGAAGAAATACGGTGTATCTCATCAGAAGCCATATATTCTGATTTGATCTCAACATGGTGATCCATTAATGCCTGTTTATAGCCGTTAACTCGCTCAATGCGTGGATAGATTGTTAAAGGTGGCGTTACTATTCCTATACGCGTATGCCCCTGTTCAATAAGATGGGAAACTGCTTGATATGTTGCCTCTCTATTATTTACAACAATCGTATGGACATTTACCTCATCTATTTTCCGATCCACAAATACAACTGGGTAGTTTTCTCGCTCCATCTGTTTGTAAAGCTCGATATTGCCTCCGGTCGGAAAAATAACTAACCCGTCTACCTGCCGCGCGCGTAACATCTCAATATACTTTCTTTCTTTTACGGGATCATCATCTGCATTGCACACGATCGCATGCATGTCATGTTCATGACAATAATCTTCAATCGCTCTACTAACTTCCGTAGAAACTCGATGCATAATATTGGCGACGATAATCCCGATCATTGATGTCCGTTTTTGCTTTAAACTTCTTGCAATATAGTTTGGACGATATCCAAGTTTTTCAATGGCTGCTCTTATCTTTTCTCTTGTTTCGTCTCCCATATGCTCATATCGTTTATTTAAAAATTGGGATACCGTACTTTTTGAAACACCTGCTTCTTTCGCTACGTCAGCCAGCGTTACCCTTTTCATTTGCATCATCCTCTATATTAATTAACTGATTTTTTGGTGCTTCCATTTTAACAAGAATAACGTAGCTTATCCAAATATATAGAAGAAATAAATAATTATCCAAGTGTCCTATCTATCAGCCATTGCTTGGCGTTCCTTACCTTTTCAACAAAACGGTGCGCCGTTTCCTTTAGCCTGATTAACTCTCCATTTGTCATCTCTTTACTTGGATCTAACAATGAATTTCCCAATCCGACCGCAATGGCACCTGCTTTGATGTAATCTTCAACATTTTCTAAGTTGATTCCCCCTGTTGCCAATAAAGGAATATGAGGAAATGGTCCAGCTATTGCTTTTATATATGCCGGACTGAGAACATTAGCTGGAAAAACTTTTACTATATCTGCCCCAAACTCATAGGCTGTTAAAATTTCTGATGGTGTCATCGCCCCCGGCACGCATAGTACCCCATATCTTTTTACTGTACGAATTGTTTCTATATTGACTGTCGGCGAAACGACAAATTGCGCCCCAGCTAATATAGCTGTTCTAGCTGTTTCTGCATCCAGGACTGTTCCAGCTCCTATTGTCATATTACTCGCAAATTCAGTACACAATTTCTCTATTATTCTCAGTGCCATTGGTGTTTCCATCGTCACTTCCAATACTGTCACTCCTGCTTCCTTCAACGTTTGGGCAATAGGCACAACCGTTTGGATCCTTGCATGGCGAAGCACTGCTACAATTCCATTTCTTTCTAGATCAAGGTAAACCGACATACTCTCTCCCCTTAAGTATAAATTTACACGAGTGTTGATTATCCACTATATTAGTGTTTTTCTGCCGTGATACCCGAACGAGAACGTGATCAGATGAATAAATTTGTCCGAAAAACGTTCCTCGTTCGAGGAAAGCATTCATATCGCATGCCCAGTCGGCAAGCATCGGCCTGCCGACTACGGCAAAAAAATCGTGAATTGATCCATTATAGCTGATTTTTTATTGGTTACCGAACATACCTGATAAGTTTAAGCGTCAACAATGCAAACACAAATCATTTATAGTATAATAACTAATCGGTAATAGCCTATTTTTGTGCTTGATGAACTGCCCATTCATCAGGCACATTTTTTTGTCTATTGACCCCTTTTACTGCAATAAGTGTTAAAAATGATGCAAGGAGTAACGATCCAGCCATAAAAATATACGATGCTCCAAATCCTCCAGTTGCTCCATTTAAGTAACCGACAACATAAGATCCGGCAAATGAACCTAACGCACCCATACTGTTAATTAAGGCCATAGCACCACCAGCTACGTTACGAGGTAAAATTTCTGGAATGATCGCAAAAAATGGACCATACGGCGCATACATAGCGGTCCCTGCAATTACTAACAAGATGAAGGAAACCCAAAAATGACTAGTTCCAATAGCGTACGAAGCATAAAATGCAATAGCTCCAATTAATAAGGACGGCCATACAAACTCTGAACGATTTAATGTCTTATCAGAAAAATAGGAAGAACCAATCATAAAAATGATCGCAAAAATATATGGAACCGATGATAACCATCCTGTTTTAACAATATCCATATGAGGCGCCGCTTTAATGATGGATGGCAACCACATCACAAACCCGTATACTCCGATACTCCATAAAGCATATTGCAAGCTTAATAAAATAACCGTTTTCGATTGAAATGCTTCGCGATAGTTTTTAACAGGTTTTAGTTCTTGTTGCTCCTGTTCTAACTGTGTTTGCAGCTGTTGTTTTTCATCATTCGTTAACCATGTCGCCGTTTTCGGTTCATCATCTACTAATTTCCACCAAATAAATGCCCATATTACAGCAGGAAGACCTTCCACTACAAACATCCATCTCCATCCCACTGATTCGACCAAATATCCTGATACAATGGACATCCATAATACCGTTGCGGGGTTTCCAAGGATTAAAAACGTATTGGCTCGAGATCTCTCTTCTTTCGTAAACCAGTGACTTAAAAATACGAGCATAGAAGGCATGACAGCGCTTTCGACAACTCCCAATAAAAAACGTATAACCATCAACCAATGAATATTACTTACTAACCCAGTGGCGCTAGCAAGTCCTCCCCAGAAAATTAAAGACCAGAAAATCAATTTTTTCGCACTCTTATTTTCTGCATAATGAGCCCCCGGTATTTGAAAGAAGAAATATCCAAGGAAAAATAACGATCCCAGTAATGAGGAAGTTGCTGCGGAAATATTCAAATCTTCTGCCAGACCGCCTGCCGCACCAAATCCATAATTTGCTCGATCAAGATAAGCTAAACTATAAGTGATAAACACGATGGGAATAAGGCGATACCACCGTGATTTCGCCAATGTATGTTTCATATTAAGCCCTCCTTACGAATTTTTCTATAAATCGTTCCAGCTCTTGTCGAGTTGGATACCCATCGCTATCTCCCGCTGACTGAACTGCTAAAGCGCCTATTGCATTCCCGCGCAATACTGCATCGCGTATAGACAACCCTTCAAGCAATCCGCTGATGACACCTACAGCAAAACCATCGCCTGCTCCAACTGTGTCGATTACTTTAGAAACCAGAAAGCTGGTTACATATCCCTCCTCACTGCTACATTTGTAGAAAGCTCCTTTGCTCCCAAGCTTTACAACAACTAGTTCTACTCCTCTGTCTAAATAAAAATCAGCAATATCATCCGGTTGGGTAAATCCTGTTAGCAATTCCCCTTCATGTATGCCTGGTAAGAAGTAATCGCTTTCAAATGCAACTTCATTAATGACGCTAATCATTTCCTCTTTTGATTTCCATAAAGAAGGTCTCAAATTAGGATCAAATGATACTGTTTTTCCTTCTTTCTTCATAAATGATTGTGCATGCTTAGCGAACTCTCTCATAGAACGGGAAATAGCCAGTGGGATTCCTGTCATGTGTAAATGTCTTGCCGTCCGAAAATATTCTGCATCGAAATCTGCGGTGTTTAAATAACTGGCTGCGGAACCTTTTCGAAAATATTGCACTTCAGGATCTCCTTCAAAGACCTTGGACTTTAGTTGAAAACCAGTTGGATGGTCTGCATCGATCGTCACTTGATCAATATTTACCTTTTCACTTTGCAATTGTTCAATAATATAAGCACCAAATGCATCGTCCCCCACTTTGCTTACCCATCCGCTTTTCAAACCTAATCTTGCAAAACCGATCGCGGTATTCACCTCTGCCCCCGCTAACGACTTATGAAAACAGCTTACTTGATGCAAAGGGCCTATTTCGTCAGCAATAAACATCACCATTGCTTCTCCAAATGTAACAACATCCATTGATGTACTCCTTTCTTCTCTACGATGCTTGAAGTATACGAATATAACGTTGGATAAGCTGAACATTTTCGATCGGAAACTCTAATGCAACCGGCAAGTCTTGCGGAAGCGCTGCCAAAATCCTCTTCCATTCAGCAGATTTTTCCATCGGTAACGGTAGTGTTTCCCATGACTCTCCATGTCTTTCTACATGCTTAAGATGGATATAACGAATAAATGGATAGAGTTGACGCAACGCTTCAACTACATTTTCCCCGCAATACTTCCAGTTTCCGATGTCAAACGTCATATGAATGGACAATTTGTTTTTGTGGACATTTTGAAAAAAACAGGACAAAGGATGAATGGTTCCTCCGTAAAGAGTTTGGTCATTTTCTACAAGCAACTTAATATTAGTTTCACTTTCTTTTAACAGCTGTTCCATATCACGAATATTTGAATAACTCGGCACATAATGGCCTAATGGTACTTTTATGAGAGACGCTCCTAGCTCTTTTGCTTCCTGAATCACAGAGTTAAGTTCTTCACTATTCAACACTCCATCTGCTTTCCATAATGGATTAGGGGCAGAGTAAACAAGAAATAGACAAGAATCCATAATGATTGTTTTCAGTTGTGTCAGTGGATAATCGTGTTTTGTCAATAGTTCCCTACGAATCTCTATACCGTTAGCGCCTGCCCGTGAAATCATAGGAACAAAAAAACCCTGTCCCTTTTCCAGTACCTCTTTGCTATTAAAAGCATTTAATGGGATGACTATTTTCCTCACTTATAACTCACCTCCTTTATATAAGTTTTTGTAAATCGTTTTAGTAAATCGTTTTACAAAAGAATTATATCATCTCTATAAGTATTTTATCAACAATAATTTTAAATATTTTTACTATTCTAAAATATAAGGGCAACCAAAAAAGCAGGCGTTATGCCTGCTTTTTTAAAAATAACACATATTAAATCACTCCCACGACACACGGTATCCTGCACTTTGTTACCTAAAAAACACCGTGGTATATACTTACGACGCCAGGTCATTCGATAACGATACCCTCCGATGATTGCGAACCGCCAACCATATCGAAACTGCCCAACCGAGCACAATAGCGCCGTACACGGCTGGATACCAGTTGTCAGGAGCTCCCCACGCATGAAGCAAGGTGCGAACATTAGTAAAAATGATTAATCCCCCGACTAATACCCCAAGCAAATGGGATGGCAGCTTGCGAACGAGCCACGCCGCGATTGGTGCAGCGATGATTCCCCCTAACATCAGCGTTCCTACCCAAAACCAATTGACTTGTTCCCAGCCTAACGAAATGACAAATCCGATAGTAGCGGATAAAGCAATGGCAAATTCAGACGTATCAACCGTTCCTATCACTTTTCTTGCCTCCATTCCTTTATTCGCAAGAAGAACCGGTGTAGCGATCGGGCCCCATCCTCCTCCGCCGGTCGCATCGAGAAAGCCGGCCACTAAACCAAGAGGAACAAGTTGCTTGTTCGAAAATTTTCGCGGCGGTTGCTGATCTTGCCTGGCAGAAAGAAATAAAAACCGATATATGATATAAAACCCAAGCGCCAACAAAAATAGTGAAACATATGGTTTAATGAAATCCCCTGGAAGATTGCTTAAAAAGCAGGCGCCGACAAACGCGCCAAGCGAGCCGGGAATAATTAATTTGATCACCATGTCGCGGTCGACATTTCCAAATTTAATATGAGATGCGCCCGAAGCTGCGGTTGTGACTACTTCCGCTAAATGCACCGAGGCGGAAGCGACCGCCGGGGCAATCCCGAACGCAAGCAACAGCGTTGTTGACGTAACCCCATACGCCATTCCGAGCGAACCGTCGATAAGCTGAGCGATAAATCCAACAATCACAAACACGATTAACTTTTTCATTTCATTCCCTCCATCTGAAATGATCGAATATTTTTATTAATTAATACATTAATACCAAGTATTCATAGTTGTCAACTATGAATTTTAAAAAACAAAACGGGATTCAGACTCATCATCTGAACCCCGTTTTGTCTAGGTGTGAACAATAGAACTTTATCATGTGATTCATTTTCCCCTTCACTTCGTTTCAAGGAGGGAGGTGAATTGGGAAAAATGTTAAAATTTCGCTTGATACTGTTCAATTTCCCAAGCGTGCACAGCGGTGCGGTAGCTGTCCCACTCCGCTTTTTTCATGGCGACGTATTCCTCAAACACATGCTCCCCGAGCGTTTCGCGGCCGATCGTGCCGTTTGCGAACTCTTCCACTGCCGCTCCTAAGCTCGATGGCAGATTTTCGATGCCAAGCAGAGAGCGGCGCTCTTCTGTCATATGGAAAATATCTTCATCAATCGGCGCCGGAGCTTGTAAGCCTTTTTCCACTCCGTCCAAACCAGCGGCAGCAATGATGGCAAACGCAAGGTAAGGGTTGGCTGACGGGTCTGGACAGCGGAGCTCGACGCGGGTCGCCATACCGCGTTTGGCTGGGATGCGGATTAACGCCGAACGGTTCGACGCCGACCACGCGATATAGCAAGGCGCCTCATATCCCGGGACAAGCCGTTTGTACGAGTTTACTAGCGGGTTCGTAATGGCGGCAAAGCTTTTAACATGCGCGAGCAAACCTGCGATAAACTGATAGGCCGTTTCCGATAATTGGTTTTCATCATTTGGATCAAAAAACGCATTTTCACCGTCTTTAAATAGCGACATGTTCACATGCATGCCGGAACCATTGATGCCGAACACCGGCTTTGGCATAAACGTGGCGTGCAGTCCATATTTATTGGCGATCGTTTTTACAACCCACTTATATGTAGTTGCATTGTCTGCCGCCCCTAACGCATCGGCGTATTTGAAGTTGATTTCATGCTGCCCTTCTGCAACTTCGTGATGAGATGCTTCAATCGTAAAGCCCATCGCCTTTAGCGCGCGGTAAATTTCTAAACGAACGCGCTCGCCAAGATCTTTTGGAGACGGTTCGAAATATCCGCCGCTATCATGGAGTTCTGTCGTCGGGTTTCCATTTTCGTCCGCTTTGAATAAAAAGAATTCCAATTCTGGACCGACAGAAATCGTATACCCTTTTTCTGCAGCACAGTCCACGGTTTTCTTTAAGACGTTGCGCGGATCCCCTTCAAACAGCGTTCCATCAGGATTGAGAACAGAACAAAGGAAACGGGCTTCGGAATATCCTTCCTCTACCGTCCAAGGCAATACGGCAAACGTGTTTAAGTCAGGAAGAAGATAGAGATCGGATTTGTTGATAGGGGAAAATCCTTTAATCGAGGAGCCGTCAAACATGATTTTTCCTTCCACAACATCATCAAGCTGCTCTACCGTCACCGTAACGTGTTTTAAAATTCCTTCGATGTCGACAAATTGCAGATGCAAAAGCTCGACATGTTTTTGCTTGATTATTTCTTTGATTTGTTCAAGCACTGCTTCCCGATCGCTTGTAGGAGAAACCATCACCTTTGACATGTTACATTACCTCACATTCTGACGTTTATTTTTATAACATGTCTTTATTATAGGAAAGGAGCACGTATTTGGCAATACTTTTTTTATTTATTTTTCTGTATTTTTATTACGCTAACTAGAAAACGCTTTCAAAAAAACCACAAAAATCGAGTTATAAATAGTGATATATCTGTATATTTATGCTTTTCCATTAATAAAAAAGACAGCTGCCTATAATGGTGAATTCATCAACACCCTTTTAGGCAGCCGCTATGATAAACATATGTAGCCATTACCAAGAGAATTTATTATAATCACCGTCTCAGCAATCATTGGTTTGATAGAATGCTCGATAATTGAGAAAACAAACGACAATCGCCGAAATGGCCGCAACGACAAGAAGGGTAAATACGATAAAAATTTGGTATTTGACCGCAGCAATCGGATCTGCTCCCGCCAAGATCATTCCCGTCATCGTTCCAGGTATTTGTACAAGCCCCATTGTTTTTAACGTATCAATCGTAGGGATCATCGCGATTTTGACGGCGTACTGTTTTATATTGTCACGTTGCTCTTGTTTCATCGTTTCTAATACGACGCTTGAGGCAACCATCGCTGTTCCTGAAAACATTCCTGCAACAGGAATAATGTATCGCGCTTGAAACGGAATAATGCGGCAAATTAGCCATAACATAATTGGAATCCCAACAGAAACAATCATGCTGAAAAAAACAAGAAAAAACGTACGTTTTGTATCGTTACCCCGCTCCGAAACATTGAACGAGGCAACAGCAACCATCAATAGCACATAACCAATAATGACATACCATTTTTCTAAAGAAAAAAGATAAGAAATACAATATCCTAATATTAATAATTGAACAAATCCGCGCAATGAAGACCAAATAATGTCTTTTTCCAATTTTAATGAATGGCGGTATGATATAAATACCGGCACAAGGATAAACAGCCATATGACAAAAAGCGATGCATTGTTGATTTCATTCACCAAAAACACCGTCCTTCTCGCATGCTGCTAATGAAGATGACGGTGCCGCCATGACCCCGACGGAATGAGCGGAAGGTGCGCCGCTTTGCTTTTTGGGTATACATATACATACCCTTCGAGCGGCTGTTCCAGATCTTTCACCCAAACCCGCTCGTATTCGTTATGTCGGCCCCCTTCTTCATATCCTTCGAGCTCATCCATCGCTTGCAGCCCTTCTTCCGTTACGGTAAACCATTCGCCGATTACTTCGCCTTCTTCTTCGACAACGAGCGCGGGGTATGCCCCGACGTCATATAAGCGTCCTTTCACTTTTCCCGGCTGAATATCGCGGATATAAGGAGCGGCGACATAATGGTTCGCTTCCCCCACTAACAACGTTCCATACACAAACACACGGTATAGCAGCGGCCTCATTTCTTTCCTCCCTTTGTTTACATAATAAAAGTTATGACAACTAAAAACGGGATATATCTATATATCTATCATACAAAAAAACAAAAACAATGGAAGCCCTGCCTCTCATCCATCCTTGCAGCTCCGAAGCTGCGCCAGTGTGAATTTGTTTTCGAAATGAGCCGCCTGCGGTAAAAAAGGTGATACCACCAGAAGCGATATCACCTTGTTCCCTCCTTACGCTTTACGTACGTTTGCCGCTTGCGGACCGCGGTTTCCTTCGATAACGTCAAACGTAACAAATTGCCCTTCTTCTAACGTTTTAAACCCTTCGCCCTCAATAGCGGTAAAATGAACGAAAACATCGCCTCCGCCGTCTTTTTCGATAAATCCATACCCTTTTTCGGCATTAAACCATTTTACTTTTCCTGTGTTCATTGTGATTCCTCCAAAAATAAATATTGACCATCGCTACCGCAATAAAGAAAAAAGCCGTGCGCTTACGCAAGCAAGGGAACATATAAGCAGGCCCCCTATTCGCAAGGCACGACTTATGATGATCCTTTATACGACGAACGAAATGGTGCTTTGTTAATAATACTCGATGGGCAAAAGAAAGTCAAGAAATGATGGAAATTATTCCTTCCATTTGATGCTGCAGCCAATGCTTGGTTTTTGTTTTTCCGGCACTGGCTCGCCATTCAATAATGCGTCTAATGCCGCACGAATCGATTCCCCTGTAACCGGAATGCCATTGTTTGGCCGTGAATCGTCAAGCTGGCCGCGGTATACGCATTTTAAGTCGCGGTCAAAGATATAGAAGTCCGGCGTGCACGCCGCTTGGTACGCTTTTGCCACCTCTTGCGTTTCGTCAAACAAATATGGGAACGGATAGCCTAATTCTTCGGCTACTTTTTTCATATTTTCCGGCGAGTCTTCCGGATATTTTTCCACATCGTTCGAATTGATGGCGATAAACGTGACTCCTTTTGGCTGATAATCGTTAGCAAGACGGACGAGTTCATGCTGCACGTGTTTCACAAACGGACAATGATTGCAAATAAACATAATCACCGTTGCAACATCCGATTTTACCTCTTCCAAACGGACGGTTTTGCCATCAACCACGTTCACCAGTTCAAACGACGGCGCTTTTTGCCCTAATGGAAACATATTGGACTCGACTGCTGGCATACATCCACATCCTTTCCAAATTTTCTATTTATTTTATTATACCAAAGCATGAGACGGCATCACAAACTTGGTGCCTAACCGAAATAAGAATAGCTGCATATGATGTCACATAGGTATTTACAGATGGAAAGGAGTGTCGGGCATGTCTTTCATTTATACGAACAAGAAATTGACTCCGCGCGTCTATGAAGGAACCCCTCCCGCTTCATCACATCCTATTTTCTATTACCGCCGGTCCGCCACCCAGCAAGTATTAGAGGAACAACAGCGGCTTTACAATGAACTTTCCGCTTTACTAGCAGAACTGCAGCGTTCCGTTTCCGCCCAACACGAGCAGCAACAACAGCTATATGAACGATGGAATGAACGAATGGAACAAGACGAAACGGCCAAGCAGACAATTACCGACTCCCTTGTTTTGCAAGAGGAGGCAACAAAAAAACTATCGCAGCAACTCGCCGCGCAAGAACATTTATACCAAGGGCTGCTCGCTCGTTTAGAAGGGCAAGAGAAACTATATCAAACATTAATCGAAAAATTAGAGCTGCAGCACGTGTTTCAGGAAACGGTCATCGAGCGGCTGGAAGCACAGGAAGCGACACAATACAAAATGACGCGCCAGCTCGATAGCTTAAAAGAAGCGTTATACGAACGGTGCTCCTTTATCGTCGACACAATGAAGCAGCTGATGCATTCGTTATTTTCACGACTTGAACGAAAGAAAGCATTAGAACAACCGGAGCAGGAAGAAAAGCTCGTACATTTATAAATAAGCGCGCCCCAACAGCAGCCTAGCGGGGCGTGTTCTTCTTTTTTAGCTGCAATCGCTGAAATAAAAATGAAAAGCAGCATCGATTCGATATAAAAATCCCTACCTACTAACAGGCAAATCAATAGACAATTTTTCCCTAGCAGCGCATAATAAGAAATAATTAACCCCTCTTGGAACATGAAGCACGATAGCGAAAGGATGTTTTACCATGACCCTTAAATTAAGCGTGCTAGACCAATCCCCGATTGCGGAGGGAATGACGGCGGAAGAAGCGCTCGCCAATACTGTCCGGCTCGCGCAATTTGTGGAAGAGCTTGGCTATGAACGTTTTTGGGTGTCGGAACACCATGATACAAACAGCCTCGCCGGTTCATCTCCGGAGGTTCTCCTTGGCCATATTGGCGCGAAAACGTCGCGCATCCGCATCGGTTCCGGCGGAGTCATGCTTCCGCATTATAGCGCTTATAAAGTGGCGGAAAACTTTAAAGTGCTCGAAGGCCTCCATCCCGGCCGGGTCGATCTCGGAGTCGGTCGTGCTCCCGGCGGTATGCCGATTGCGACAATCGCCTTGCAGGAAGGAAAACGAAGAGATATAGACCGCTATCCAGAGCAGATTGACGATTTGCTTGCTTATTTACATAATGATTTGCCGAAAGAACATCCATTGCATGGACTAAAGGCGACACCAAACGTGCGGACAGCACCCGATGTATGGCTGCTCGGCTCGAGCTCATCCACCGCGCTCCTTGCCGCGCAAAAAGGATTGCCGTATGTGTTCGCCCAATTTATTAACGGCGAAGGTGGGGAATATTATACGAAATTGTACCGCGAACGGTTCGTGCCATCGAAATATTTGGATAAACCGCGCAATATGGTCGCTGTGTTCACCATTTGCGCCGAAACGGAAGAAAAAGCGGAATGGGTGGCATCAAGCCTTGATTTATCACTGTTGATGATTGAACAAGGCATGGTGTCCAACGGCACGCCAAGCCCGGAAAAAGCAATGGCTTACCCGTACAGTCCGTTTGAGCGCAAACGGGTTGTCGAAAACCGCAAACGGATGATCGTCGGTTCGCCAAAACAAATAAAAGAACAGCTGTTTCGGCTCAGCGAGGCTTATGAAACAGAAGAAATCATGCTTGTAACGATTACCTATGATTTTGCAGACAAGTTAACATCATTCCGATTAATCGCGGAAGAACTTTGGGGGAGAGGAAAATAGATGAAAGTAATTTCTGTTAATGTAGGAAAGCCGAAAACGGTAATGGTCGATGGAAAACCGCTCATAACAGGAATTTTTAAAGAACCTGTGTTGGAACCGCTCTTCGTGACGAAGCTCAACTTCGATGGAGATGGGCAAGCGGACTTAGTACATCACGGCGGATATGACAAAGCGATTTGTGCTTACCCGTCCGAGCATTTTAGCGAGTGGGAAAAACAGTATCACTGTCCATTTTCTCCTAGCGCGTTTGGAGAAAACCTTACGCTAAAAGGACTGACGGAAGACGAAGCATGCATCGGTGATATCTTTTCCATCGGCACGGCCGTCATCCAACTGTCTCAGCCGAGACAGCCTTGCTTTAAGCTCGCCAAACGGCACGGTTTGCCGGACCTTCCGCTAGTTTTGCAAAAAACAGGACGCACAGGTTTTTATTTTCGCGTGTTACAAGAAGGAATCATTCAACAGGGAGACAAGCTCATACTCATTGAACGCAGCCAAACACCTTTATCCGTTCGCTATGTAAACCGCATTTACTATATAGAAAAAACAAATGTGGAGGCGATGCAAAAAATCATCGCGGAACCGGCTTTATCAGAAAGCTGGCGTAAAGTGTTTATAGCAAGACTTTCCGCCGTCGCTAACTAATCATAAAAACGACTTGTACAGCACGCGTACAAGTCGTTTTTATGATACTTCCTCTTTTCGCAGGTGGCTGTGATACAGCTCATAATAAAACCCTTTTGCCTTTAGCAGTGATTCATGCGTCCCTTGTTCGACAATTTTTCCTTCATTCAACACAAGAATGCGGTCGGCATGTTGCACCGTGTTAAGCCGATGGGCGATGACAAAACATGTCCGCCCCTTCATCAGCCGCTCTAGCGCCTCTTGAATTTGCATTTCCGTGACCGTATCAATATTGCTTGTCGCCTCATCTAAAATTAAAATCGACGGATTTGCCACCATCGCGCGGGCGATTGCCAACAGCTGTCTTTGACCTTGGCTGATGCCGCCGCCATCTTGCTTCAACACTGTATCGTAACCGTTCGGCAGCTTCGTGATAAACGAGTGTGCATTCGCCCATTTCGCCGCCTGCTCCACTTCCTCGTCGCTCGCTTCTAACCTTCCGTAACGAATATTGTCGCGAATCGTCCCTTCAAATAAAAACGTATCTTGTAAAACAAATGCCATATGGGCGCGCAAGCTAGCGCGCTTAATAGAACGGCTATCGTGCCCATCGATGAAAATATGGCCGCGGTCAGGGTCGTAAAAACGGGTTAACAGCTGCAAAACCGTCGTTTTTCCCGCCCCGGTCGGGCCGACAAGCGCCACCGTTTCTCCAGGGGAGACAGAAAAGCTGACATCACGAAGAGCGTCGCGGTTTTGATCATAGGAAAAAACGACATGGTCAAATTCGACCTTCCCTTGCAGGTGGCCAAGAGAAATCGCTCCCGTTTCATCCCGCTCTTCTTTGGCCGTATCAAAAATTTCAAACACCCGCTCCGCGCCGGCCAGTGCGGACAGCAGCGTATTCCATTGGTTGGCCAAATCATTGAGCGGACGGGTAAACTGACGGGCATACTCGACAAAGACGACAATAACTCCGATTGAAATGATTCCTTTAAGCGCCAAAAGCCCGCCAACGCCGGCAATGAGTGCGAAGCTTAAGTTGTTTAAAAAGTTCATCAGCTTCGGAATAAAACCGGAATATGTCTGCGCCCAAAACCCGGCGCGCTTTAGCTGTTCATTTTTTTGCCAAAAGTCGTTGATCATTCTCCGCTCCTGCGAAAACATTTTCACAACTTTTTGTCCGGAGATGACTTCTTCGATAAATCCGTTCATTTCGCCTAAACAACGCTGCTGCTCGCGAAACCGCTTTTGCGTCCGGTTCGTAATCCACTTCATCCCCGCATACATCAGCGGAACGACCAGCAAGGTCACCAGCGTAAGCAACGGGCTAAGCCAAACCATCACCCCAATCGCCCCAACAAGCGTGAGCATGCTCGAGATCACTTGGATCGCCGTGCTGTTAAACGTTTGGCTCATATTATCAATGTCATTGGTGATACGGCTCATTAATTCGCCTTGCTGGCGCTTGTCAAAAAACGAAATCGGCAGTTCGTGAAAATGACGAAACAGCCGTTTGCGGATCGCATAAACCGTTTTTTGCGCAACACCGATCATCCAATAGTTTTGCAGAAACGTCGAGGCGGACAGAGCGACATAAATAAAAAGGAGAAGCGCAAGCACCAGCCAAAAGTCGTCCGTCCGCCTTTCTACTATATACATATCAATCGCTTTCCCGACGACATATGGGCCGAGCAGGCTTAAGCCGGAACTAATGATGACCATTATTACTGTTGCCAAAAGCCAACCTTTTTGCGGCGAAACAAATGACCAAAGCCGCTTTAGTGTGCCAATATTATCCTTCGCTTTCCGTTTTTGGCCCATCGTCAGCGGCGTACTATGCCGTGGTCGTAACATCGTTATGCCCCTTCTTTCCAAACTGCGATTCGACGATTTTTCGGTACAGTTCGCTCGTTTCTAACAGCTCGTCATGGCTTCCTTTTGCGAGCAACCGGCCATCTTCTAGCAAGAAAATCACATCCGCTTCCATTGCCGTGCGGATTTTTTGCGTAACAATCAATGTCGTGCACGTATATTCCTTTAGCGCTTTAAGCAGCTTCGCTTCCGTTTTTAAATCGAGCGCGCTCGTACTATCATCTAGCAATAAAATTTTCGGATGGCCGACAAGTGCCCGGGCAATCGAGAGGCGCTGCTTTTGTCCGCCCGACAAGTTCACTCCTTTTTGCCCGATCACTGTCTCGTACCCGTCAGGAAGGTTCATAATCGTATCATGAATTTGCGCGTGTTTCGCTGCTTTTATCACTTCTTCCATAGAGGCATTGGCATTTCCAAAACGAATGTTTTCCGCAATCGTCCCGGAAAAAAGCAGCACTTCCTGCGGAACAAAACGAATCGCGGTGCGCAGCTGTTCTTGATTCATGCGCCGAATATCGACACCATCGATCAATACCCGTCCGTCGGCCGGATCGTACAAACGGGGAATCAGCTGCAGCAGCGACGTCTTTCCCGAACCGGTCGCTCCTAAAATCGCCACCGTTTCGTGCGGACGAACGACAAATGAAATATCTTTTAACACAAGGGCGCGGCTGTTCGGATAGCGAAAAGACACGCACTCAAACCGAATCTCTCCTTGACGGATAGGCGCTGCAACGGCCTCAAGCTCGTCTTTCATTTCTACTTCCGTTTGAAGGACATCCGCAATCCGGCTTGCTGATGCTTTGGCTCGGGAAAACGCCATCGTAATAAACGTAAACATCGACAACGCCGCCGTAATACGGGTCGCATAATTGACAACGGCAACTACTTGCCCTGCTGTGGCGCTCCCTGTTTGAACATCGACTCGTCCAACAAAAAGAATAACAATAATCGCCATATTCATTACGAATAGCAATACAGGCGTAATGGTTTCCACTAAGCGCAAGACGTCCATCGTCCGCTGCATTAATGACTCGTTCACCGTCATAAATCGTTCTTGCTCGTACGCCCCTCTCATCCACGCTTTAATGAGACGCATTCCCGCCAAATTTTCGCGCATGACGTTATTGACACGATCAAGCGCTTGCTGGACGATGGAAAATGAGGCGGCTAATTTATTCATCATCCATAGCAAAAATGCCACTAATATCGGAACAGCCACAACGAACACGAGCGCTAGCTGTACATGCACAATCAATGACATAACGACGCCAAACATAACAAGAAGCGGAGCGCGCAAGGCGATGCGCAAGCTCATAAATACCATGTTTTGCACTTGTGTCACGTCGTTTGTCATCCGCGTAATCAAGGAAGCGGTCGAAAGCCGTTCGATGCTGGCAAAGGAAAACGACTGAATTTTTTTGAATAGATGCTTTCGCAGCGAAAAGCCATACTCTTGGCCAACGTAGGCGGCAGCAAAAGAGTTGGCAATTCCTGATGTAAACGCTAAAAGCGAAGCGCCAAGCATCACCGTGCCCCACGTCCAAACGACAGACAAGTTTTGTTTCATAACTCCATCGTCAATAATTTTCCCCATCAACAGCGGTTGCCATAATTCGACTAACAGCTCAATGATCATGAGCGTCCAAGCGACAATCATCCATTTGCGATACGGTTTTAAGTACAATAATATTTGCCACATGTTGTCACTCCCCGTACCTATTATCTGAACCTTCACGCGACTGGCTCTAACGTACTAAAGAGTTTTCCTACAGTTGGGTGCAGGCACTTTCCGTTAAGTCTCATGGGCAAGCACCTCACTGGTGTTTAGCGCCCTGTCGGCTCGGTTCAAAACCGTTTTCCACTTCATCCCAAGACTTAAGTCACGGGCTTTCGTGGTGTATACTTTTGTAATTTTTATTTTATTTGCCAAAAAAGCAATTTACAATTTTTTGATCCTTTATGGAAAAAGACAATGGTCGCAAATGAACAAGGGGAGTGTCGTACGAATACGATTTTTTCGTATATTTTTAGTTTTGTATACAATGGTTCTGCCACATTTCTAGCAACATTTCCTGGCTGGAAATTTGCTTAGTCCGCGAAGCCAATAACCGAACAAGATCCTCTTCCTGCTCCACAATCGGAAACAATTTATCGAATTTTGCAATTGCCAATATCTTTTCTACCGTTTTATTGGTGGAGACGACCAATGCGACTTGTTTGTTTTGGTAAACCGCCTTTTTGAAAAAGTGAATCAATAACGCTAATCCCGTACTATCAATAAAAAGAAGTTGACTGACGTCCATTATTAGGATATTCCTGTCGATTTCCGCCAACACCATTTCCATTTTTTGTCTCGCTGCCTGTTGCGTATGGTAAACCAATTTTCCCTTTAACCATATTTTCGCGTACGTTTCTGCCGATACCGTTACTAATTCAAAAGTGGATATCCGACGATCCATTCTGTCCTCTCCTCATTTTCATTACGATCGCGCATTTGCCATCCGCATGCGGCTCGAATGACACTGCGTCCATCGTTTCCTTGATCAGTAAAAGACCGCGCCCGGATTCGGCAAGCAAGACATCTTCCAAACTTTCCCGCCTCAATCGTTCGATTTCTCTTATCGGAATCCCGCCGCCTTCATCGGTCACCGTCACCGTT
Organism: Parageobacillus sp. NEAU-HV-2; assembly: GCF_059115485.1. NCBI lineage: Bacteria > Bacillati > Bacillota > Bacilli > Caryophanales > Anoxybacillaceae > Parageobacillus > Parageobacillus sp. NEAU-HV-2. The sequence continues at coordinate 120,569 of NZ_JBXUJJ010000003.1, forward strand.
ACCTCTTCCTCTGTAATTCGCCAGGATACGATCAACGCATCGTCATCTACTTTTTTTCCCAGCTGTTTCACTGCCTTTACGGAATTGACAACCGCTTCATGGACCGATAAGACAAACATATCGCGATCATGAAGGGAAAAAAAGTGGGCGATTTGCTTCGCCAGCAAATCGCAAAAATCAATGGCCTCTTCCGTCGCTTTGCATCGCATCGTTATTTCGTACATTGTTTTGCACCTACTGATATAGTTAATTTGGAAGTTATCCTGTTACTGGACCGTAATAGATAGCAAACATATATCATCGACAGGGCTTGTCGGCGATTTCCCCTCTTCCATCAACATATGCAAAAACTGTTTGTCTGATAAATGGCTGTACATTTTCGTATACGTACGAATTTTATTCATACTTCGCAAAATAGAGGAGTCGATTTCATCTAAAATCCCATCGGTATATAAAAATAGTCTTGTCCGCTTCCGGTAAGGAATCACCTCTTTTTCAAACGGGAGTGAAAACGGGCTGCCGATCGCCAATCCGCCCTTATCCAATTCGATGATTTCTCCGTCCTCGGAAACTAACAGTCCGGCGGGATGTCCGGCGTTGGTATACTCGATCTGCTTCCTTTTCGTATCGATCACTAAATAAATCATGGAAAACAAATAGCGGATTTCATTCACATCATCCGGAAACAAGTTTTGCACATGTTTCTCCAGTTCGGTAGCAACATACACAGGATCGATGACACGCACAATCAGCCCCCTTAACAGTGAACGAAGCAGCATGCTGACAAGCGAAGAGGAAATGCCGTGCCCCATTACGTCAATAATAATGACTCCATAACGATCCCGGTCAATTTGGTAACATGCATATATGTCGCCAGATAAGTCGTCCGACGGAATATAAACCGCATCCATCGTTACTACATTGTTTTGAATCGGGGGAGTCAGTAAACTTTGCTGAATTTTTTTCGCAAGCTCCACTTGCCGTTTGTGCTCGAGTTCTTTTTGCTTCCACCTTGTAATATCTTCAAGCATCACGATATATCCGGTAACGTTTCCATCTGAATCGGTCACCGGAATGAGCGCATACTCGACGTCGATCAATGTTCCGTCTTTTCTCTTGATTATGTACTCCCCAGCTTTTTTCTTTTTTAACGGATAGGAAAACATTGCTATATGATGAGGGTACTTATAAAACAGCGAAAACAAACTTCGGCCAATGACTTCCTCCCGCTTCCAGCCAAATAACGATTCGGCGGCATGCCCCCAGTCTCTTACCGTCATATTTTTGCATAGCGGAATGACGGCCAGCGGGGCAGTTTGATATATGGCGCGCAGCATTTGCTCTGATTCCGAAACTGGTGTTTCCGCATCGGCAAGACACCAGACGTAACATTCCTCCGTCGCGCCAGAAAGTGCATACACCGTTAGCATTTTGGTGCATTTTTGGCCATTATCCATGCAATAATCAACTTTTCCTTGCCAATAACCGCTTTCTAACACGGACTCCCAAATCCATTCACACTTTTGGACGATATGCTCATCCGCAAGGAGAATATGAACGGATTGGCCAATTAACTGTTCTTTCGTATAACCGGTCAGTTCCGCTATCTCGTCATTCACCGCTATAATCAATCGGTTGCGGTCGGTAATGATCATTCCGCCACTGACACGATGGTTAAACGTTTTTTCGATCACCTGTACATTTAACTTCACCATTGTTCAACCCTTTTTCATCGTAATCTCTCTTTTATTGCCCCACTTCATGATAAAAGGTCACCTTTTGATCCCAAGGCAACCATTACTTTGAAACGGAGATTTTTCTTTTTTAATGTAAATTCGCTTCTCCTTCTCTTTTTCCTTCTTTTTCTTTGGAAAAAAAGATAGCTATTTTTTCCTATTTTCATGATTGCTGGTTGAAATAGCGATGACGAATGGCGGCAATAAGAAGCAGGCAGAGCGGAACAATGATTTGTAATGGGATGTGCATATAAAGGGTAACGATTTTTAATCCTTCCATAATATGTTCCGGATAGTTGCTCGCAATGGCGATCGATAACAACAAAACCATTAACCCAAGCGGATATACGAGACGCTGATAATTTTGAATACGAAATAAATTCGCTGTTCCGATCACCGCAGCATAAAAAAATACGGATATTTTAAAAAATCCGCCAATAATAAGGGCAATCATAAAAAGTACATCCAGACGTTCCAAAAAATTCGCAACTCGAATTCTCCGTATCGTGTCTAAAAGTGGAAATGTAGAACGGGCGACAACATCCGCGCCAAGTACGGCAACGTTGATCGTCATAATCATTGCCAAATTAAGACCGCTTAGCACCATACCTGTTATCGCGGCTTGTTTCATTTTTTCCGGGTTATTCATATATGGAAATAACATCGTAAAAACAATCATTTCTCCAAATGGAACGTAAAGCGTCTCCGTAAACACGACTTTCAATACCCGTTGCCATCCTTCTTCAAGCACCGGTTGCAGCCGATGGATATCCACCAATCCTGCGGAAATGACTAATATAAACCCAGATACTGCGAGCAGATAAAGCAAAGTAAGAAACAATCCCCCCGTCCGCGCAATGACCTCAATACCTTTATAAACGCCATACATCACCGTTAATATCATAATCGCATTTAAAATAAAGAGCGGTGTTTCTGGATACGCAAACGTTAACAACAGCTCGCCAAAATCACGGAGCACCCGGGAAGCAATATAAAGAAAATAAACAATATATACAAACGCCAAAACTTTACCGATCCAAGGGCCAGTAATGTCTTGTACATACGTAGTCAATGGGGCATTTGGATAGTAACGATAGAGGCGGTAATAAACGAAAAACAATAATAAACCAAATGTTAAACCTAATAATATCGCAAGCCAAACATCTTGTTTGGCACCTACACCAAGCGGAATAACGATAGCACTTCCGTGTTCAAACAGTACGATTAATACAAGTAATTGCCGTGCGTCTATCTTCGCTCGTTCCATCATTTCACCGCCCTCACTGTCCAAATATGTACGATCTAGTCCGTAATCCTGTCCGGCGAATAAACGCATCTACCGTGACATGCACCTCTAGTTGCGGAAAATAGCGATCATCCCAATCTGATTTCATTGTTTTCCATTGCTGCGGATAGGAACGATAGACAACATCTCCAAACCCAAAGATATCCGTTTTTGCTTTTTTTGCTTCTTCTACCGCTTTGACAACTTCCTTCTTTATACTTTTTTCCACTTTTTTTTCTAATGCAAAAATTTGCTTAGGATTTGTAAAATCAACAGAGACAAACTCTTCGCCGATATCTCCCTCTGCATGAATATGAATGGAAATGGACGGTTTTCCTTTTTTCATATGCGCCGCTACGCTCGTTTTGGCACGAACGACTTTATAGGCAGTTTCTTCTTTTTTCTGCTTCCATTCAATCGTAACGCCCGTTTGTTCAATTTTATCAAGAATCCATAACACTCCACGCGCTGTTTCGCCAGAAATCCATCCGACAAGTTTATCATCTTTAAACATAGCTAAACCATTGATATTTAATCGCGCATCAGGTTCAGAAGCTTGCACGTTCGTCTGCCGTTTCCCTTTTTGCACACTTCCTACAATCTCCACACCGCTAATGATTGGTGCTTTTCCTGATGAAGCGAGATCGTTAATTATTTTTCCTACATCAACATTCATCGTTTGCCCCCATACTTTTTCAGAAAATTGTAATGTTTTTATAATTTGATTTGCTGAAATTTTGTCAATGGGCGTTAATATTTTCAGAACATCTTCCGCTGAATGATGACGGGCGATCACGACCATTGCTGTCGTACGAAATTGACTATTTCTTTCGAGTGCATCAAACAACCCGTCGATTCCTTCTTTTGCCACTTCTTCACTAATAACCACTAAGTTTGTATGCGCATAATATATAAGCCGCGATAGTTTTTTAGACGCTTGTCGGCTTGCCTCGACGAGGTTATCTCCTGTTGCTTTGTAGATGGAAACCGGCACCCCGCCACTGCCTCCACCTCGCTGTGTCGAACCAGCAACGTTTCCTGGGTTGACGACTTGAAATGTTATCATATATTTTCCGTCCTTCGTTTTATCAATCCCGACTGCGATGACAAATGCCAAATCGGTCAGCTCTTTTTTGCTCCAACATCCGGAAAGAACGGTTACGCATAACAGAAGAAAAAGGATGACGGCCATTTTTCGTTTCATGATCGCTCCCCCTCGTTTTTCTCCTGGCGATTGGAAGCGGGCGGCTGAGGCCGCTGATCTTTCCCTTGACGAATAATATTTTTCTGGTTGATTAAACGCGGACGCTCTTTAAACGCCCATGTCGGCAAGCGGAAAAGCGTATCGCCCAGGTTGGACGGGATAAACGGAGCAAGCGGTGACATATATGGAACACCAAAGGAACGAAGGCTGCATAAATGAATCGTCATTACCAAAATACCCATAATAATTCCATAAAACCCAAACATTGCTGCAAGAAACATAAGTGCAAAACGAATGAGGCGCGCAGAAATTGCAATCGCAAACGAAGGGGTTGCAAAGCTGGCGATTGCCGTAATGGAAACGACAATAACCATTGCTGATGAAACAAACCCTGCCTCTACGGCCGCCTGTCCGATAACAAGTGCCCCGACAATCGAAACAGCCTGGCCGACGGCACGCGGCAAGCGCACCCCTGCTTCCCGCAAAATTTCAAATATTACTTCCATTACCAACGCCTCGACAAACGCTGGAAATGGAACCGACTCCCGTTGGGCGGCAATCGCAATGACAAGTGGAGTTGGGATCATTTCTTGATGAAACGTCGTTGCTGCAATATAAATCGCCGGTGCAACAAGTGAGAGAAAGAAAACAAGAACACGCAAAAATCGAAGTGCTGTTGCAATATCAAAGCGAGCGTAATAATCTTCAACCGCTTGGAAAAATTGGATAAATAAAGCTGGTGCAATTAGCACAAATGGAGTTCCTTCGACGAATATGGCTACTCTTCCTTCGAGAAGGTTTGCTGCTACCACATCCGGTCTCTCTGTATGATACGTGGTAGGGAAAGTAGTAAATGTTTGATCTTCGATTAATTGTTCGATATATCCCGATTCAAGAACACTGTCAATATGTATGTTGCGAAGCCGTTTTTTAACTTCTTCAACGACTTCGTCGTTGGCAATTCCTTTCATATACATAATGGCAACGTCCGTTTTTGTCACTTCGCCAATTCTCATTGTTTCGAGCCAAAGATTCGGATTTTTAATGCGACGGCGAATAAGAGTCGTGTTCACACGCAGCGATTCCGTAAACCCATCTCGTGGGCCGCGAATAGCTATCTGTGTTTGCGGTTCTTCAATCGCTCGATATTCTCCCCCCTTCGTACTTGCGCTTAAAGCAAACGGCACTCCATCAAGAAGAATAATCGTTTCTCCTGACATAAGTGCTAAAAATAAATCAAACCACTCAAAGATGCGCTCGATTTTGCCAACAGCAGCTAGTTTTTTTTCCATAAAGCAAAACGTATCTTTCGGGGATAAAGAAAGCGGAAACGTTGCTGTCATAAGCGGCTCCAACAAAAATTGATATACATTTTTTTCATCGGCAAGACCATCAATAAAAATAAGCGCGGCGCGAATCGACCGTTCTTGCCCAATCGCAAAACGACGGATGACAATATCGGAACTGTTCCCAGTCGTATGGCGAATGATATCAATATTAACATCCAGCAGCGAATGAATCGGCTCATGTGGAACATCTTGCGCTTGACCGCTTTGATCACGCTCTTGTTGTGTTGTCGTTTTCTTTTTTTCCTGTTGTTTTTTTCGCAATGCCCACTGAAACAGCATCGTTTTCCCCTCGCTCCAACTCTTTACTTGCCATTATAGACAACGAAAAGTTTGAATATACGATCAAAGAATGGTTTCCTTGTAGGAAACAAAAACTAAAGAAAAACCCGACAGTAGGTGGAATTGGATGAAGCTATTAGGTATTTCATTGTTTATTGGCAGCGTTTTAATCGGTGTCGCCATTGAAATGGATGTATTAATGGGCTTTACATTACGTCAATCAATGAACAACGTCTTGAACCCTTTTCGTGTCATGGAAACACCGGAAATGTTTATTTTATTTTTCATTTTATTGTTATGGGTGCTCGATGTGTTAGCGACGCTATTACTTCAAAAGCAGAAAAAAACGTAAAAAGAGGGTGTCCCAAAACAATAGCTTTTGAGACACCCTCTTTGATCATTCCGCACTCCCCCGGGCTTTTTCGAGCAGATGGTGGTCTTTGAGCCATTTTTCGACATGAGTATACGTTTTTTTCCACATGAGATGAATGGTATCGCCGTCGCTTTGCAAAAGCTCGATGTCCCCCTGCCATACTTTGCCGCTATCCACCATTGCACTTGCCGGCTCTTCCATTAAATCGGCTTTTAACGCTTCGATAAACGAATCAATCTGCTGCGGCTCGATGATCGTCAACGTTTTCTCGCCCGTTTCTGGGGTGCGGAAGGCGACTTGGCGAATCGGCGAATATCCTTGATCGCGGAGCAATAAATAATAATTTTTCTTATACTCTTTCGATTCTAAAATCGGTTTATAATAGGAAAGATACGGTTCAAAAGGCACACTGTACTTCCGAATCATCCGCTTGCCGTCCTTAAACACATAACCGATGACCACTTGTCGCTGCGACTCAACTTGTCGATACGGCTCAAACGGAAACGGTCTTGGCTGATCTTTGACTAGCTGTTGGTGAAATGCGTAGACAGCGCGAATATTTTCTTTTTCCTTTAAAAACTGGTTTTCTTGCTCAAACGGCACATACGAACGTTGGCCATTCTCGACAAAATCATAGACGGAACTGCCGAAATAAACTTGGCGGATATCCTCTAGCGCCGGCAGCCGTTTTTCATATCCGGTTATATCAAGATGAACCAACATGCCAATGACCACCATCGCCGCGGCAAAATAAGCGTACCCTTTCCACTTATGGAAAACGCGCCACGTTTTTTCGATAATCATTTCGGCAACGAAAAAGCCGATGAATGAGAAGGTGATATATCCGAATACAATCCAGGAAAACTGATTTTGCGTAGCGCCGAAATAAAAACCACCGACGAGCATCGTACAAAACGCGACGCCGTACTTAAAGATCGGACGGAGCACCGGAAACGCCAGCGCCTGCGTCGCCGCCTCGCTATGCCGTTTTTGGTACAGCCAAATCGCGAAAATAAGGAACAACATAATCAAAAGCAGATAAACAAGCGATTCGCCCGCTGTCAACGGTTCTGCTTCGAGATTTACATAGCGGTAAAACGGTACGATTTCCTCTAAATTTTTGGACAAATAATAATCGGCAGGGAAACCAACCAATAAAAACGAGGTATTGGTTAACAACAAAATCGTGATGCCTGCCGGGAATAAAAACAAAATGTAAGTAAATACGACTTGCAGCGTCGACATGCCTGTCATCATGCCAACAAAAACAGAAGCGGCAAAAACAAACAGTTCCATGATAGCCGTTTCCCACGTCCAGCGGATGATGTCACCGATGGTTAGCGGCACTGAAAGACTTAATCCATAGCGACAAACGGCGGAAAACAATGAAATAAGCATGAGTGGAACAACAATGAGTACCGCTCCAAACACGGCTTGCTGGCAAAACAGCTCCGTCCGCTGCACAGGCAAACTATGCATAAAATCAGATGATTGTTTCCCTTGCATGTAACGAAATAACAGTGCGGCTAATAACACCGGCAGCGTAAAAACGATCATCGTTTGAAACGGTGCGGAAATGCTGTATAAGCTTCCCCATTCCGGATAAATGCCGCCGTCTTTCTGCTGGGAGTAAGCCATCAACAATTGCAGCGGAATGGCAGCGAACCACAGCAAGAAATGCACGATACCAATCCAGCCGACATTACGAAGATTTTGCACAAAAATCCCGCGGTTAAACGATAATATTTTCGATGGCATAGCCGACATCCCCCATTTCGTAAATAAAAATTTCTTCGAGCGTAAGCGGCAGAATATCGAAAATGAGCGGTTGAAACGGCTTGATATAGGAAATAATTTCCTGTTTTTCACCGCGCACAATGAGGAGAAGGACGCTGCCGCGCTGCTCTTCGTAAACGATATCAAGCGGCTCGGCAAATTGCTTTGGAATTCCGTTGCGAAAAGCGACTTGAATTTTATGGATATCAGTTTTCATCGCATCGAGCTCTTTTTCAAACAGCATTTCTCCCTCATGTAAAATGCCGATACAGTCGCAAAGATCTTCCATCTCCCGCAAGTTATGCGAAGAAATCACCACCGTCATTTCGCGCTCGGCGACCTCTTGGACGATAATGTTTTTCACTTTTTGTCTCACGACCGCATCGAGCCCATCAAGCGGCTCATCCATAACGAGCACGTCCGGCATCGTCGAAAAGGCAAGCCAAAACGCGGCTTGACGCTGCATTCCTTTCGAAAACTGGTGAATTTTTTTGCGCGGATCGAGTAAAAATATTTCTTGTAATCTTGTAAACCGCTCCCGATTAAAAGATGGATAGACACTTTCGTAAAACGAGGCCATTTGCTCGATCGTTGTTTGCGGGAAAAAATATACATGATCCGGCAAAAACATGATTCGCTGCTTCATTTCTGGATTTTCCCATACTTCTTCCCCATCAATGAGCACTGTGCCATGATCGGGACGGATAATGCCAGCCATCATCTTTAGCAATGTCGTTTTTCCCGCGCCATTGGATCCGAGCAGGCCGTAAATTCTTCCTTTTTCAATCGTCATGTTCACTCCGCGAATCGCTTGAAAGCGGTCAAACGTTTTCGTTACGTTCGTCAAGTGAATCATCTATTTCTCCCCCTCTCTCCCCTTGTTCCGCTTGTTCGATCCATTGCAGTACTTCCTCTTTGGTCACTCCTAAAAAAAACGCCTCGGCAGCCAGACGGACAATATCGTGACGAATGGCTTCGATTTTTTCTTGGCTTGCTGGTTTCGCCTGCGGAGAAACAAAGTTTCCCTTTCCGGGAATCGAATAAATAAACCCTTGGTGCTCTAATTCCCGATACGCTTTTTGAATCGTGTTGGGATTAATCGTTAATTGTTTCGCCATCATCCGTACGGATGGCAGCTGCTCATGCGGTTTCCATATTTCGCGGATGATCATTTCTTTCATTTTTTCAACGAGCTGTTCATAAATCGGCTGGCGGCTGCGGACATCTAACTCAAACAAATCCCCCTTCTCCTTTCATTATCTGTATGAACTGTACTATTAATAATAGTACACTTATAACAGACAAATAGCAAGTACTTTTCATAAATGTAAAAAAACGTAACGTAAGGAATGACATTCCTTACGTCACGAATACGTTTGCACAAACAAGCCGTCCCCTTCTAACCATTCAGCAATTAAAACTTCTTGATATGATGTCACCCCATAGGCACGGAGCTCTCGTTGCAGCCACTCTTCATCTTTACCAAGCTCGCGAAGCTCATCGGTAAGCAACTTTCCATCGCGAATGAGCGTAATCGGAACGTAAACCGACTGCGGAGGCAGCTGAAAATCTTCCCGCGTCGTTTTTTGATATTTTGATTTTTTCAAGACGCTGATCGAACCGTTCGCTTCTAAATAACAAAAAGCAACTTCCCGCAATGAAAATGTTTCGCTTTGCCGAAGCAAACTTTGCAGCTGATTGAGCGTCATCCGGCTTTTCTTCAACGCTTCATAGTCAATGATCCCATTGCGAATTAACACTGTCGGTTTTCCTTCACTAAAGCGGCGAAACAGGAGCCATTTTTGATTCATGTATTCGACAAGCAATAATAGCGCTCCCCATAACGATATCGAATAGATGATATACCAAAGATGGACATGATCATCATATAGAGCGTTTCCTAACAGCTCTCCTAACACGAGCGCCGAAATAAACGTAAATGGGCTTATTTGATGGATCAGTTTTTTGCCGGCTACTTTCACAACGAGAAATAAAAGCACAAACCCTGTCACAAGCTCTACTGTTAAATGCACCCATTTCATCTATTGCCACCATCCTGATCACGACTCGTTAGTTTCATTATGAACAACAATATGCTGAATTATGTCACATTAAAGTTTTACCGCCGGAAGCCAAAACATATCGGGTGAACGAACCATGTTTATTCCCCTATAAAAAAGCTATTTTTCCACCCCATTCTTTCCGTATAATAATAGTGTTAAATTTTCGTAGATAGGAGATATTATATGGGGGCATATATAAATCAGCATGTATTAAACAATTTGTTTTATATTTTAGTGAGCGTATTTGTTTTTTATTTTATTTATGACCACGGGGAGATATTTAAAAAACAAACATCATACAGAAATACTCTCCTTGCCATTTGCATGGGGTTTCCGATCATTTTATGCATGAAATTTCCTATTTACATTGATGAGCGTTGTATCCATGATTTACGACAAATTCCTTTTCTTGTAGGCACACTGTATGGTGGTGGAATCGTTGGCTTTATTTTGCTTTTGATTTTGCTCGCTGCTCGCTCTCTGATTTACGGGTTTGAGTATCTTACCGCGATTGTGTACATAACCATGTTTATTGTTACGGCCCTCGTTTCGCCAACCTTTAAGCCATTAAAACGTAAAAACAAACTTTCTATGTCGGTCTGGTTGACCTTTTTTCTGGCGGTTCTCACCACGTTTCTCGCCATCATCATCGCTAAATTTCCAGTAACGGACTCTTATATCGTTTACTTCATTTTACTTCCTCCCATTGGGATGCTATTTGTCGTGTATATTATGGAGACATTAAAAGAAGCGATTATGATGCGCTCCAAACTAGTAAAAGTCGAGAAAATGGAAGTGGTTAGTCAACTCGCGGCCAGTATTTCACACGAAGTTCGCAATCCATTAACCGTTGTCAAAGGATTTATTCAATTATTAAAAACCCCTTCTCTTCCACAAGATACAAAAGATCGCTACATTCAAATTGCTTTAGACGAAATTAATCGAGCAGAAACGATCATTAACGATTATTTAACCTTTGCCAAACCAGCATCGAACAAGGTGGAACGCCTCATGGTAGATGCCCAGTTGCGAAAGGTAGTTCAGATATTAGCGCCAATGGCCCATATGAACTCGATTGAAATTGTTGAAGAGCTGCAACCTAGTGCGATGGTTGGAAACATTCAGTACTTTCAACAATGTTTTTTGAATTTGATAAAAAACAGCATCGAAGCCATGTCAAATGGCGGGACATTGACGATTTCATCCCGCTTGCATGGAAATCATGTCATCATTACGATTAAAGACACAGGTATGGGAATGACCACGGAACAAGTGAGCCGTTTTGGTGAGCCATACTTTAGTACAAAAGAAAAAGGAACCGGTCTTGGAACAATGATAGCGGTAAAGATGATTGAAACGATGCAGGGAACGTTGCATATTCAAAGCGAGGTAAATAAAGGAACCACATTAACAATAACGTTTCCTAAGGCTGCGAACTGATCTATCCGAAAAAGAGGGATGTGGAACCAGTCCACATCCCTTTCTTATGACATAGATGTCGAGTTTGAGGGTTGTTTCTCTTTTTTCTGAGATAACAAGAGAACAGTCACCATAATGCAAACAGCACCAACGGCTTGAAACAGACCGAACGGGACATGCAAAAAAGCAATCGAGGCTACTACGGCTGATAGCGGCTCTACGCTAGATAGCAAGCTTGATTCCGTCGGCGATAAGTAGCGGATGCTTTCGATAAATAATAAAAACGCAAATAAAGTGCCGAATACAACGACAAACACGATAAGCAGCCATGTCTCCACATCCCAGCGCACCTCCGGCAGAGGAAAAGGTGGAAAAACGAAACACATGCCTCCCCCGCCGATGACCATTCCCCAGCCGACAACGATGATGGAGTGCCACTTTTTCAGCATCTGTGCCGAAGATAACGTATAAAATGCTAAGGCAACACCAGAAAGAACTCCCCAAACGACAGATATAAATGGCACTTTTAATTCCCCGGTTGAACCGTTTGTAATTAATAGGAAAGTCCCTAAAAGAGCCAATACAATTGCAAGCGCCACTTCTTTCGTCGGACGATGCTTTTGAGCCACCATGACGTATAACACGATATAGACAGGAGCTAAATATTGCAATAATGTCGCCGTAGCGGCATTGCCTGTGGCGATCGATGCAAAGTATGTATATTGTACTCCAAGCATGCCGAAAAGCCCAAACAATAGTAAGCTTACGATGCTTTTGATGTTGGCCCAGATCGACAATACCGCCATCCGTTTGCATGCCGCAAACAATAGCAACGCACTTCCCGCCATTATCATTCGCACCACGACAAGCCATTCTGCGGTTATTTGCTTTTCCTGAAATAACACTTGCGCCGCTGTTCCTGATAATCCCCAAAGCGTTGCACCGGTGATAACCATCATTAGTCCTTTTATTCGATTAGAGACTTGTGCGAGCATGATTCTCTCCTTCTTTTGACTGATGTTGATGGATAGGAGGCATAACGGCAATAAACACCCCTATGATAATCAGCAACCCACCTAAATAAAACGAAACGGTTATCTGTTCATGTAAAAACAAAAAGCCAAACACAGCGCCGACAAGCGGTTGAAAAAAGAAAAATAACGAGCCAATCCCAGCATCCATCATTTCCATTCCTTTATTCCAAAGAAAAAACGCCCCCGCGGTTGAAACAACGCCGAGGTAAAGGATCCCCAATATGACCGGCGTGCTCGGAAGGAAGATTTCTTGTATTTGCAACTCCCAAATCATGACGGGGGTTGTAAATATCAATGCAAAAAAGATCGCATAAGTCGTAATGGTTAAGATGGAAAAACGGCTCGATGCCACTTTCACATAGACCGATAAAAGCGCCCATGTCAGCGCCGCCCCAACTAACATCATATTTCCCCAAAATGATTGTCCCCCGCTATTGTCCAAACCGATGACGATGACAACCCCGATGGTAGCCAGCAAAAGTGCAAAAGCTTTCCTCAAGGTGACTGACTCGTTTAGGACAAATCTTGCGAACAAGACAATAAACGCCGGAGTTGCCGACGTGATTAAAGCCCCTGTATGCGCATCGGATAATTTGGTGCCGATAAATTGCAATGATATCGAAACAAAATAACCGATAAAACCGATCCACCCTAGCAAAAGCCAATCTTGTTTTCGAATGGATATGCTCGTTTTTGTTTTATATTGATGGGCTTTTAATATCCCAAATAAAACAATGAACGCGATGACATAACGAAGCCACACTAACGTAAACGGCGGAACGAAATCGAGGACATATTTGCTGACGACGTACATTCCGCCCCAAATGCTGGCTGCTAGCGATAAATAGAACGCGCCGAAAAATGTATTTTTCATAGAAACAAACCTCCGTCTCATAGGGATTAAAAAACCATCTTCCCTAAGACGAGGCGCGATTATTAGCTGCTCCCCCCGTCTTAAAAGCGAACAGCAGGTTGATCGTTTTCAAACAAATCGAAATACATTCTCATCGCTCCCACCCTTTTCTCTATATCATTCCATTTTGTTTCATTGTATCAAATAATCACCAAATACACATTAATATTTTTCACATTATTATGTATGTTACGAAAAAGAATAGGTATGCCGCCTTTGGAAAAAATAGTGACATGATTAGTCATTCACCTAAAGAAAGGTGTCCGCTGTGAATAATACTCGGTTAAATACAGTTCAACTCGTTTGTGTGTTTATGTTATCCATCGGGCTAATGAATCATGTCATTGTGATCCCGTTGCTATTAGACGCAGCCGGTCGTGATGCGTGGATTTCAGCAATCATGACCCTTGTTGCATTGCCATTATGGCTTCCGCTTTTGTATGTTGTCATGAAGCAATCCAATCAAATGAATTTATTCTTATGGTTAAAAACAGAATTTAATCATGCCTTTGCATATTTCGTGGCTATTGTTGGAAGTCTATTATTACTGGTTATCGGCTATGTTACACTCAACGACACGGTTACGTTTACTACTACTACCTACTTAACGCGTACACCCGATTGGGTCATTTTGTTAACCTTAACCGTGATGTGCTTTTATAACGCATATTATGGCATAACGTCCATCGCAAAGACAGCGGTCATTCTTTTACCATTTGTCACTATTTTTGGAATTTTAGTTGCGATCGCAACTACACCGCATAAAGATTATTCATTGTTAAAGCCGATCATGGAGAATGGCTTTACTCCTGTTTTCAAAGGGATGATCTATGCCGGCGCCGGATATGTGGAAATTTTTCTTATTTTATTCATGCAACATCATCTTCAAGCTCGCTTTTCTTTTAAAGCGCTGTTAATCATTAGTGTTCTCGTCGCAAGCTTAAGCATTGGTCCAACAATTGGTGCGATTATTGAATATGGCCCGAAAGAAGCAGCGAATTTACGTTACCCGGCCTTTGACGAATGGCGATTAATCAGCTTAGGAACGTACATTGAATATCTTGATTTTCTTGCTGTTTATCAGTGGATGTCTGGAGCGTTTATCCGAATTTCCCTAGCTACTGCGCTCATACCAGAGCTATTTCATGTAACGGATAAAAAAGCACGATTATGGATTTTGATCATTATTTATATCACCATTTTTTTATTATCATGGATTCCGATCAGCGACGATAAATTTTTAGATTTGCTATATCAATTTGTTTTACCGCTTTCGCTACTATCCATTTTATCTCTCTCTTTGTTTATTGGGATATTGGCACTCATTTCATATTTCAAAAAGAGGAGAGCTTAATCATGCAAATTCCTTCAAGAGCGCCACAAGTCAGAAATAATCGAAATGATCATAGCGGACAGGAAAAGCTTATCATTTCCGAGCAAACTTTGCGGGATCATTTTTCGAACTGTAAAGATATCGCGATTCTTACCTCGACGATTCAACCGGCAAAAACCGCAAGCGGCACGCTTACCTTAGTGTTTGTCTATTGCGAGGAGCTGTGTGACACTCAGCAGATGAAACAGGTCATATTTCCAATGTTTCGCGAAATGTGCCGTGAATATCCTTGCCAAACGGTGGAGGAAATTGAAGCAAACAAACTAATGCCAATGGAGCTGCTTGGAAAAGAAGTGCTGATTGATGATATGAACTATCTTCTCTTTAACGGTGATTTATTAGTCTACTTTCAAGAAGCGGATGTTTTATATTCCCTTACGCTTGCCAATCCGCCGATGCGCACCCCGGAAGAGCCCAACACGGAAGTGTCGATTCGTGGTGCGAAAGACGGTTTTATTGAGGAAATTTCAAAAAACGTCGCGCTCATCCGCAAGCGAATTAAATCCCATAAGCTCTGTTATGAACAATTTATCGTCGGAACAAGAAGCCAAACAAAAGTCGGATTAATGTACATCGAGGACATAGCGAACCGCGAAATGATTAATGAGGTGAAAAAAAGAATTTTACAGTTAAATGTTGATTCCCTGATGAGCACCAATCAATTGGAAGAGATGATTGGCGACAAACGGTTCTCGCTGTTTCCGTTGTTTGCCTACACAGGACGGCCGGATTTTGCAGCCAATTGTTTATTAAATGGAAGATTTGTCATCTTGCTAGACGGTGCTCCTACCGTCATTATTGGTCCGGGAAACTTATTGTTTTTACTGAATACATCGGAAGATAACGTTACAACACCTATCTTTGTTATTTTTCAGAGAATCCTTCGCTTCATGGGAATTTCCGCGGCTATTTATTTACCCGGATTTTGGACCGCCTTATTATCGTTTCATCCAGGAGAAATACCATTCACTCTCTTAGGAACGGTTGTGCTTTCCAGGCAAGGAGTGCCGTTGTCCGTTCCACTAGAAATGTTTATCATGGTGGGTTTGTTCGAAATCTTTAAAGAAGCGGGCATGCGCTTGCCGTTAGCGATTGGTCAAACGTTATCGGTTGTCGGCGGATTAATTATTGGGCAATCGGCTGTCAACGCTGGCTTATTCACACCGGGAAGCCTTGTTGTTGCGGCCACTTCCGTTATCGCATCGTTTACATTAGTCAATCAAAACTTAGCAGGAACCGTGACGTTATTGCGTTTTATTGTCTTAGCCGCTTCTTCTGTACTAGGGTTATTTGGATTTATCGCTTCTTTATTTATACTTTTAACATATACAGCAAATTTAACAATATTTGGAATACCTTATCTCACTCCGCTCTCTCCTCCAACCAGGGATATTTTCAAAGTCTTAATCCCGAATGGTTGGAAAATATTCAAAAAGAGAGCCGGTTTGGTAAAACCGCAGGACGATACACCAAGGGGGGAAGCGAATTGAAATGCAAAATCGCCTTTCCCTTTATGATCTCTATATTTTTGTTAACAGGATGCTGGGGAGCGCAAAATATTGATCATCTGATTTATGTCAGTACAATCGGTGTTGATTATAAGGATAATCGGTTTATCGTTTATGTGGCGTTCACTAGCTTCACCGGATTAGCGAAAGTCGAGAGCGGAGGTGCCGGAGAAAAATCAGGCATTGCCGTTGGAAAAGCCAAAGGCGAAACGTTTAATATCGCAACCGACAATCTGTATCATTCTATTCAACGAATGGTATCATGGGCGCATGTGAAAAGTATCGTGTTTACGAAAAGAGCACTGAAGAAAATAGTATTAAAAGACGTTTTAGACATTTTAGACCGATATAACGAAATTAGGCCTACACTATGGATTTATGCGACAGACGAACCGTTAACAAAACTTTTTTTTGGGGCTGCACCAGTTTTGCATTCATCCCCTTACTATTCTTTATTATCTAACCCTGAAGAGATTTTTCAGCAAAGTTCATTTATTCGGCCGATTCGCTTACATCGCTTTGTAGCTGATACCAATGAAGCTTCAACAACAGTGCGACTTCCTTATCTCAACATTACTACGCGCAATTGGGAGGAAGATAAAAAAGAAAAACCGATGTTAAATTTAAAAGGAGTGTGCTTTGTTGACGATTATGAACTTCAAAAATGTTTTGATCGCTCTAAGTTGCGGGGAATCAGATGGATGGAAAAAGGAATAAGCAGAACTCCCGTTTATGTCAAAAAAGGAGACAAAGTCGTTGCATCGGTCGTTGTTCTTCAACCGAAGTCAAACATTTCCTACCAAATCAAAGGAAATACTCCTGTATTTAACATCAAGGTATCCGCCAATGGAAGTGTGCTTGAGTTAAGGGAAAAATTAACGGAACAACAATTAGTTCGCTTGGCGCAAAAGACAGTGGAAGATGAAATAAGAAGCCTCTACAAGTTGGGGCTAAAATACGATATAGATATCCTTAATCTCTCGGAAGCGATGTATCGCAAAAAACCAGAAGATTGGAAGAAATTTTCCGAAAACGGAAAGATTCCATTAACAGATGAAAATTTAAAAAAGATTAAAGTTAAAATTT
Source organism: Parageobacillus sp. NEAU-HV-2 (assembly GCF_059115485.1). Classification (NCBI taxonomy): domain Bacteria; kingdom Bacillati; phylum Bacillota; class Bacilli; order Caryophanales; family Anoxybacillaceae; genus Parageobacillus; species Parageobacillus sp. NEAU-HV-2. The sequence goes on from NZ_JBXUJJ010000003.1 coordinate 137,987, forward strand.
CCATTGATACATTTGGGAAACAGAAATTTAGATAAAACAAACTAGGTTAGAACGTGAAACATATGCTGTTTGTAAAAAACCTTTTTTATTGCAACCATCGCCAAATGGGTTATAATGGAATAAAGAATAAATGGCTCCCTTCGCTTTCAGCGGAGGGGATTTTTTTTGAAAATAACAAGGGGGATGGAGAAATGCAAGTAAACGTCCAACGTGTCGCGAGGATGCAAGGAACCGTATATCCCATTTTAATCGCCATCAGCGTGGGACATCTATTAAATGACTCGATGCAAGCGGTTGTTCCGGCGTTGTTTCCGATTTTAGAAACATCCATGAATTTAACGTATACCCAAATTGGATGGATCGCTTTTACCTTAAATATGACTTCTTCGGTGATGCAGCCGGTTGTTGGCTTTTTTACGGACCGAACCCCCTCGCCTTACTTTCTTCCGCTCGGAATGGCGGCGAGCTTGCTTGGTATGGTAGGGCTCGCGTTTGCGCCGCATTTTTTCTTTGTGTTATTATCCGTCTTGTTTGTAGGGTTCGGCTCAGCAATTTTCCATCCGGAAGGGTCGCGCGTTGTATATTTTGCTGCAGGGGCAAAAAGAGGATTTGCCCAATCCATTTATCAAGTGGGCGGAAATACGGGAAATGCCCTTGCCCCGCTATTTACAGCACTGATTTTTGTTCCGTTTGGGCAAAAAGGCGCGGCTTGGTTCACCGTGATTGCTGCTTTTGGCATCGTCCTTTTGTTTCGCGTGTCACGATGGTATTCGCTCCGTCTTAAAGAATACGGAACGGTTCAGAAACAAACCAAGGCAGGAAAAGGCGGTGTCAAAAACCAACGAAATATCATCTTCGCCTTAATACTATTAATCTTTTTAGTGTTTGCGCGGTCATGGTACTCCGCCGGCATTTCCAACTATTATCAATTTTATTTGATGAAGCACTATCACGTGCCGATTCAAGAAGCACAGATTTATTTGTTTGTATTTATGATCGCCGGAGCCATCGGGACATTTGTAGGCGGGCCACTAGCGGATCGATTCGGTAAACGAAATTTGATGTTGTTTTCGACGCTCGGTACGGCACCGTTTGCCCTCATGCTTCCGTACCTTCCACTTGCATGGGTACTGCCTGTCGTTTTTCTTGCCGGTTTTATTTTATCATTAAGTTTTTCCACATTTGTCGTGTATGCCCAAGAATTGCTTCCCGGAAATGTCGGCATGGCGTCGGGGCTGATCGTTGGCCTTGCGTTTGGGATGGGAGCGCTTGGGGCCGTTGTTCTTGGAAAAATTGCTGATTTGTATAATTTAAATGTCCTTATGATATTGTGCAGCTTCCTTCCGCTGCTTGGGGTACTCACATGGTGGTTGCCGAAAGAAAAATCGTTCGCTTCCCAATAGGCAAAAAGGCTGTCTTCCGTAAGAAACGAAGACAGCCTTCATTGGTTTGCTGCATTCACCGAGCAATGATTATTTTACTTGTAGAACATGTTAGGCTGAACTTGCCCTAAACTTCTCTTACTTCGCCTCTTGTACTTCCTCGAAATAGTCTTTATAAAACCCGCCGATTTTCCCGGTGTTGTCAATGACAAAATAAAATTCTTCAGTTTCATTTTTTACTTCATACGTTTTTCCAGGTGTTAACACATGATTAACGATGTATTTTTCCGCATTTGTATGTACACATTTCACTTTTTTCAACGTTGGGCGTTTTAACCAAGTATGATGAATCATGTTCGACTCCCCTTTTTTTGTCATTCATTACTATTCCCATTTTAGCGATATTTCGCTTTGGCTGCAATATCAAAGGAATGGTCATTCACAATTTTGATGAAAGGGAGTGCTGTTGGGCATGCTATAAATAGAAGTTTTGAAAATAAGGGAGGAGACACGATGGAAAAACACCCGAGCAAACGTCAATTCCAACAAGATTTAGAGCAATACAACATGGATAATGTAATCAACGCGCCAAAAAACTACGTATATCGAGTCGGATACGAAGCATCAAGCGGCAATCCGACCGGGAATCATGATGAAGCGAAAAAAATACGGGAATTAGAAGAGTAACCAGAATACCCTTTATAAGGGGATTCTGGTTTATTCGTTACGGACCGCTTCGAACGTTATCGTTCTTCCGCACGGTTCAATGATCATTTCCCCATTTTTCTTCACTTCACGGAAAATCGGCTGTTCAATACGGCGAATGGGACGATATCCTTCTGCTTTTATACGCTCCAGACATTCGTCAATCGTTTCATGTTCTTCGACGATAAATCTTTTTTTCATAGCCATCACCCTCCTCACTTTTATGTTACCTATTTGATTAACGACTTTCGCATTTTTACAGATTCATTTATTTCGCGCTAAATTCAAGCAATTAGCTAACTCAATTATTGCACAAAACCATACATCTTTATTATTTTTTGTAGTATTTGTGGTCAATTCGGTGGTCACGTGGTCAAGAATGCAGGAGCCTTACTTCGCCTTCTTTTTTTATAAACATCATCTTCTTTCACTTCTTTAAACTGTTGGTTGCTCCTTGATCCATGTGAGTAAGAACTCTTCACATTCTTTTGCTGGAAAGTACCACTTGCCGCCGATTTTGTACTTTGGAAAACGCGGATCGTAAAAGAACTTTTCTTTGATGTTGTTCTCGCTCATGCATGTTTGACGACAAAGCTCTTTCATATCCCAAAACGTGTGGCGATGTTCTAACTGATCGAGCCGTTTTTTGAGTTCATCCAAGAACAGTTTTTCTATTTGTTTTTCGTCTATGTTGATGGTTATCATTATGATTCCCCTTATTTGATTTCTTTGTTTATGATTACATCCGAACAATACACAAAAATCAAAATGAATAAAAATATGCCTAAAATATTGATATATCAACATTTCTTTAAAAACTAAAAATCACAACATATCATGTTAGATGTATTTTTGGTGGGTAAAATGTGGGTAAAATGTCGGGAAATAATTTGTTAGATAAAACTTATTCAGAAGGCCGGAGTCTTGCTCCGCCTTCCTCTTTTATGATGAACAAAAAAGAGACTACTCAAAGCGAGTAGCTACTCGTTAAAAAATGGGTATTTTAAGAGCATTTTTTTAAACGATCCCTCGTCTTTGATGGGAAGCGCATCAGCAATGTTTTAGCATATTACTTACGAATAAAATAGCTAAGAATCCCTAATAAAATACCATTATTTTACAAAAAATTATGTTATATTAGTATATAAATGTCGAGATTTTTGAGAAAAAAATTTTCATTCTTCCCCCTTCTTCAACGTAAAAGTAATACCATAATTTTATTTAAAGGGGGAATATTTCTATGAAGTTTAAAAAAATTGTTAGTTTATCCTTTGCTGTTTCTATGTTATTTTTTCCATTCCTTGTAGAAGCAGCCCCTAATGATGAGGCAGAACCCCCAAAAACCGTTTCCGAAATTAAAGTGTCTCATGGAAAAGGAGCATATGTCCCAGGAGAAGTCATTGTTCAATTTAAAGATCAAGTAAATGCTGAAGAAAAGGCAAAGGTATTAAAAGGAGTTGGGGCAACGGTGGTTCCAGATAATGATCCAGTCAAATCCAAATTTCATGTACTAAAAGTAGGAAATGTAGAAGCTGTTGTGAAAGCATTAAATAATAACCCGTTAGTAGAATACGCGGAGCCAAACTACTTATTTAATGCAACTTGGACACCAAATGATACGTACTATCAGAGTTATCAATATGGTCCGCAAAATACGTATACCGATTATGCTTGGGATGTTACAAGAGGTAGTAGCAGTCAAGAGATTGCTGTTATTGATACGGGTGTAGATTATAAACATCCTGATTTAGATGGAAAAGTCATTAAAGGATATGATTTCGTAGATAATGATTACGACCCAATGGATTTAAATAATCATGGTACGCATGTAGCTGGAATAGCAGCTGCTGAAACAAATAATGCCACAGGTATTGCCGGCATGGCCCCATACACAACGATTTTGGCTGTGCGTGCTTTAGATCGAAATGGCAGTGGTACTCTAAGTGATATTGCCGATGCAATCGTTTATTCTGCTGATTCAGGTGCTGAAGTCATTAACCTGTCACTCGGTTGTGATTGTCATACAACAACATTAGAGAATGCTGTAAACTATGCATGGAATAAGGGATCTGTATTAGTTGCCGCAGCCGGAAATGATGGAGTCTCTACAACATTTGAACCGGCTTCTTATGAAAATGTAATTGCAGTTGGTGCAGTAGATCAATATGATCGATTAGCATCATTCTCTAACTATGGAACATGGGTAGATGTCGTAGCTCCAGGTGTAGACATTGCCTCAACTATTACTCGTAACCGATATGCCTATATGTCGGGAACTTCCATGGCATCCCCTCATGTAGCTGGTCTTGCAGCCTTATTAGCGAGTCAAGGACGGAATAACGTAGAAATTCGTCAAGCCATCGAGCAAACAGCAGATAAAATCTCCGGATCTGGAACATACTTCAAATATGGAAGAATCAATTCTTATAGTGCTGTAACATATTAAATATTAGTTGACTAAACGAAAACATAGAATTTAAAAAATTTCATTATTAAATAACGACACCGTGTCCAATGCCAAGGGCACGGTTTCTTCATTCAATCTTTTGGAAAAATTACGACATATTCTTGGAATTGTGAATTAGTTTATCCCCGTAGGCACATGGACGAACATGTCGGCATATCTTTTACATAACACCAAAAAAGGAGGACATCAGGTAATGGCACCAATTGAACTTTTCGCATGGACATTATCATCTATCTTAGGGATTAGCTTCATTATTTCTTTAGTGGTAGTATCAAGAAAACCGAGATACATTGCTGAAATGGAACTTAAAAGTCCTGATTCCCCTGAAAAAAATGAATGCAATTCTTAGTAAACATAATTACTCTTGTGTTTCCTTAAAACGGAAAATCATAATCTGGCCACGGGAAGCAAGCCACCCAGTTTTCAGGGTTGGCACGTCAACGAGCATCTTTTATTTCCTGGCATTGAAAACTTCACGAAGTTAAAGAATGTGGTCAAAATGTGGTCAAATGCTAAAAAATAAAGCGTAACCCCTTGATGGAACAAGTGTGTTGCGCTTTTGTGTTTACATTACCTATTTCAACACAAAAAACAAACCGAACGATTGCGTCGTTCGGCTATCGATTTTGCTTTACATATTTTTGGTACAGCCCATATAAAACAGCTGTTTTATATGTTTCTAATTTTTTTCTTTCCGCCGGATGGCGGCGAATTCCTGCCTCTTTCAACTGTTGGACGAGCCAACCTTTGGAACCGAAATAAGCCATAGACATCCCCCTTTTTCTGTTGCCTGTCTAATATATACGACGGAAACAAAAAAATAAGAACGAAAAAACCGGATTGGCAATGACGCCAATCCGGTTTTAATCATCATGTTTATGACCTTTTCCTTTTTCTTTTTGTTTCTTTTCATGTTTGTCATGCCAGTGGTGCGGCCGTTTTTCCTTCTCTCTTTTTTCTTTCGGGCCGTGTTCATGTTCCCATTTTTCTTCTTTCTCTCGTTTTTCTTCCTCTTCTTTTTGTTGTTTATGCCATTGTTGCCATTGTTTCTGTTCTTTCTTTAAAGCTGGGTAGGCGAATGATTGCGCTGGCGTGCCTTCGAGTGCTTTTTCCATGATTTCACGGAAAATAACGGCGACCGTTTGGCTGCTTGTCGTTTGTAAATAATGGCGCTCATCGGTATGATCATATCCAAGCCAGACAGCTCCGACAAGCTGAGGAGTATAGCCAACCATCCACTGATCTTTTACCCCATTTACTCCGTCTAACGGAACTTGGGTCGAGCCTGTTTTTCCCGCTAACGCCCTTCCAGGAATGCGCGCGAGTTTTCCTGTTCCTTCTTTTACGACCCCTTCGAGCATAAATGTTATTTTTTGCGCCACTTCTTTTGATGTGACACGCACATCATGTTGTTTCCATTTCGCGATTTCGTTGCCGTTTTGGTCGACGATTTTCGTGATAATGTGCGCGTCTGTTCGCACGCCGTCATTCGGAAACACGGAATACGCTTCGGCCATTTGCAATGGGGACACGCCCTGCTGCATTCCGCCTAATGCGATTCCTAAAGAATGATCTTCTTTGTCCAAAGGAATCCCAAAACGTTGTAACGCATCAATTCCTTTTTCTACGCCAATTTCATTCAAAAGCCATACAGCCGGAACGTTCAACGAATGAATAACCGCCTCATACATCGTAACGCTTCCGCGGTACGTATGATCATAGTTTTCCGGGCGATAGCCGTTAAACTCGACCGGCTCATCTTTTAATTCGTCAAATATATGGTACCCTTGTTCTAACGCCGGCGTATACACAGCGAGCGGCTTCATCGTCGACCCCGGCTGGCGTTTTAGTTGTGTCGCCCGGTTAAATCCGCGGAATACATGCTCGCCGCGTCCGCCAATTAACGCCTTGATCCCGCCTGTTTTCGGATCAAGAAGCACCGCACCGCTTTGGACAAGCCGATCGTCCGTTCCTTTTGGGAATAATGCGTCGTTTTGATAAACCGTTTCTAACCCTTCCTGCATGCGGGGATTCAACTCTGTATAAATATGTAGCCCCCCAGAAAGTACTTCATTTTGCGTAATATGGTAGCGCGCGATCGCCTCTTCGATCAACTGATCCACATAATACGGATATTTACCCTTGTATCGGTCTGGTTTTTTTTCTTTTTGAACCACTATTTTTTCGTTTTTGGCGCGCAAAAATGTTTGCTCATCGATATAGCCTTGTTCCTTCATCAGCTGAAGTACAACATTTCTTCTGGCAATCGCTTTTTCATAATGGCTGACTGGCGATAAAGCGGACGGGGCTTTAATCAGCCCGGCAAGCAACGCCGCTTCGCTGACGGTTAATTTAGAAACGTCTTTACCAAAGTACGTTTTCGCAGCGCTTTGCACTCCCCATGCTCCTTCGCCGAAGTAAACGCGGTTGACGTACATTTCTAAAATTTCTTTTTTCGAATACGTTCGCTCGATTTTTTTCGCGATAAACCATTCTTCCCATTTGCGCCGCAATGTTTTTTCGTTCGTTAAAAAGACGTTTTTCGCTAACTGCTGTGTAATGGTGCTTCCGCCTTCCACCCATTCTCCAGCTTTCATATTGCGGATGAGAGCCCGTAAAATGCCGAAATAATCAATTCCTTCATGATCATAAAAACGGCGGTCTTCCGTGGCAACGACCGCTTCTAAAAAGTGGTTTGGAATGTGCTCTATGGATACGGCTTCCATCTTGGATGAAGAAATTTTGCTTGCAACGCGACCATTTTGATCATAAATAATAGTTGGAGCAGGCAGCGGATGATCAAGTTCCCTAATATCCCTAGTTGCAATATACGATTGAACGGCCATGTAGCTGCCAATAAGAAAGAGCGCTAAAATAATCCCCCCTATTTTCCAATACGTTTTTCGCTTGTTTTTTCTTTTTTGCCATCGGCTTTGTTCCAACGAAATCCCCCCTTGCTCTATCAACGTTATACAATTCGAAGCAACACGCCTTTTTCCGTACATCGTCCATCGAAAAAAATAGCGCAAATGGCCGAGATGCGGCCATTTGCGCCAGCGTTCCATCATGCTGATGGAGCATTTTTCTTTTTTCCTTTTAAGAAGAACGATAAAATGAGCGCCAACACAGCAAGTCCGGTCGCGACAAAAAACGCGTCGTTAATCCCCTCGACAGCAGAATGCTGCTGTACGATGCCATATAAAAGCTGCGCGACTGCTTCATCGCTAGGAATCGCATGTTTTAACTGCGCGACAATATCCATGAAGAACGGATTGTTTTCTGTCATCTCGTTCCGGTAATTTTCCGCATGAAACTTCGCACGGTTAGACATGACGGTAACGAGGAAAGCCGTTCCCAATGATGCCGCTACTTGCCGCAACGTGTTCGCCATTGCCGTTCCGTGACTGTATAAATGACGCGGCAATGCGTTTAGCCCTTCCGTCATAATCGGCATCCCCAACATCGACATGCCGAACATGCGGAAAATGTAAAGTACCAAAATATGGCTGTATGGCGTATCCATCGTCAGCTTGCTGAACTCCCATGTTGTCACGACCGTAATAACTAAACCGACAATCGCGAGCATGCGCGCGCCGATGCGGTCAAAAATCCAACCGGAAATCGGCGACATAATCGCCATCACGATCGCGCCAGGCAAGAGCAGCAAACCGGCGTCAAGCGGCGTAAAGCCACGCAGGTTTTGCAAATAGACCGGAAGCAGCACCATCGCGGCAAACAGGGCCATGTTAATGACGCAGCCGATGATGGTGGACAAAGTAAATACATTATATTTAAACACACGGAAATTCAAAATTGGATTTTCCACCGTTAACGAACGCCATGTAAATAAAATCAAGAATATGACACCAATGATAATGGACACTATTACATTCGTCTGTCCCCAGCCGTTGCTTCCGGCTTCGCTGAATCCGTAAAGCACGCCGCCAAAGCCGATCGTTGAATAAACTGCGCCGCGCCAGTCCAAAAGCGGATTTCCTGTTTTCGGTGTATTTTTTAACCAAAGAAACGCGAGCACAATATCCACAATCGCAATCGGTAATACGACATAGAACAAAAGACGCCACGTGTAATGTTCCACGATCCATCCCGATAATGTCGGACCGACCGCCGGCGCGAACATTATCGCAATCCCGACAGTTCCCATCGCTACCCCGCGTTTTTCCGGCGGAAAAATAGTTAGCATAATGACCATCATCAACTGCATAATAATTCCCGCCCCTACCGCTTGGATCAAACGGCCGGTCAAGATAACGGAAAAAGATGGAGCAATCGAACAAATAAACGCTCCGATCGCAAAAAGCGACATCCCTGATAAAAACAGTTTTTTTGTTGGAAATTTGGCAATTAAAAACGGGCTGATCGGAATCAGCACGCCGTTAACGAGCATGTACCCTGTCACAAGCCATTGAATCGTTGACGTTTCCACATTGAAATCATGCATCATATGCGGCAGCGCGACATTAATGAGCGTTTGGTTCAAAATCGCGACAAACGCTCCAAGCATGATCGTGGCTACTATTTTAGCACGATTACCACTAATATTTTCCAACGTTGTTTGTTGTCCCGATGTCGCTGCTGTCTTCAGCGGCTTTTCTCCGCTATCTGCCGTCATGCCATGTGCATGTGCCATCTCCGCTCGTCCCAGACTAGACGGGACGGGGACGTTTTTTCGTCTTCTTAGCACAATATTCAGCACGGTAAGAACGAGGATGGAAAAGATAATATAGCCAGTTAAAAACATTGACATAGGCCATCACCTACTTATGAATGCGAACGGTGACGTTCATTCCTGGTACTAATCCCGCCCCGTTGTAATTGTCAATGGAAATCGTCACTGGAATTACTTGCGTCACTTTCGTATAGTTCCCGGTCGCATTTGAACTTGGAAGCAGGCTGAATGTGTTGGCCGTCGCATATCCAAGTTTCTCTACTTTTCCGCTAAACTTGCGATCCGGGTATGCATCCACGTAAATATCGACATCTTGGCCTACTTTGACATCTTCAATATCCGTTTCTTCAATGTTGGCCGTTACCCATAAATCATCCAGATCATAGCCGCGCGCCAACGCCATGCCGGCTGCGACGAACGAATTTTCCACCGCATTTTGCTGGGCGATCGTCATATGATGCGGAACAGTTACCGGAATATTATGCTCGCCGTCGGATACTTCACCAATTTTATCGCCGCTGTTAAACGTTTTTCCAACGCTTCCGGACCAGGAAGCCAGCTTTCCGGAAAATGGCGCAGCAATCGTAATCGCCTGGCCGTCGATACGGGCGTTGTCCGTTTTAATGTAGTTGGTTGCTTCATTGACATAATAATAAGCAGCAAAACCGCCGCCTACAAGCAATATAAGAACGATAATATTTAATATAATTAAGCGTTTTGCGTTCACGTTGTTACTCCTCCCCCAATAAAATGTCTTTCATTTTTCGCTGGATGGATAAATATTGTAAAATCTCTTCCTCATTAAAGGCTTGCTCGATTCTTTTTAATCGTTGTATTAACACGGATTCGTGATTAAATGCCTTTTTAATCGTTTCTCTTCCTTTATCCGTCAAACTTAATATGACTGCGCGGCGGTCATGTTTTGAAATTTCGCGAACAACTAGACCAGCATTAACAAGACGGTCGACCGTACCGCTGACATTGCTGTTGCTTAAATTTAATTTTTCCGCCAAATCGTTCAGCCGGATATTTTCTTTTTTCCATAACGTGTAAAGAATCATTAACTGCACTTCCGTAATTCCTACCCGCGCCGCATCTTCGCGGACAAGCCGGTATAACGCCTTTTGCATTCGGAAAACCGAATACATAATTTCTCTTTGAATACCTTCCATTGATCCCCCCTCCTCACTATATAATATTTAATAGAAATAGTTTTAATACGAACTATTTCTATTCGAATTATGATTATAACATGACAATATACAAAAATCCAATGAATCAAATTGTGTCTAGAACAAAAATCACAAGATATATTCTTTATGGGGGAAATGTCGGTAAAATGTCGGGGGAATAATTCGTTAGATATTGTTTAGAAGGCCGAAGTCTTGCTCCACCTTCTTGTTTATCTCATTTAGAAGAGATTTCATCAACACATGAAGAAAATGTATACGAAATAAAAAAGTACAACACAACGAAAAAAGTGTGGCAAATTAAAAAGCCCTTCCGTGCGGGAAGAGCTTTTTGATAAGCGACAGATGAGAAAGTATATCTTCGCTTTCGCATTAAACATCCAATCCTTGTTTGCCAAGGAAGGCAAATATGTTGACTTTATCTGTTTTAGTCCCATTAGATGATCAGCAGAGTTTCTATAAAAAAGCATGGCTATTTTACTGCTGCCCGCACAGAAGAGATCGCACGAAGAGAATATCAGGAGAGTGACGGACCGCGCCAAGTTATTTTTGTTGTTGGTAATGACTATGATTAATTGGAGGGTTTTTTGGCTTTTCTGCTATTTCTCCAGAAAATTCCACAGTCGCTAAGCTTGGCGTTCTCTTTCGTTGATTCATAAAGCTGTTTATGCCTTGCATCGCACGCTGAATCGGTTTTGGCATCATATACTGAGCATTGCGCCCTCTTCTCATGCTGAAAACAGCTGTCGCAGCAATTCCAAAGCCTAAACTTAATATAGTCCATATGGCGTTGTTATTGCTCCGGCGTCCTGTTAAACGCAACAATTGGTTCCAAATTCCTCTATTACGCCCAAAATTAAATAGACGTAAGCGATTCATGATCTTTACACTCCTCTTTTCGAATTTCCCATGCGCTCGAAAAGATAATAATTCTTTTCGAACATTTATTAATGTGCCTTAGAGAAGGAAGATCATGCATGGAAACACTTGCTTCATAACACCGCATATTCTTATTCCATAATTGATTGTTTCGATTTTTGACAGCATATACGTAAAAAGCCGATCTCTACCCGAGAGATCGGCTTTTTACATGCATGTGTATGGTGCCGCGTTTGCCGTTGGTGGAATGCAGTTTCTCAACCACACTCTACCAGGTGGGTGTTCGCAGAAACGTTCCTGTCGTCCTCTAACCTAGCGTGTAAGGAGGCATGACATTCCCGTTTCAATGTAGAACTCCCTTTTTATTGCCATCGGTTGAAACTTCATTCTTCAACGTACAACGCAGCGGTTGTTTTTGGTGATTATTATCATACATAATCTTTCTTCTTTTTTCAAGTGGTCGACTTATTCATTTTTTGGCAGCTTATATAAACAGCATATATATTTATTGTAGCAAGGTTAACGCTTTTCGTTCAGCCTATACTGGATAGACGCCATGCTTTCTTTCTGAAAACGTCATATATTTCGACATATACGCGTCAAAGCGGCGGATCAGTTCATCGCGCAGTTGATTTGGAGCGATAATGCCGTCTACGACCATTTCCGATGCAAGACGGTAAATATCGATATCGCGACGGTATTCTTCACGTTTTTGTTCGACAAAGGCTGCACGCTCTTCCTCCGGCAATTCGGCAATCTTATTCGCATACACAGCGTTAACAGCCGCTTCCGGCCCCATGACGGCGATTTGCGCGTTTGGAAGCGCCAAACAGCAGTCCGGTTCAAACGCTGGTCCGGCCATCGCATACAACCCGGCGCCGTACGCTTTCCGCACGATGATCGAGATTTTCGGCACCGTCGCTTCCGACATCGCCGAGATCATTTTCGCTCCGTGGCGGATAATGCCGGCGCGCTCGACCTTCGTACCGATCATAAAACCTGGAATGTCGGCTAAAAAGAGAAGCGGAATGTTAAACGCATCGCAAAGAGTGATAAATTTCGCCGCTTTATCAGCAGAATCGTGGAACAGCACCCCGCCTTTGACGCGCGGCTGATTGGCGATAATGCCGATTGGCTGGCCGTTTAAGCGCGCCAGTCCGGTAATAATCTCTGGCGCAAACAGCTTCTTAATTTCGCAAAACGACCCTTCATCGATCACGCGCTCAATCAAATCGTACATGTTAAACGGGGCGTTTTGGTTCGCCGGAAGAATATCTTCAATCGTTTTTTCAAACGCTTTTGGCGGCTTCGCTTCCGCAACTGGTGGCTTTTCGCTGTAATTGGCCGGGAAGTAGGATAAATAGCGACGGGCATAGGCGATCGCCTCTTCTTCCGTTTTCACAAGCACATCACCGCAGCCGGAAACGGTGCAATGCATACGGGCGCCGCCCATTTCTTCAAGCGTCACTTTTTCGCCGATCACCATTTCCGCCATGCGCGGCGATCCTAAATACATCGAGGCGTTTCCTTCGACCATGATGACAATATCGCAAAACGCCGGAATATATGCGCCCCCGGCCGCAGACGGACCAAACAAGAGGCAGACTTGCGGCACTTTTCCCGATAATTTCACTTGGTTATAAAAAATTCTTCCTGCACCGCGCCGGCCTGGAAACATTTCAATTTGGTCGGTAATGCGCGCGCCCGCTGAGTCGACTAGATAAAGAATCGGGCAGCGTAGCTTTTCCGCCGTTTCTTGGATGCGAATAATTTTTTCAACGGTCCGTGCTCCCCAAGAGCCTGCTTTCACCGTTGAGTCATTGGCCATGACGCAAACGGTCTGCCCGTTGATTTTTCCCACCCCGGTCACAACGCCGTCAGCAGGAAGCCCATCAGCAAGACAATTGGCAAAGAGTGCGTCTTCAAATTCGAGTCCGTTGTCCAACAATAATTTTAAGCGGTCACGGACAAACAGCTTTCCTTGCGCCGCGTTTTTTTCGTGGTATTTTGGCGCTCCGCCTTGTTCAATTTGCCGGATTCGTTCCTGCAATTGCTCTGTCAGTGCTGCATTTTGTTTTTTCATGACATCATTTCCCATGGTGTCTTCCTCCTATTCCCCTTTGTAGACCGGTTTTCGTTTTTCTTTAAACGCCTGCAATCCTTCAAGACGGTCCTTTGTTGGAATGGTCACCTCATATGCCATTTGCTCCAGGCGCAGTCCAGTCACCAAATCGACGTCTAAACTGCGATTAACCGCCAGTTTTGCTTGCCTTACGGCGATCGGTGCGTTGGCAGCGATTTGCGTGGCGATTTCCAGCGCTTTCTCCATTAATTGCGCGCGCGGCACCACGTATTCGACAAGGCCGATTTGTGCCGCTTCTTGGGTGCTAATGCGCTTGGCGGTGAAAATTAATTCCTTCGCTTTTCCGATTCCAATCAGGCGTGGAAGTCGCTGCGTTCCACCTGCGCCAGGGATGATTCCTAAAGACGTTTCCGTAAGCCCCAGTTGCGCCGTGTCTACCGCCACGCGAATATCGCAGGCAAGGGCGAGCTCCAGCCCGCCGCCGAACGCCGAGCCATTTAGGGCAGCGATGACCGGCTGCGGCAGCTGTTCTACCTGATTGATCGTCTCGCGAATGAGGGCGACCGTTTTCCGTACTTCCGTTTCATTCATGCCGGCGCGTTCTTTTAAATCCGCTCCGGCACAAAAGACTTTTTCCCCCGCTCCCGTCACAATGACAACGCGGACGTCCTTCCGGAAAGCAAGATCGCCAAGAAGCGCGGACAGCGCGTTTAAGAGCGCAGTCGACAGCGCATTTGCCGCTTCCGGTCGATTTAACGTCACTATTGCAATACCATTTTCCTGCAGCTCGTATGAAACCAATGTTGACATCCTATTCCTCCTTTGTTTATCGCGAAATCGTCTGCAAATAACGGCTAGAAAGCGGACGCCCGATTTTATCGCGAATAAAGAGGGCTGCTTCTGTAAGCCGTTCGACATCGATTCCGGTAGCAATATCCATGCCGTGAAGCATATAGATTAAATCATCGGTAGCGACATTGCCGGAAGCGCCCGGCGCGTACGGGCAGCCCCCTAATCCGCCAAGCGAACTGTCAAATGTCGTGATTCCCATTTCCAACGAAACAAGAATATTGGCTAAAGCCGTCCCCCTCGTGTCATGAAAATGCATTGCCAGCTTTTCTTTTGGAAAGCGCTGCAAGACGGCTTCCAACACTTCTTGCACTTGTTTCGGGGTGGCGACGCCGATCGTATCTCCTAGCGAAAGCTCATCGATCCCCATGGCAAATAATTGTTCTGACACGCGGATGACTTGTTCGACCGAAACGCTTCCTTCATACGGACAGCCAAAGACGGTCGAAACATAGCCGCGCACCGTTTTTCCTTCCTGCTTTGCCGTTTTCACCACTTCTTCTAACACCGGAAACGTTTCCGCGATCGATTTATTGATGTTTTTACGGTTATGCGTCTCGCTTGCGGACATAAACACGCAAACTTCATCGATTTGCGCGGCCAGTGCTTTTTCCAATCCTTTTTGGTTCGGAACGAGCGCGGCGTACGTCACGCCTGGCACCCGTTCAATTCTCGTCGCCACTTCCAATGCATCGGCAAGCTGCGGAATCCATTTTGGATGGACAAACGAAGTGACCTCAATATATGTTAAGCCTGTTTTCGACAATTGATTAATCCAGGCAATTTTATCTTCTGTTGCGATTTGTACTTTTTCATTCTGCAGTCCATCGCGCGGACCGACTTCTTTGATGGTAACGCGTGTTGGCCATCTGCCCATGTTCATCCCACCTCTTACTCTAGTTCAAGCAGAACGTCGCCCTCGTTCACAAAGTCCCCTTCCTGTACAAAGATTTGTTTGACAACTCCCGAAGACTCCGCTGCAATCGGAATTTCCATTTTCATCGACTCTAAAATCACCACATCTTGCCCTTCTTCGACCTGATCTCCTACAGAGACAACAATTTTCCATACACTTCCCGCCATTGATGCGACTACTTGACTCATTGTGTTTCTTCCTCCATTTCTTCTTATTTTGTCGTTGTTGTTTGCAAGTGTTTTTCGACGAAGTTGGTGGTTGTATCTCCTGCTTGGAACGCAGGGTGGGAAAGCACGTCTTTTAGCATTGGGATATTCGTTTTAATGCCTTCGACTTGATAGCTCTCTAGCGCCGCAAGCATGCGTTTGATCGCTTCTTGGCGGTCGTTTCCTTTCGTAATGAGTTTGGCGATCATTGGATCGTAAAACGGCGTGACCGCCATCCCGCTTTGTACCGCCGTTTCATTGCGCACATATTCTCCTTGCGGCAACACAAAGGTTGTGATTTTCCCTGGTGATGGGAAAAATGTTTTCGGATCTTCGGCGTAGATGCGCACTTCGATCGCATGGCCGTCGCGGCAAATATCTTCCTGTTTGTAACGAAGCGGTTCCCCCGCGGCGACGCGCAATTGTTCTTCGACTAAATCAAGTCCGGTAATTTCTTCGGTAACCGGGTGTTCGACTTGCAGCCTCGTATTCATTTCAAGAAAATAAAAGTTTTTCTGTTCATCGACTAAAAATTCAATCGTCCCGGCGTTCGTATAGCCGATATGTTTGGCAGCCTTGACGGCGGCTTCTCCCATTTTCCGCCGTGTTTCCTCATCCAAAAACGGCGACGGCGCCTCTTCGACGACTTTTTGATGGCGGCGCTGAATCGAACATTCCCGTTCCCATAAATAAATGCAGTTTCCATGTTCGTCAGCAAGGAGCTGGATTTCGATATGACGAGGATTAGCGATATATTTTTCTAAATACATCGCCCCGTCTCCAAAGAACGAAGCAGCGCGTTTTTGGTTTCCTTCGAACGCTTTGCGGAGCTCGTCTTCATCGCGCACGATTTGCATGCCGATGCCGCCACCGCCTGCTGAAGCTTTTAACATAATTGGATAGCCAATTTCTTCTGCTGTTTTCGCCGCTTCATCGACATCTTTTAGCGGAAACGAAATGCCTGGAACGATCGGAACGCCAGCTTCTGTCATCGTTTTTCTTGATTCAATTTTGCTTCCCATTTTGGCAATGACGTCCGCTTTCGGCCCAATAAAGACGATGCCTTCCTCTTCACAACGGCGAGCAAATTGTGGGTTTTCCGATAACAACCCATACCCTGGATGAATGGCTTCCGCTTTCGTCGCTTTTGCCACTTCGATAATTTTTTCGATATTTAGATAGCTTTCGCTCACGCGAGGCTTGCCGATCAAATACGCCTCATCCGCCAGCTTGACGTGAAGTGAGTCGGCATCCGCTTCCGAATAAACCGCCACCGTTTGTATTCCTAACTTTTTGCAAGTGCGAATCACCCGCACCGCGATTTCCCCGCGGTTGGCGATTAATATTTTTGCAAACATCCCATCACCCTTTGCATCGTTGTTTTATTCCAAAGCGGCGCGGCGAAATAATGCGCCGCTTCGCCAGACATTGTTTACTTCGTCAATCTGAGACGCTGTTTCGCCATTTCGCGCAATTTAAACTTTTGTATTTTTCCGGAGGCAGTCATCGGATACGAATCGGTAAATTCGATATAGCGCGGGATTTTATGGCGTGAGATTTTCCCACGGCAAAACTCGCGAATTTCTTCTGCGGTTGCCGTTTGTCCTTCTTTTAAAATAATCCACGCCATCACTTCTTCCCCATATTTTTCATCCGGCACACCGACGACTTGAACATCCAAAATTTTTGGATGTTTGTATAAAAACTCTTCAATTTCGCGCGGATAAATGTTTTCACCGCCGCGAATAATCATGTCTTTTAAACGTCCGGTAATGCGGCAATATCCGTTTTCATCCATCGTGGCCAGATCGCCTGTATGCAGCCAGCCATCTTCATCAATGGCTTCTTTTGTCGCGTCCGGGTTTTTATAATAGCCTTTCATCACATGGTAGCCGCGCGTGCACAATTCCCCTTGCACACCTGGCGGCACTTCTTTATTCGTGCCCGGCTCGACGATTTTCACTTCGACATTTGGCAGCGCACGACCGACCGTTTCCACGCGCAAGTGAATCGGGTCATCCGTTCTTGTCTGTGTAATCACCGGCGATGATTCTGTCTGACCGTAAGCAATCGTAATCTCTTTCATTCCCATTTTCTCCATGACCGCTTTCATCACTTCAATCGGGCATGGAGAGCCGGCCATAATTCCCTTGCGAAGCGTTGATAAATCATATTTTTCAAAATCAGGATCGTTTAACTCGGCAATAAACATCGTCGGCACCCCGTGCAAGGCCGTACATCTTTCAGCTTGCACGGTTTGCAGCACTCGTTTTGGGTTAAATTCCTGCACCGGCACCATCGTTGCCCCAACCGTAGCGCATGCCAACGTGCTCATCACGCAGCCGAAGCAATGGAAGAACGGAACTGGGATGCAGAGGCGGTCATTTTTGGTGAGCTTCATGCATTGCGCAACATAATAGGCATTGTTGACAATATTGTAGTGAGTGAGCATCACGCCTTTTGGGAATCCTGTCGTTCCCGAGGTGTACTGCATGTTGATAACGTCATGTGGATCGAGCGAGTTCATCCGTTCATCAAGCTGTTCTTCCGTCACATCATGCGCCATCGCAAGAATGTCGTTCCACGTAAACATCCCCGGATAGCGTTTCTCCCCAATGAACACGACATTTTTCAATTTTGGCAAACGCTTGGACTGAAGCTTTCCAGGCTCGCTTGTGCGCAGCTCCGGAACAACCTCGTAAACAATATCCACATAAGAAGAGTCACGATATTGTTCAATTAAAAAGAGCGTCGTCGAATCGGATTGTTTTAATAAATACTCTAGTTCTGCGGCACGGTAGTTCGTATTGACAGTAACAAGTACCGCTCCCATTTTTCCGGTCGCAAATTGACAGGCGATCCATTCCGGCACATTGGTTGCCCAAATCGCCACATTTTCTCCTTTTTCAATGCCAAGACGCATCAACCCGCGCGCCACTAGACGGCAATAGTCATTGAATTGCCTATACGTCATCCGTAAATCGCGATCTGCATAAACGACCGCTTCATGATCCGGATACAACTGTGCTTTTTCCTCGAGCAGCTTCCCCACCGTGACCGTCAACATAGACCGTTTCCTCCCCTTTGTCCAAATTCATTTATATGCGCATTTCCCTACATCTAGCATCCAAGTTGACGGGCGATGACCAAACGCTGAACTTCGGACGTTCCTTCCCCGATTTCCATTAATTTAATGTCGCGCAAATGGCGTTCGACTCCATACTCTTTCATATAACCATAGCCGCCGTGAATTTGAATCGCCTGATTGCAGACACGGAAGCCCATTTCCGAAGCGAACAGTTTCGCGAACGATGCTTCTTTTGTAAACGGTTTTCCTTGATCCTTGAGCCATGCCGCTTTATACACCATATTGCGAGCGAGTTCAATTTCCATCGCCATATCGGCAAGCTTAAATTGGATCGCTTGAAATTTTGAAATAGTCTGACCAAATTGGACGCGCTCTTTCGCATATTGAAGCGCTTTCTCAAATGCCGCTTGAGCAATGCCAACCGCCAGTGCGGCAATGGAAATGCGGCCCCCATCAAGCGTGTACAAAAACTGTTTAAACCCTTTTTGCGGATCACCAAGCACGTTTTCTTTCGGCACGCGGACGTTTTCAAACACAAGCTCACACGTATTGGAAGCACGGACGCCCATTTTGTCGTAGTTCGAGCGGATTGTAAACCCTGGCGTATCCGTTGGAACGATAATGGCGGAAATAATATTTTTACCGCGTTCATCTTTTCCTGTTACCGCCGTG
This sequence comes from Parageobacillus sp. NEAU-HV-2, assembly GCF_059115485.1. Lineage (NCBI taxonomy): Bacteria > Bacillati > Bacillota > Bacilli > Caryophanales > Anoxybacillaceae > Parageobacillus > Parageobacillus sp. NEAU-HV-2. The sequence goes on from NZ_JBXUJJ010000003.1 coordinate 157,114, forward strand.
ACAATCACCTGTCTGGAGTATTGGGCATTAGTAATCCAGCATTTTTCACCGTTAATGACATATTCATCGCCATCCAATACCGCGGTGGTGCGTGTGCCGCCCGCATCAGATCCAGCGTTTGGTTCGGTCAAGCCAAATGCTCCCAATGTTTCTCCTTTTGCCATCGGCACAAGCCACTTTTGCTTTTGTTCTTCCGTACCGAAATAATAAATCGGGCTTGCGCCTAAGGAAACGGCAGCAGCATAGCTTAATCCGGTGCCGCCACAAGCGCGGCCGATCTCTTCAACAGCAATGGCATAGGAAATCGTATCTCCGCCCGAACCGCCATATTTTTCTGGAAACGGGATGCCTAAAAGCCCTAATTCGCCCATCTTTTTAAACACATCAATCGGAAAATGCGCTTCTTCATCCCATTTCGCCGCGTATGGCGCAATTTCCTTCTCCGCAAAGTCACGAACCATCTCTTTAATCATCTGCTGCTCTTTTGTTAATTCGAAATTCATTCTCTCTCCCCCATTAGATATAATTTATCTTAAAACCGACTAGTCGGTTTTGGTCGTTTGCAATAGAAACAGGTGACAACTGTCTCTGCTTCTATTAAGACCGACTAGTTGGTTTCTTTACACACACATTATTTCTCCTCCGAAAACGAATGAAACAAAGGCGGCAGCAAAAATCGGGAAATGGACGGTTTTTCCTTCATTTCTTCCCGCAGCACGGCATGCAAAATAAAATCGGCAAAGTATTTTGCGATTTGTTCGATCGAAAGCGGACCTTCCGGGTTATACCATTTATACGTCCAGTTGACCATGCCCATAATCGACATGCCGGTAATTTCCACAGATAGTTCAGGACGGAATTCTCCCGCTTCGATCCCCTCCCTGATGACGCGAAAAATGACTTGTTTGAATTCATCGCGTTTTCGGTTAATCTTTTCCGAGTATTCCGGCTTTAAATATGTGCTTTCTTGATAAAAAACGGTAATGTGAGGCTTATATAAATGAAACACTTTAACAAACGACTGGATAATGGCATATAAGCGCTCTGTCGGGGTTGTGTAATTTTCATACGCTTCCTGCGCCTTGTTCAAAGCATACGTAATAAATACGTCGTGAATGTGATAAAGCAGCTCGTCTTTTGACTTAAAGTTATGGTAAAAGCCGCCTTTTGACGTATCGCTTTCCGTCACAATACGGTCAACGGTCACGCCGTGATACCCATATTTTTCAAAAAGGTGAAGAGCAGTGTCGACAATTCGGTCTTTTAGCGGTTTTTCTGTCATGATAAATCTCCTTTATTTTTATGTTACCATCATTTTCTGAAAAAATGAAATATTTTTTATTTACTTTTAGTTATAAAATACAGAATAGTTGCCGGAAATGTCAATTATCGTTTATCATCAATCATGTAACGAAAAAGAAAGGAACGATATGATGGCGAAAATATTAGTGTTAAACGGCAGTTCAAGAGAAAACGGAAATACCGAACAGCTGACAGACGTGATGTTGGAAGGCGTTTCTTGCACTCGTATCAATATAAGAGATTTTTTCATTCAGCCGATTGTCGACAAACGTCATGATCCGGCAGGGTTTACGAAAGTTGACGATGATTATGATCAAATGATTGAACTCGTCCGCCAGCATGATGTTCTTGTATTTGCGACGCCCATCTATTGGTATGGAATGAGCGGGCATATGAAACAATTTATCGATCGCTGGTCACAAAGTTTACGGGATACACGCTTTTCTTTTAAAGAAGAAATGAAAAAGAAAAAAGGCTTTGTCGTGATTTGTGGCGGTGACAACCCATATATAAAAGGTCTTCCGCTCATTCAACAGTTTCAGTACATTTTTCAATTTATCGGTCTTGAATACATCGGCTATGTGATCGGAGAAGGAAACGCTCCTGGGGACGTTTTGCACGACAATCGAGCCATCAGCCAAGCGAAATACTGGAACCAATTTTTTCGCTCGCTATAAAATTCCCCGCTTTATGTCGGGGAATTGTCCTTTAGCTCCCAAAAAAGCATTCCGTCATTTTCGCATTTTCGTCGAAACCCAGCTTTTTCTAACACACGTTTAGAGGCGATATTATCTTGGGTGCATTCGGCAATGACCTTGTTCACTTCCGGGCATTGCTGCAACCAATGTACAAAAGCAATAACCGCTTCGGTTGCATATCCCTGCCCTTGATATGTCGGCACAATCCCGTATCCGATTTCAATGACCCCGTTTTCATCCGGAGCTCCTTTTCCTCCGATTTCTCCAATAACCATGTGGTCGTCTTTATGAACGATTAGTCCGCTCCATTTTTGTTGTTCAGGATGTTTCTTCCATTGTTCTAAAAGCCACGGCAATATTTCCGCATAATCGCGGTTTGGCCACTCTGCCGCGACATCATACCCAGAAACCTTTTTCAACGCTTCCTTTCCTTCCATAGCGGCTTCAAGACAGTTCATAGAAAAATGAATGATCTGCAAACGTTTTGTTTCGATGGGAAACATTTTTCAACACTCCTCTCTTGCATCTCCATTGGCCTCCCTCTTTAAGAAACAAACTCGAGAATCGTCTCAATGACTTCCGTTTCCCAGCGATGTCCGTCGAACGTATGGTTCGCTCCTTCTATCAAATGGACGGTGGCGCGGCTGCCATAGCATAATTGCTCATACATATGGCTGACGCGGTACGGTACGACATCATCCTTCGTTCCATGAATAAGCAGCACAGGGCCGTCGTACGGCTTGGCTCGCTCAAATACGTTGATCGTTTGTAAATCCTCCAAAAATGCACGTCCGACTAAGTTGCCCCCATGGTCAAAATACGGAGCGGTCACATCGATATTCCCTTGCCGAATCGTCTCCGCAATCAGCTCATGCATGTTTCCCGCCGGCGCCATAAGAATTAGTTTGGCGACATCGTTCGGTCTTTCGCCGGCAACGACGCTGGCAACAAGCCCGCCCATGCTGAGGCCGAGCAAGTAAATGCGCGACGGGTCAATGCGCTCATCGCGTTTGACAAAGTCGACAATCGCATGCGCTTCCTCTATTTCTTTCGATACGGTCATGTCTTCAAAGTCGCCGTCGCTTTCCCCGCTGCCCAAAAAGTCAAAGCGGAAGCTGGCGATTCCTTGCTTCTCAAGCGCGCGCGATATTTTTAAAAACAAACGGTGCGGTTCTAGCTTCGTGCCGGTAAAGCCGTGAAACAAAATAACCGCAGGGATCTTTTCATCCAGCGCTTTTTCCGGGATATGCTCCATCCCACGCAATGTCATGCCTCGATGAGTCAAAGTAATCGCGTTTTGCACCTTCGTTCTCCTCTCTTCATTTTTTATCCACTACTATGTTCGCTATATTTTTATGGCATTCCTCTATGACATATGGGTGATTTCCACAATTTTATACATAATCATGACGGTTTTTCCAAAACATAAAGATGGAGGTGGCTTCTTTTGGAACCGATGTTATGTCCGAACTGCAAAACGAATCGAACCCGTTTTCATTTAATCGAGCAACATCCGCGAGCAGTAAAGCTTAACCCACAAACAGGCGAAATTGAACAAGAGTATACGAACGAAACTTTAGAACCGTTCCATCTTCCATATCGCGGTCCAAGCTATCGCGTGCAGTGCGGCACATGCGGATTAATTGAGGATGCTGAGATGTTTATTCAACGTGCGAAATCTTTACAAATGAGGTGAGAGGCATGGCAAATGAAAAGCAAACTCCGTCATCGGCAGTTGATCAAAAGCAGCTTGTAAACGACAAAGCAAAATCGGCAAGAGAAAAAGGCGATCAGCATATCCGTCGGGTTACACCAAACGGAGCGGACGGGCAATAATCATGAAAGGTGGGCCTACTTCCCTAGTCAAGTAAGCCCACCTTTTTCTAGAGATACATCGTCCATGTACCGATATCGCGAAAACCAAGGCGTTTATAAATGCTGCCTGCCTTTGGATTATCATAAAATAAGCATAATGTTTTCCCTTCGGAAAGCAAGTCTCGAATTAATTTTGCAACAATAGCACTTGCGTATCCTTTTTTGCGATGCTCTTCATCGGTACAGACGCCGACAATCATCGCGGATAACGAATTTTCCGCTGACGTGGATGCAGAAGCAACTATATTACCATTTTTCTCGATGTAATACGTTCTTGCCGTCTTCGCCTCCATCCCTTTCACGAGCATCTCTCTTGTGTTCGGGCCAACGACGAATTCGGCAATGCGCCGTCGCAATTCGATAATGCGATCTACGTCCTCAAGCGTAGCCTCTTTAATTTCTATTGAGTGATCCATTTCGTTCGCGTATTCATCTGTATCGCATTCGCAAAAATACATGACACGCTTATTTTCGAGCGGCAACCATTGTTCAAACCGCTCCACGATAGCCGACTTACCGGAAAGCATGAAAGAAGAATCGCTCGTTTGCCGAATCAACGCGGCAAACCCTTCGACATCAAAATCTCCTTGCGCATACGGAATAAAAGAATTATAATACCGAAGCAGCACTGCTTTTAGACTGCCTGTTTCGTCCAATTCTCCCCAAATTTCTTGGAAATCGGCATCATACCCAAACGATTCGATGTCACCGATAATAAATAAATTAAACGATGGTTCTTTTTGCAGAAATGAAAAAAGCTGGTCATGGTCATGCTTTGTTAGACGCCGAATCATCTCTCTCCCCCTCTTTTTTTAGATTTTTACTATCATACTATACTGAACCAAAATTAGGCAATCATCATATACATAAATTTTATGCAAACTGATGATAAACGAAACAGATGGAGGAAAAACGAATGAAATTTGTTGACGAGCTATATGAATACTATAAAAACCGACTCACAGGCGATGAAGAAGATGCGGAAGTGATGACGATGTCGATTTTGGAAGAGCTCGACCGCAACGATTTGCTGCAGCTCATTCAAGAAATGACCGATGAGGAATTAATGGGGATGGTGGGGCTTTACATTCTCGAAAGCCTAAAAGCGAAAATGGCGCAGGATGGAATCGGACAAACAAAACTACGAGATATGCCAATCGTTCATTGAAAAACAACATAGGATGGCGTGGCTACGCCATCCCTGAGATTATTTTATCGAAAAAACTCCACATCGTATCCTTCTTTTAACAACACTTGGTGAATTTGATGAATATGCTCCTCGTTTTTCGTTTCGAGCGAAAAATGAATTTCCGCCTGTCCCGGCAATACTTTCGCGCCGATGCGCTGATGGTGGATCGACATGACATTTGCTTCTAGCTCTGCGATAATGCGCAACAATTTATTTAGCTGGCCAGGTTTATCAGAAATAACGGTCGTAAACGTGACAAACCGTCCAGATTCGACGAGCCCGCGTTCAATGATTCGCGAAATGAGAGTGACATCGACATTGCCCCCGCTTAATATAGCAACGACTTTTTTTCCGGTAAACGGCAGCTTTTGATACAACAGCGCCGCCAGCGGGCACGCCGCGGAACCTTCCACTAACAGCTTGTTCCGCTCCAGCAAATATAACATCGTCCGTGAAATTTCTGCTTCTTCGACGCAAACGACGCCATCTACGTATTTCTCAATATATTCGTACGTGATATTTCCTGGCTTCTTCACTGCGATACCATCAGCAATCGTATCAGAGGAAGTAATCGTTACCGGCTTTTTATGACGTAGCGCCGCCGTCATTCCAGGGCAAGCAGACGATTCGACTCCATATACTTGAATCGACGGTTTTAACTGTTTTAATGTAAATGCCAAACCAGCGAGGAGGCCGCCGCCTCCAACCGGGCATAGAACAACATCGACATCCGGAATCTGCTCGAGAATTTCCAAGCCGATCGTGCCTTGTCCTGCCATGACCGCTAAATCATCAAACGGATGAACAAATGTCATCCCTCGTTGCCGCTGCAGCTCAAGCGCATACTCGAGCGATTCATCAAACACATCGCCATACAAAATCACTTCCGCTCCGTATCCTTTTGTCGCTTCGACCTTGCTTAATGGCGCTCCCTTTGGCATGACAATCGTGCACGGGATGCCGATCATGCTGCTGGAGTAGGCGACCCCTTGGGCATGGTTTCCTGCCGATGCGGCGATCACCCCGCGTTTTCGTTCTTCTTCTGTTAACGACATAATTTTATTAAATGAGCCCCGCACTTTAAACGAACCGGTTTTTTGCAAGTTTTCCAATTTCATATACACATTATTGCCGGATAAATTGCTAAACGTTTGCGAATGCTCGAGCGGGGTTTGATGAACAACTCCTTTCATTTTCTCTTTTGCTTCTAGTACATCATTTAACGTTAGCATCGTTTTCATCACCTAACTATCTCATTTCAGCTATCACACTAATCATTATATAAGAAAAATGAGTAGTGCTACAAACTATACTGCATATAGCGTTTTTTTTCCTTCATTAAGTGGAAAGCGTACAAAAGAAACGGAAATCCTAGAACGCTTAGAAGTGCCAGTAAACCAAATATGTAGATTCCATGTGATACACCAAATAAAGAAAGGAAACATCCGCCTAATGTTGGTCCAAATGCATTTCCAATCGATGTAAATCCCATTGCCCCAAAATATAAACCTTTCATATGCGGCTTAGCGATTTGATCAATAAATAAATCCGACATGGTAAACATCATCACTTCGCCCATTGTAAAGACAACCATCGCCGCAACAAGAAAAGCGGGTTCATCGACAACCCCAAACAAGAACAAGCCGCAACCTACTGTCAACGTTCCTGACATAATCGATACAATCGGAGAAAAATATTTTCCGATTCGCGAGACCGGATACTGCATGACTAATACGGAAACAGCATTAACAACGATTAAATATGAAAATAACTCAACCCCATTTTGAAACTGCGGTGCGCTGGATAAGTATTGCGGAAGCGTCGAACTAAATTGTGAATAACCTGCGGTTCCTAAAATCATGCCAATCATAGCAAATAAAAAAATTTTATCATGTGCTAACACGTTGCACGCGCTTCGCAATGTAACGCGTTCTCTCGACGAATGCGCAGAAACGGCTTGAGAATCTCCGTAGCGGTGGAACAAAAACAATAGCGATGCCCCGTACAGCATATAAATAGTAGCTGTAAGCCAAAACGCCGAAGTAGAAGAAGCGCTTCCCATTTTTAAACCGAGCAACGGGCCGACAGCGGCGCCGACGTTAATCGCTGCATAGCGTAAATTAAACACAAGCAATTTTTTCTTTTGATCGGTTAAATCGGATAATAACGCCCGTGAAGAAGGTTCAAAAAAAGAACGGCATATACCATTAAAAGCATTGCAAAGAAAAAAGATTGCAACGTGATCAGCCACGGCAAAACCGATAAACACAAGCACCCATAGCCAAATGGAAACAAGCATGACCCGCTTTCTCCCAAACCGATCGGATAAATGCCCGCCGATAAATCCGGCAAATAAACTAACAAAGGCGCTAATCCCAATAATTGCCCCAACCTCCACAGGACTGATTCCTTTCACCTTGGTTAAATAGATCGACAAAAACGGGATCGTCATAAACATTGCTGTCCTCGCAAATAGCGTGCCGATGATAATATGTAAGCTGATTGGGTGTAACGTAAGAATGTTTCGCATATGTTTCCTCCTAGCACATATATGTTTTGCAAATCGTTTTAAACTTCATTATGATAGAAAAGTAACGAACGTTCGGAGGGAATAATATGAAAAAGAATCGATTTCTTCCCCTTTTATTTGCCATTATGTTTTTAGTGATGTCAGGATTTGGAATTATCATCCCTGTACTCCCCTTTTTAGCCGAAGACGTCGGTGCGACTCCGACACAGTTAGGGCTGCTGATGGCGATTTACTCGCTGATGCAATTATTGTTTGCCCCGTTTTGGGGGCAAATGTCGGACCGCTACGGGCGCAAGCCAATTTTATTCATCGGCATCGCCGGTTTATCGCTCTCCTTCTTTTTATTTGCCATCGCTAAAACGCTTGCCATGCTGTTTATCGCCCGTATTATCGGCGGAATGCTATCGGCAGCCACAATGCCGACGGCAATGGCATATATCGCTGACGTCACTACGCCGCAGGAACGCGGAAAAGCGATGGGAGCGATCGGTGCGGCTACGGGGCTTGGCTTTATTTTCGGCCCGGCGATTGGCGGCATTTTTTCGAAAGTGAATTTACATACCCCTTTCTTTATTTCTGGCGGGCTTTCCACCGTCACTGCTTTTCTCGTTCTTGTCTTTTTAAAAGAATCATTGACAGCAGATAAACAATCGGCAGTGTCCAGCAAAAACGAAACGCTTTGGCGCACGTTGAAAGGACCGCTTTTATATTTATACCTTCTTCAATGGTTTATCACCTTTTCCCTCGCCGGACTGGAAGCGACATTCGCCTACTTTGCTGCCAAACGCGCCGGATTATATTCCGCACAGCTAGGCTACATTTTTATGATTATGGGCCTTGCGAGCGCCATTGTCCAAGGGGGGCTTATCGGCAAATTGATTCGCAAATTTGGTGAAGGCCGTGTCATTCAAGGCGGCATTATCGTATCTGCGATCGGATTTGCCTTGATTTTACTCGTTCATAATTTTCTGACCGCTGCCGTCTTTTTATCGATATTTGGTGTCGGCAACGGCGTCATCCGTCCTTGTGTATCAGCGCTTGTCACAAAACATGCGCCAAGCGGCCAAGGGCGCGCCGCCGGGCTTCTCTCTTCCTTTGACTCACTCGGACGCATCGTCGGCCCTGTAGCTGCCGGCTGGATGTTTACGAAAATGATTGAACTTCCTTATCTTTTTGGCATTGGCTTATCTATTTGTGCTCTCGTTTGTTACCACCTATTTTCTAAACAATGAAGAGAGAGGCACCGGACGTTATCTTAGGGGAAATCTTCCCCTTTTTTAATTGTTGATTTAGAACATAGTTTAATAAAAAATTATAAATATTCACATTTTTTGTTATAATATTGAATGGTAAAATATCACTATACGTAACTGGAATTTTATCACAACATTTCGATTTGCGTAATATTTTTATCTTTTTTCGCTCTTTCAGAACCTCTCTTCAATCGTTTTATATTAAAATTTCATTAGGTAAGCAATATGAGAAAAGTTGAAAATAACCGAAACATTGTGTATGACTGCAAGTATCATGTCGTATTCTGTCCGAAGTATCGTAAGAAAGTACTTGTTCCTCCAATATATTGAGTCTCAACAAACAAGAAGCGGGAAGTGAATCTTATGCACAAAGCATTTAAGTTCCGGATCTACCCTACAAAAGAGCAAGAAATATTAATGAACAAGATGTTCGGTTGTTGTCGTTTTGTTTTCAATCACTTTTTAGAAAAGTGGAACAAAGCTTACGAGCAAACAGGGAAAGGTTTAACCTATCATGTTTGCGCAAAGCAGCTGACCCAGCTAAAAAAAGAGCTTGATTGGTTAAAAGAAGTGGATTCTACAGCGTTGCAAAATGCATTGAAACATCTAGACGACGCATTTCAACGCTTTTTTAAGAAACTGAATGACCTTCCGCGCTTCAAAAGCAAGAAAAACCCTGTCCAGTCTTACACCAGTCAATGCAATTACCCGAAGAAAGGAAAACCAACGGTTGAAGTAGTTGGAAATAAGATCAAACTACCAAAGTTAGGATGGGTAATGTTTGCGAAATCAAGAGAAGTCGAAGGAAAAATCCTTTCTGCTACAATCCGTCGAACCCCAACAGGAAAATATTTCGTATCGGTCGTTTGTGAAACCGAAATCAAGCCATTACCAACTTCCAAAAAGGCAGTCGGCGTTGATCTTGGTTTAAAAGATTTCGCAATTCTCTCTACTGGCGAAAAAATCAATGCACCAAAATACTTCAGAAAGTACGAAAAGAAGCTAGCTAGGTGGCAACGAATCCTATCTCGCCGCCAAAAAGGCGGTTCTAACTGGAACAAAGCACGCTTAAAAGTGGCTCGAATTCATGAAAAAATCGTAAATGCAAGACGTGACTTCCTACATAAGTTGTCCACCAAACTGATTGACGAAAACCAAGTGATCTGTTTGGAGGACTTGCAAGTAAAAAATATGGTGAAGAATCATAATCTGGCAAAATCAATCACAGATGCGTCTTGGTCTGAGTTTGTAGATATGTTGGAATATAAGGCGAAATGGTATGGCAGAACCATCGTAAAAATGGACAAACAATTTCCATCTTCACAACGTTGCTCTGAATGTGGCTATCAAAACAAAGAAGTCAAAAACCTAAACTTGCGGGTGTGGACATGCCCGAATTGCGGAGCGCACCATGACCGGGACGTAAACGCAGCTATAAACATCTTGCAAGAAGGGATAAGACTATTCACCGCTGGGCCGGCGGGTGGAGCTTGGTCCATTTCTCTTCGGTAGAAGGGATTACCCAAGAATCCCCTGCCTTTAGGCATGGGGAGTGGTCAATCGTTCAAAATTTGCTTATATAAAAACAAAACGACACGGGAAAGGATGAAACAAATTGACGGAAAAATGGTATTACACTTCCCCAACAACTAGCGAATGGACAACCACGATCACAAGCGCAGAAAAAGACGGAGATACATACATTGTCACATTAGCGGAAACGGCGTTCTATCCCGAAGGCGGCGGACAGCCATGCGACAACGGCACAATCGCCGGTATCCCTGTGCTAGAAGTGTTCGAAAAAAATGAAGAAGTATATCATCGTCTTTCTTCCCTTCCTGACGCATCGACTGTTCGTTGTCAAATTGATATGGCACGCCGTCTCGACCATACCCAGCAACATAGCGGCCAGCACTTATTGTCTGCCGTGTGCATCGAACTGTTTGACGCGCATACTGTCGGATTCCATATGGGCAATGAAGTCATAACGATTGATTTAAACGTCCCGTCTTTATCAGAACAGGCGCTTACAGCCATCGAAAACCGCGCCAATGAATTGATTTACGCTAACATCCCTGTCGAAACCTATTACGTAACAAAAGAAGAAGCACGCCAGCTTCCGCTTCGCAAGCTTCCTGAAATCGAAGGAAATATCCGGATTGTCGAAATAAAAGGGGTTGATGTTTCCGCCTGCTGCGGCACGCATGTATCACGGACGGGGGAAATCGGCATAATTAAGCTGTTGAGAACGGAACGCCATCGCGGAATGACACGCCTCTCCTTTGTTTGCGGCAAACGCGCGCTTACTGACTATCAGCTGTCCCATCGTATCGTAACCGCTGCTTCTTTGCAACTGGGAACGAATCGGGATATGCTGCTTGACGTTCTCGGCAAATGGGAAGCAGAAAAGAAAGAGATGCAAAAGCAGCTTGAACAATATAAAGAGATCATATTTGCAACAGAAGCGGAAAACGCCGCTCAACAAGCAGGGCAAGAACAGGTCGTCGTACGCGTTTATGAACAATATACGTTAAAGGACATACAAACTATCGCCAACATGATTGCCAACCGCTATGAAAAAACGGCGATGCTGGCTACAACATTAGAGCAGCGCATCGTGATCGTCAAAGCGCCTTCCCTTTCTCTGCACATCGGAAAGCAGCTCAAAGAAATGCTTGTATTATCAAGCGGAAAAGGCGGCGGAAACGAACGGCAGGCGCAGGCCGTTTTTCCTTCCGAAGAAGAGATGCGAAAATTTCTTCGTTTATTGCAAGAGGACATTCAAAAGGTGAGCGTTCGCGATGGACGCCCACCTTCCTCTTGACCAGCATAGCCATATGAAAGAAAACATAAAAAGCAGGGATTACTGGGCAGCCACTGATTTGCGCTCCAGCTATCGGGAACTGGAATTACAACAAAGATTGCGAAACAATCGCCGCCGTCATTACCGCCAATATGAAAAAATTGTTCATTCAATGATAGCCAAAATAAATATATTTTTGTACAATAACTAATGAATGTTCAATAAGGAGTTTGGGATAATGGACGATTTATCTTACGAACACCTGAAAAAGCGAACAGCGGAATTAGAACAGCAAATACAATTTTATCAAAATTTTATTAGAAAAATCCCGTTTCCATTTGTTTTCACCGATTACAAAACAGGAATAAAATTAGAAAAAAGCCGCGAAAAAGCAGCGCCAATCATGAAACCGATCCCTGCTTCGCCGGCAAAAGAGACGGAATTACAATGGGATATTGATTTTTATCGCGACATACCGTTTGAGAAAATCGAGACATTTTTAACGCCGATTTTTGACCTTGTTCCCCATCACATTGTGTTTGTCGATGGCAACGGCATCATTACGCTTTGCAACTTGCAAGCGGCCAACGATACCGGGGTGAACCGCGACGCGATCATTGGAAAACATATCCGCGAATTATTGCAGCTGCCCGATGAGCTGATTGTGACGTTACAGTCCATTGAAAAAAAGGAACCAATCTACAATCAGGAAGTACTAGACCGCTTTTACGGCATCATTAATACACGCATTATTTATAATGACGACGGCTCGATCAAACGGGTCATCAGCATGTTCCAATCGTTAAACTTGATGAAGGAAAACGAAAAACTTGCTGTCGCCGGCCGCATCGCCGCCGGGATTGCCCACGAAATTCGCAATCCGCTAACGACGGTGCGCGGCTATTTACAGTTTTTGAAAAGCGATCTTCCGGATCGAATTATTTCGCTTATCGATCGCCTGCTTATTCCCGAGTTAGATCGCGCCAACAGCATTATTACCGACTTCTTAAGCATCGCAAAGCCTGCGGATATTAAAATGGAAAAAATCCGACTCAACAAATTTATTTTAGAAGATGTAGGAATGCTGCTGCAAAGTGAAGCGTTGCTAAATAATGTCAATGTTTATTTTGACTTAGATAAACAGCTGGATCCGTATGAAATAAACGGTGATAAAAAACAGTTGCTACAAGTGTTTTTAAATTTATTCCGCAATGCAGTCGAAGCAAAAGTAAAAAAGACAATGAATGTTACCATTTCCAGCAAACGATCGAACAACATAGCGCAAATTCAATTTTGCGACGATGGTCCGGGCATACCGCCGACAGTGATCGATCATATTTTTGATCCGTTTTTCTCCACTAAAGAAACAGGTACTGGCCTTGGGCTTCCACTATCGCGAAAAATTATCGAAATTCACAAAGGAACGATGAAAGTACAAAGTGATGGCAACGGTACATGTTTTCTCATTGAGCTACCCATTGACGACAAAAAGCTGTCCCTATAATAACGGGACAGCTTTTTGCTTATACTTTTATTTTAATAATAGTTTCTTTTTCTACATTTTGCATTTAGAACAACGTTTAATAAAAACATCTTAAAAAGAAAAAGATTTCATTCTTGTTTCTCCCTTTCTTTTCTATTATCCTATATTAATAGTGCAATCTTTATAGAAAAGAGGCTGTTGTCGATGCAGCAGACGATGACGTATAGAGAGAAAATCGTTCAATTACTACATATTTTTCTTCCCGTATTCATCACCCAAGTCGGCCAATATGCAATGAATTTTGCCGATGTCACTATGTCAGGTCATGCCAGTTCCAAAGATTTGGCGGGAGTCGCGATTGGATCCAGCTTATGGGTTCCGGTGTTTACCGGAATGAGCGGCATTTTGCTGGCGCTAACTCCCATCGTTTCCCAGCATCTTGGAGCGAAGCGGCATGAACAAATTCCCCATGCGGTTATCCAAGCGATGTATTTAGCGGGTGTGATCGCACTTTTTATCATTGCCATAGGCGCCATCCTTTTGCACCCGATTTTGGACCATATGAACCTAGACAACAAGGTGCGGCACGTCGCTTTCCACTATTTAATGGCCCTTTCCGTTGGCATCGTCCCGCTCTTTCTTTACTATGTTTTGCGCTGCTTTATCGATGCGCTCGGGCAGACGAAAATTACGATGTTTATCACCTTAACGGCGCTGCCAATCAATATTTTGTTCAACTACTTGCTTATTTACGGCCAATGCGGATTTCCAAAGCTCGGCGGCGTCGGTACCGGCTATGCAACCGCCATTACCTACTGGTATTGCTTTTTTATCGCCGTTATGATTGTCCAAAAATTTCATCGTTTTGCCCGCTACCGCCTGTTTACGCGTTTTTATCCTCTCTCTTTAGCTGCGTGGAAAGAGCTCTTGAAAATTGGCATGCCGATTGGTTTTGCGATTTTTTTTGAAACGAGCATTTTTGCCGCCGTTACGTTGCTGATGAGCGAATTTAGTACGACGACGATCGCTGCCCATCAAAGCGCTATGAATTTTGCTTCGTTTCTATATATGATCCCGCTCAGCATTTCGACCGCTTTGACCATTGCCGTCGGCTTCGAGGTCGGGGCGAATCGCTATCAAGATGCGAAGCAATACAGCTATCTTGGCATCGGCATGGCGGTAGCGACGGCAGTCGTAACATCGCTTTTGCTTTATTTTTTCCGTGCCGATATCGCCCGTATTTATACGAATGAGCCTGATGTTTTGGCGCTGACGGCACAATTTTTATTGTATGCGATTTTCTTCCAGTTTTCCGATGCAGTTGCCGCTCCCATCCAAGGAGCGCTTCGCGGCTACAAAGATGTTAATGCCACGTTTTGGGCCGCCTTCGTCGCCTACTGGGGAATTGGGCTTCCGCTCGGTTACACGCTCGCCAACTTTACTTCTCTAGGAGCGTTTGGCTACTGGATTGGGCTGATTTCCGGGCTTGCTGCTGGCGCGATATTTCTCTTTTTCCGCCTCCTTTCTATCCAGCGCCGCTACGGATGCAAAAACGAACAAGGCTGACATACATTCAAGATGTCAGCCTTCTTTCTTTAACGCTGCTTTTTCGTATACGGTCGATTTTCCCTTTTTCTAGTTCCCGTTCCTAAAAGTATGTATATGCGCGGTCAACGCTTCATTCCTTCCTTTCGTCCATCTGTTGTAAATAACCAAGCGGGAAAGGTGACGAATGAGTTCCTCTTTCACTTCCCCTTTCACTGCAATTTCTTCAATGAAAATACTCAAGTTACATGTATATCATTTAACTTTCTTGCTATCTAAAAATATTGGGAAGAAGCTGTACTTTAGCCTCTTCCCATTTGTCGATGTGACTAGTTAACCATTAGCACCATGTTGCTCCGACAATGATGAGCAAGATGAACAAGACGACAATAAGCACGAAGCTAGAACCACGGCCATAGCCGTAGCCGCCGTAGCCATAGCCGCCCCAAGGGCCGCCGCCCCAGCCGAATAAGCCAAATGGCATCATTCTTCACCTCCTTGTGCAAAATCACTGGTTTTTAGTACCCCCAGCCACCAATACACGCACATCCGACAATAATCAACAAGATGAACAAGACAACGACTAACGCAAATCCGCCGCCGTAAGCTGCACCCATTTGAAAGCACCTCCTTCACTTTTGTACTAGTAGACTATTCAACTGGCGGTTAAATGGTTAGATGTTTTTATAAAAATGGGTATTTGCCAAGCCGCTAGGAAAACAAAAAAACGGACTGGTTTTTCCAATCCGTTTTTACACTCCGAGTGAATTTCGTTTCATCAGCTTGTCATGCCACCATTGCATTCGTTTTGTTTTAGCGAAAGAAAAAATGATGAGCGCCCCCCAAATGCAGCTAAACGCATACACATGCGCCTTCGTAAACGCTTCATGGAACAAAAACACACCGAGTAGTAAGCTTATCGTCGGTGCGATATATTGCAAGAAACCTAGCATCGTTAGGGAAATTCGTCTTGCCCCTTTTGCAAAATATAGAAGCGGGATCGCGGTTGCTGGACCAGCCCCAAGCAGCAATACCCCTTGCCAAATTGTCACCGATGACAGCAAAGAAGGGGCATCGTTATACAGAAGTAGAAGATAAATAAAGGAAATTGGTGTCACCGCCATCGTCTCGAGCGTCAAACCAATGGCAGCATCGAAGCTTGTCAGTTTTTTTACCAGTCCGTAAAATCCGAACGAAAAGGCAAGCGACAGCGCAACCCATGGGAATGTACCGTATTGAAAGGTCATGATACAGACTCCGAGGCAGGCGAGCGCAAAAGAAATCCACTGCCATACGTTAAGCCGCTCTTTTAACACGATCATCCCCAATACAACGCTCACGAGCGGGTTAATATAATAGCCTAAACTTGTCTCGACAATATGACCATGATTGACCGCCCATATGTATATAAACCAGTTTGCGCTGATTAAAATGGCAGCTGCGCTGATTCCCCCCACTAATTTTGGCTGCCTGCAAATGGCGAACAGTTGATGGTGCCACGCTTTCAGCTGCCGGGTAGCCCACAGCAGTCCAATCATAAACAGAAACGACCAGATGATGCGATGCGCTAAAATTTCCAGAGCCGGGCGAACTTCTAACAGTTTCCAATATAACGGCAGTACGCCCCATAACAAATACGAAAACGCCGTATAGATGATTCCAATTTTTTCTTCGTGCGATTGACTCACTTGCTCTATCTCCTTTTACTTTTATTGCTTTCGTTTCATTATAACCCCATCTTATGTTTCCTTCCAAGAAAAAACGCCTGTAAAGAGCAGGCGTTTTTCCTATTATCTAATTGCCGCTAACACGATGATCAGCAAAATAAACAGCACGACGATTAAAGCAAAGGAAAAGCCGTAGCGATATCCTCCGTATCCGCAGCCATAGTAATGCGGCACGTATCCGCCATAGCCCCACATCGTCCTCTCCCCCCTTTCCTCAATAAATTACACACGCACAACCGACAATAATTAATAAAATAAACAGTACAACAATAATCGTATGACCTCTGTCGAATATGCCGCTCACGGCGGGCACCTCCTTTGTCTGTTCACCGCCATTATATGCATTCGCCCACTCCCACGGTCGGGCCATCGCCCAATTTCACGAAAAAAGATGGGCAGAAGCGTTGCCCATCTTTATAAAAAAACCTTAACCGCTTGGAAAAAGGCGGTTAAGGGATCTTGTCCGGTTCGATATGGACATGTGTCATTTCAATGTTATGGCGTTTTTTCATCAAACGTTCCACTTCGTCGGCAATTTTGTGGCTTTTGACTACAGTTAAATGCGGATCGACATGGATCGTTACTTCCAAAACGATGTCATTTCCCAGCATTCTCGCTTTTATATCGGCAACATCTTTCACTCCATCAATAGCGGCAATTTCATGCTTGTATACCGTCAACATTTGTTCGTCAAATCCATCGGTTAATGTATGGGATGTTTCCATAAATACTTCCCAGGCCGTTTTGCAAATAATTCCTCCGATGATCGCCGCAACCAGCGGGTCCAGCCATAGAAGCTTGAATTGCGCGCCTGCGATGCCGACGACCGTTCCAATGCTGACAAGCGCATCGGACAAGTTGTCTTTTGCGACGGCGGCAAGCGCCTGGCTATTGGTTCGCTTCGCCAGCCGCTTATTAAAAGAATAGACAAATAGCATCACAAAAGCGGAGGCAACGGCAACAAGCATAGCAAGCAATTCCGGCGCGCTTTCCCTCTTTTCCGGCCGGAACAGCGCCGCTGCTCCTTCCGCCATAACATCGATGCCGATGGACATCATCATAAACGCCGCAATTAAAGAAGAAATATTTTCCGCCCGCGAATGGCCGTATGGATGATTGTGGTCGCGTGGCTTTTTCGCAATTTTCATCCCGATATAAACGGCAGCGGAAGCAATGATGTCGCTCAAATTATTCCACCCGTCCGCTTTTACCCCATCGGAATGGGCAATGGAACCAACAAGCAGTTTGCTGACGGCTAAGGCTATGTAGACAACGATGCTAATGAAAGCTCCCGCTTCTGCGTTACCTTTTCTTTCCACACACTTCACCAACCTAGTTATCATTTCTGCATTTATCAGTGTACCAGCAAAAAATCGTGTAAGTCTACAGCAAGAAAGTTGACTAGCGGAAGGAGTATAGAGACAGGCAAATTTTTTCCGACTCAGATAACTTTTTTGAATAAAGGCAAATTGCTGTAAAACTTCGTACGGTAAAGAAAAGCAAAAAATCATCGCCTTTTACGGTTTTCTCCATTTGCATACCAACCAAGAATAGGAAAACGAATTGCAGAAAAAAATTCCAGCATATTGACATAACGTATTCGTCGGCTAGTCAGCCCACTGCCGCGCAACCCCTATTTCTCATTACGGCCAATATGTCCTTGCCGATATTAAAAATGATCGAAACCTGCCGACAAATGACGAAACAATATGGCGATCAGCTCGGTTATTGTGTATTTTCTTATCAAAAATAGTCATTGGTACAGACGTGTCCATCTTCCCCTACGTACACTGTGAGTGTAACATTTACAAAGGAGGGGGATAAATGTCGCCGCATTGGTACCATGTTTGTTGCCGCTACCGCGGTCGAGTTGTACGGATCCATGATAAATTTGGAAACGTCCATGTAGGACGGATCACCCATGTCACTCCAACCCACGTTTATATTGCGCCGGTCGGCCCACGCAACCTCGGCGGATTTGGCTACGCCTTCGCCGGCTGGGGATGGGGGTGGGGATGGGGGTGGGGATGGGGTGCTAGAATCGCCCTCGCTGCCATCGTCGCCATCGCTTTAATCGGTTTGTTTTGGTAATAATATATAAAAAATGGATTGCTTTCAAAGAAGCAATCCATTTCAGCTTGTCGACAAAGTCGACAAGCTGAGGCTCTAACTTTGTGGATATATCCACAAAGTTAGAGCTTCTATCTATATGTCAAGTTTAAACACAAGACCACGTTTCTCAAATCCCATATGTTTTTCCCAAAAATGATGGGCCCGATGTCGGGCTAAACCTGAATAAAGAATAATCTTTTTACATTTTTGCTCTATAGCAAATTCTTTTAAATGGTTCATCATTACTTTTCCATAACCCTTCGATCGTTCTAAGGATGATGTTACAAGTTCAGAAATCCATAAATGTCGTCCATTTGACAAATCCGTTCGAATTGCAACGATGGCAACCGTAACAATTTTCTTCTCTATTTTTAGAGAAAAAAGGCGATATCCATCGTTTATCATTTCTTGAATGTAATCCAGGTACTCAATTTGGCTTAATTCCGGGCAAAAATCTGTAATCACAGGATATGATGCTAGAAATTCATTTTTAGTTTTCAACTCCAAAAATTCCATACCTTCTGTCCCCCCCTCAATAAAAAAAGAACTTAGCTTCTTACAAGAGACGTTGGAGTGTGAACTTTTTCTTCTGACTTTGCTTCTTTTCTTGCATTTATCTTTGATTTAACTCCACATAATCCAAATGCATTACTTATTCCAATTTCCGCACTACCATCTACTCCATTCTTTTTTCCTTCTTGATTAGAGATATTTAATTTCGTTACTTGAGAAAAACCATCATCAATTACAGCCAACAAATCAAACACTATTTTTTGATTTAGATAAATAGTTATTGGTAAAATTTCTTTTGTTTCAGACACATCTTATCTTCCCCAAATTGTATTTTATGCCCTCGCTTTATATTCCGAATCATCTGCTAAATTAATCATTTGCAAGTTAAATTTTACCATCTTAAGAATAATAAGAAAAGTAATACATCTGAATTTAATAATTAGAAAATTTAGATTTTAAATCTGCATTGAGGCAAAAATAACCCACTTGCCATATGCCTGAATAAATGTGAATGAACTCTTTTTTTATTTCTTAACGTTGATTCCGTGCAGCCTTCAAGTTTTTTTACTTTTAATACAAAATTTCGGGCATCGTCAATAGTGAAAGGTTTGTCAGAATGTTTGTTCGTATATTTTTTCGTTTTTGTTTTGGCCAAAATAAAAACACCTCCTTCCATGTTTTACAACATGAAAGAAGGCATTTTTTGGTCTTAGTTATATCTTACCTTTTGTATCGCCCTTTTACATCTTTCTAACAATGCGAAAATATTCTTCAAGCGTTATGTTTCTTTCAAATATGACTTTCGCCGCTTTTTTGCCGACATAACGAAGATGCCATGGTTCATACTGGTATCCGGTCACCGCTTCTTTTCCTTTCGGATAGCGGATAATAAAACCATATTCATGGGCATGTTGAGCCACCCATTTCCCTTCCTTCGTTTCTCCAAACGCTGTTGTCAACGCATAGCCGACCGACGGACTTGTAATATCCATTGCCAATCCGGTCTGATGCTCGCTTTGCCCCGGCAGCGCAACGGCTTGAACAGCTTTTTCTCTTCCTTTTTCTTTGACTTCTTCCGTAAAGATCGCTTGTTGCCGCTCATAGGAGCGATATCCGGATGCGGCTACCAGCTCGATTCCCTCTTTGCGTGCCGCGGCAAATAACGCTTCCAATGCGGCTGCCGCTTCCGCCCGCATATACCGTTTGTCTACATTTTTTTCCGCAAAAGAAAACGGCACGCGCGGCACAACTAAATCATTCGGCTTATACGTCGCGGGAAGCGATTGTTCCTTATTGACAAGCGCCAGTATATTGTCTGGGTTCATAATGACTTTCATGCCATTATGCACTTCGACAATATTCCAATATTTCGCTTCCAGCCATAATTCCGGATCGGTTGGTTCCTCTGTCTTCGGCGCGTTTTTATTTTCGTTCGTCGGCGGCGCCTCTATGTTTTCAACCGTTTCCTTCCCGCTATTATTCTTGTTTTGCGGATGGGATGCATCATTTTCTCCTGCATTCGGCAAATTTTTTTCCTGTCCGTCAGGCGCACCGTTTGGCTGGCTGCACCCGCTGAAAAAAACAAGTGATAAAACGATTATTGCTCGACATAGCTGTTTCATCATTTCACCTTTTCTTCCTAATCAATATACGGCAAATACCGTCCTTCCCTTTTCGCAAGAAAATCGCGGCAACGACGAAGCGGGTGCCGCACATCGGCAAAGGACGGCATCTTTAGGCGATTCATGCTTCAGCGCGAATCGCTGTTTCCAACGCCACTTCAATCATTTCATTAAATGTCGTTTGCCGTTCTTGTGCTGTCGTTTCTTCCCCTGTCAAAATGTGGTCACTGACCGTTAATACCGACAGCGCTCTACGGCCGAATTTTGCCGCCAACGTATATAAGGCCGCCGTTTCCATTTCGACCGCCAACACGCCGTAGCGTGCCCACGTCTCCCAATTCGGCTCATCATTATAAAACATATCGGCGGTAAACACATTGCCCACCTTTAAGGCAAGCCCTTTTTCGACACCGACTTCATACGCCGTACGTAACAGTTCAAAATTCGCCGTCGGTGCATAATCGCGTCCGCGGAAAATCAAGCGGTTCATATTCGAGTCCGTGGACGCGCTCATCGCTAAAATGACATCGCGAACGTTCACGTCTTTTTGAATCGCTCCGCACGTTCCGACACGAATTAATGTTTGCACATCATAGCTTTGAATCAGTTCATTGACATAAATAGAAATAGAAGGAACTCCCATTCCCGTTCCTTGTACAGAAATACGGTGCCCTTTATATGTACCGGTAAACCCAAGCATGCCGCGCACACGGTTGTAGCATACCGCCCCTTCTAAAAATGTTTCTGCGATATATTGCGCGCGAAGCGGGTCGCCCGGAAGCAAAATTTTATCGGCAATTTCCCCATGTTTTGCCTCGATATGTACGCTCAATGTATATACCTCCTATTCGCCTTTTCAGCGCCGCATTTTATACCTTTCTTATCATACCATATATTTGTTGAAAATGGCAGTAATCATTATATGTAAAAAATAATTGTGATGGGCATACTGTGTATGCACCTTCCCCCATTTTGGTTTCACCAACGATCGGACAAGGAGGGACATACGAATGAAAAAGAAGCTCGAACAAGCTGTCGAATACGCAAACAAAACAAATCCGTCTTCTCGCTCCAACAACCAGCCGTCCACGTCGAAAAAAGAAAAAACAAAGTTTTAAAAAGGGAGAGCCTTTCTCCCTTTTTAAGACGTTTTTGAATGATAATCATTATGGTCACGGCGGCGCGCTAAATATTTCTCGTTAATATACAGTACTTTTTTATCTTTGCTACGCGTATACTTTTTCTCCCGCCCCTTCTGTTTCCGAATAAGCCAGCAGCCGAGCAGGTAGATAGGAAGGACAAGTTCCAGCGCTCCGATAAACACATACAAAAACTGCCGGGTAGATGCCATCGTAGACAAATGGAGTTCTATATTGCTTAATTTATAATAAGAAACGGCGACCATAAACCCGGCAACAAGTACATTGATCACATGCAGGAAAAGTACGTCTTTCCAACGAAAAAACATTCTTTCTATTTGTTCCTTTACCAATAACAAAACAGCAATAGAGCTTACGCAAAGCAACATGGAAATAAAAAGTGCGGCCATCCTCGATTCCCCTTCCCCTTCACGCTTTACCGTAAAAATTTCCCATCAATGAACCGCTTTTTGCTGCGCAAACTAACAGTGACCATATCGAACTTCTGCACGACGAAAGTCGGCAAGTTCTGGCGTACTAAAGAGCTTTTCCTATTCGTGTGTGCAGGCACTCGTTCTTGTTCCGTCAAGGATCATGGTAAACACTGGTGTTTAGCGCCCTTTGGACCAGTTCAGAACCGTTTTCCACTTCATCCGATGGCTCGAGTCACGGGGTGAAGTAGCTATATACTTTTGTAAACAAGGAGGAAACTGTTTATGGGTAAAAAACATCGCAACCGTATTAACGGACAAAAAAAGAATAACCATATTCCGAAGGAAGCACTAATCGCAGAGGATGCGGCACATGCGAAAGAATACTCTGCCACAGGAGGACGGAAAAACGGACCAGGGCATCATGACAACCCAGAGTCATAAATAAGGCTTCACTACGTAAAAAATCATAAATGGAAACCCTTGTGCAATAACAAGGGTTTTCATGTTGATGGGTCCACTTCATCAAAAGACAGTGTCACCACTTTTGTATACTCCCCGCGAGCCATTTCTTCTTTCGTCGCTTTTTCGTTCAGCTCTTCGTCGTCATCTATTCCCGGCGCTATTGTTGGGTAATCGTGCTCCTTCTTGTTGCGTTCCAAATAATCGTCCCCCCCTTTCCGTTATTATCCGTTTCCAAAATTCGCACAAACTATTCGACTTTTTTCTCCATTATACCATTATCTATTCTTCTTTGTGTAGAATTTTTTGAATTTTTAATCAGCAAACATGAAGGCGATTGATTTTTCTCCACCCTTCTGGACATAGCCTGTAGTACACTTGTCCCTTTATTCCTTCATCAATAAGTACAATATCTCCGGTACCCATAAAACGGGCATGATAATCTTCGGGCATTAAATCCGCTACGTTAAACATACGATAAAGATAGGACAATGCTTCATGGTGGCTTGATGCTTTCACCGTCAGCCTATATACTTGCCGATATCCTTTTGTTTGGCCAAAATGCGGCGTCTGAAAAATGGTGACATCATAAGCGCGATGGACATGAAGCATTTTTTTCATCAATAAACGTACCATCGTTCCACTCTCCTTTTGCCAGACAAATGTTAGTATTTATTCCATAATATTTGTGATTAGCCATGTCGATTCCTTTAGCAAAATTGCTGTTGTTTTGTCGAATGGTATCATGAGTGTTGATGATCCATTTGTTGAAATTTCACAAAGCCGATATATCCGGCTAAAATAGCAGATGCGCCTGGCTTTTCTGCGTGCCGCATGCCCAGTCGGCAAGCACTGGCCTGCCGAAACATTGATTCTTGTTGGTCAATCAACACGCCTGAAATGGTATGCTGCTTTGGTCAGTACCGGTTCTGCTTTTTGGCAAACATCTTATTCCAAACTGTTAGGATTTGCTAGAGGCATGGATTGGCTGCGCCCGAATAAATGATGATCGAACGGAAAAAATGAAAATACAAGATGTGCTAGCAAAGGAGGAGAACTGAATTATCCAAATTCGCACGTTCCTGCAAATGATCCATCCAATCCAATACATCTATCGTTCTTTTTTATACCGCCATCACATCCCGATCGCTTCTTCACATCTTTTGCTCGACCTTGCTCGCCGCTGGGAAAATCCGCCGCCTTCGATCAGCCTCACCGATGAAGAGCGGCAAATCGTCAGCTCCATTCGCCAAAAAACGGCGAAATATAATCGCAATAATATTACGCGGACGGCAGCCTATTTTAATTTTTTTCAGGCTCATCCTGAAGTGCATTGGGCATTTTTGGCACATATCGTTTCACGAAACGGCGGATGGAATATGACCGATTTACGTGGAAGTGTCATTCCCCGCCTTCTTCCCGAAAAGCAGATCAACCCGTTCTTTTTATTTTTAGAAAGAGCAAATGCGCTTATTTTTCGTGACGCCTATCCGCAGCTTTTGCTGTATGAAGAAAGCAAACAAAAGAAAAAACCACTATTCCATTTGCTTCCTTGTTTTGCTGTATCATCCTTTATGAAGCCCTTTTGGGAATATTTTTGGGAAACGAAAGATGCGCCGGTCATCACCGTGGCGTTAATTATTAACGAACAGCAATATATTCAAAAGCGCGTCATCGAAAATCCATTTTTCCAAACGCACGTGCTTTCGACCATGCCGTTTATTGCTGAGCAATGGCTTGGCTTTAACGATGTGCTCATTCCTTATAAAGCGGGGCGCCGCGTTCGTCTTGCCGGCACAACTGTTCGCGATTTTGCCGATGTCCATCACCGCATTCATATCGGTAAAACGCTTTACAGTATGTTGTTTTTCGAAAAACGGCTCACAAAGCGGGCATATCAATTTGCCCGTGAAGTGGCCCATACCGGCTCGCGGGCAGACTTTTGGCCGCAATGTTTCTCCGCCGAAGCAACGGATTCGTCACGCATTTACAGCCCACGTTTAGAGGCGGTTTGGCCGGATATTTTTCATTCGTTTTCCGACCGCCGCGACTGGTTTACCGACAAAACGATTATTCAAATGATGGAAACCATTCCTGCCGTCAAACATAAAGATATAACCGCCAATTATATGCATAACGTGGAGATGATGCGAACAGCAGCAATCGCTGTCCAATAAAAAACGACGAGTGGCATTACTCGTCGTCTTCTATGTCCAGCTCCTCGTCAATAATGCATTTTTCCAGCAAATAATCAAACGTAATATCGGCCAGCTCCTCCAATTCCGTCTGCGTTGGCACAAAACCGCGGCGGATCAATTCATGATAAAAAAATTCAGCAATTTCCTCCGTATCAATGACCACTTCGATTTCCTTCACGACCTCTCGCCCCCTTTGTAATGTTGTATGTAACATTGTACCGTTTTATGTCAAACAAAATTCCTTATCGATGTACTATTTTTCCCGGCTTGGCCATATATGTAGTAACAAAAACGATCACGGGGGAATTGAACATGGACAAGCAGACAATGGCAGATAAAATAATGGAAACAGTTGTAAACGGTTTGGCAGTCATAGTGATGGTTGCCGGGATTCCTTACTTCCTGTTTATTTTATATCAATTTCTATTATGGTAATTAGCCATCATTTGTAAACGTTTTACAACCGTTTCCATCATCTGTTTATACTGTTCATCGTGAAACCATTCATATAGGAATTTGTAATCGTTATACATATCAAGCAGCTCATCAATAGATGGCAACTTTGCCGCCTCTTCCGCAGAAGAAAGAAGAGCATATGTTTTCATTGGTGCAGATAGAACAATATCTTGTATGAGAATAATAGAAGTTTCTTCATCATCCGCTAGCGGGATCATATCTTCCATATGGACTTCAATTTCCCAGCCGTCGATTAACCGTTGTAATTCATAGATCGTTTCTTCCCATCCCTCCCCATGATAACGGTAAATTTCCGTGCGCACTCCAACCACTTTAAATAAATGGTCGCCGTAGTCGCGGACGCGGACAATTTCACCCAAGAAAAACGGCAGCTCCACTTCTATTTCTTCTGTAATCCATAAATCGCCGTCAAAGTCGGATAACAATACTAACATATGTTCCATAAATAAGCTGCGGCTATGGTTAATTTCATATAAAAATGTATCATTGATTTGTTGAATGTCGGTAATCGTGCCAACCGTTCCGTACAGTGTGTTTACGACAATATCCCCGACCGAAAATTTTGGGCGCTTTGGGCCACTCATTCATATCCCCCCACCTAAAGCAGTGATAATACATTATATGCATATACCAATGAGTGGACACCTTAAGCGCCGCGGAAAAACATATGACAGCGCTTTCACGAAAGGGCGGAAGCAATATTATGCCTCCTGTATAAATTGTTCCCAAAGCTCATCAAATACGATCATGCTGTCTAAATAATCACCGTTTAGCTCCAAATACTGGCTAATTTCGTCATAATCTGCCGATGATTTCGGAAAACTATGATCATAATACGCTCCATTGGCAAAGCGCACAAACGGGTCTTCTCTTTTGCCGTCACGGAATTTCAATAAATAACGATAAAATGATCTTGCCATCTTTCCCCATCCTCTTCCTTCCTATTTCTTTGTTGTCATTTTAATGAGTTTTTTTCATTTTGTGAAGCATTTTTTCTAGAAAAAATTAGGAATACCACTCCTTCCCGTTTCTAACTCTTCTTTGTATTGAAATAGTACGCACTAGAAATCGTTTTCATGAG
This sequence comes from Parageobacillus sp. NEAU-HV-2, assembly GCF_059115485.1. Taxonomy (NCBI): domain Bacteria; kingdom Bacillati; phylum Bacillota; class Bacilli; order Caryophanales; family Anoxybacillaceae; genus Parageobacillus; species Parageobacillus sp. NEAU-HV-2. The sequence continues at coordinate 183,554 of NZ_JBXUJJ010000003.1, forward strand.
AAAAAATGATAAAAAAGACGCTTTCATTGCTTTTTTTCCTCATTGTTGCGCAATAATGCTTTTATGAATCCATATTGCCGCTTGTGCGCCTTCGCCCATGGCGATCGTTACTTGTTCGGAATGAACGCCGATGTCGCCCGCCGCCCAAATGTTAGGGACATTGGTTTGTTTCGTGCGCGGATTAGTCGGAATGTGTTTATTTTCTAATCGCTCTACGCCAAGCTGTTTTGCTAAATCCGTATTGACTTTGTTATGGCCAAAGGCAATAAAACCGCGCTCCGCGAAAATTTCGTTGCCGTTTTGCAGGCGGACACCGGAAAACTCTGGACCTTCCTTGACGAGCACGGATGCAATCGGCTCGCGAAGGTAACGAATCCCTTTCTCCTGCAGCTGTTTCTGCCATGTTGCTGATAGCTCTTCGCCGTCGTGATTAATATAAATAATGTCTTTCGTCCAATATAACAGCGTTATGGCCATATTGGCCCCGGCAGTGCCCGCGCCAAGCACGATCACTTTTTTATTGGTGACTTCATATCCGTCGCAGTCCGGGCACACGTAAACGCTTGTCCCTAAACATGGAATCAGATTTGGAATCGGCGGAATCCGGTCTTTTACCCCTGTTGCAAACAGCAGGCGCTCGCTTTCATATGTATTTCCGCTTTTTCCGAACAAAACAAATACGTTGCCTTTTTTCTCGGCGGCGATTACTTCATCATCGGCAAAATGCACGCCGTATTGTTCCGCCTGCTTTCTTCCAAGCGCACGCAGCATCTCCCCGCTTACCCCGTCCGGCCAGCCAAGCACGTTATGGTACGCACGGCAAAGGGTAGAACGGCCGTTATTGGCGTCAATTACCAAAACGCGGTGACGGTAGCGGCCGAGTTGAATCGCCGCCTGCAATCCAGCAATTCCTCCCCCGATAATAATGCATTCATACATGTTGTTTCACTCCCGATTATCGCTTTTATCTTTTATTGTCTGCTGCTTGTTCCTATTCATGCATAAAAAAACGCTGTCTCCATATACAGGAGACAGCATTGATAAACTAGGAGCAAATCGTTTGCTCTTCTGCAGAAAAATCAATTTCAAAGCCGAGATCTTCGAGGATTTGATAATCAGCCGATTTCTCTTGACCGGCTGTTGTCAAATAATCACCGACAAAAATCGAGTTAGCCGCATATAAGCCGAGCGGCTGCAGCGAGCGCAAATTGACTTCACGCCCGCCGGCGATGCGGATTTCTTTCGTCGGGTTCATGTAGCGGAACAAAGCCAGCACTTTCAAGCAGTAGCGCGGATCCAATTCATTCGTTCCTTCAAGCGGCGTCCCATCAATCGCATTCAAAAAGTTGACTGGGATCGAATCAGCATCAAGAACACGCAAGCTCCGCGCCATATTCACCACATCTTGTTTTGTTTCTTTCATGCCGATAATGACGCCCGAACATGGAGAAATGCCCGCTTCTTTCACTGTTTCCACCGTTTGCACACGATCATCGTATGTATGGGAAGTCGTAATGTTCGGATGATGTTCTTTCGACGTATTAATGTTATGGTTATAGCGGTCGACTCCCGCTTCTTTGAGGCGCGCCGCTTGTTCTGGCTTTAAAATGCCAAGGCAAGCGCAAACTTTTAGCCCAAACCGCTCCTTAATTTCTTTGACCGCGGAAACGACGGTATCGATTTCTTTTTCGCTCGGACCGCGGCCGCTCGCGACAATGCAGTACGTGCCAATGCGCAGGCGGTATGCTTCTTCCGCGCCGCGCAGGAGCGTTTCTTTATCGACCATTTTATAGGTTTTCACCGGCGCCGTTGAAACGGCGGACTGGGAGCAATATCCACAGTTTTCCGGGCACAGCCCCGATTTGGCGTTAATGATCATGTTAAGTTTCACTTTGTTGCCGTAATACGTGCGACGAATGCGATACGCCCCTTGCAACAACAGCAGCAGCTCTTCATCCGGACAGTCTAAAATCGCCAGCGCTTCTTCATCGGTCAGTTCGTAGCCTTCCAACACGCGATCGGCTAATTCCAGCCAATTTGCCATTTTTCCTCTCCCCTTTCCACATCGTTACATTTATCGTAGCGAAAGGGGAGTTAAATTGTCAACTGAAATTTTATTAAGGTTAACTATTAATTCCATACTTTATATTGCTTCGATCAGTTTTATCGCCTTATTCAACATTTCATTTCCCTCCTTCTCCTAAAGTGGTTGTTCGAGCAAACGAACGATCGTATAAAAAAGGATATGCGTCCATGCGGGACAGCATATCCTTTACTATTATTTTGTTAATTTTTCTACGATATCGCGGGCGATCCATACGCCGCAGGCGCTCGCTTGAGCGAGGCCGCGCGTAATGCCGGCGCCGTCGCCGCCGACGTACAAGCCGGAAATTTCCGTCTCAAACCGGTCGTTTAATTTCGGGCGCGCTGAATAAAACTTCGCTTCGACACCGTAAAAGAGCGTATGTTCCGAAGCGAGCCCCGGTGTGACGTGGTTCAGCGCCTCTGTCATTTCGATTAAGCTTTTCATCGTATTGTATGGAAGCACAAGCCCTAAATCACCGGGCACCGCTTCTTTCAATGTCGGTTCGATAAATCCTTCTTTGATCCGTTTTTCCGTAGAACGTCTGCCTTTTAAAATGTCGCCGTATTTTTGCACGATGATGCCGCCGTTCGATAAAGCGTTAGCGAGCCGCGAAATTTCATGTGCGTATTCGTTCGGCTTATCAAACGGGTCGGAAAATTTGTGTGATACAAGAAGCGCAAAATTGGTGTTGTTGCTGCCAAGTTTCGGATCTTTATAAGCGTGGCCGTTTGCGAGCATAATGCCGGAATGGTTCTCAACAACAACGTGCCCTGACGGATTGCTGCAAAACGTGCGCACTTGCGTCCCGACCGACGTGTTGAAAATAAATTTTCCTTCGTACAAATGTTCATTAATCTCTTCCATGACAATGTTTGATGTTTCGACACGCACGCCAATGTCGACTTGATTGTTGATCATGCGCAAGCGGCGTTTCCGCAATATTTTGCTCAGCCACACCGAGCCGTCGCGCCCCGGTGCGATGACGACTTTCTCCGCCGTCAGCGTTTCGCCGTTTTTCAGGATTACACCTGTCACGCGATGCCCATCGTTCGTTTTTTCCGTAATAATATCATCCACTTCCGTTTTAAAACGCATATCAATCCGCTCATGTAAATATTCAAAAATGCTTTTTAAAATTTCTAAGTTTTGCTCCGTCCCCAAATGGCGGACATAGGCGCGCAAAAGCTTCAGCCCAGCGGCGTAAGCGCGGCGCTCAATTTCTTTCACTTTTTCTGTCATTGGATCGGTAATCGATGTCGTCGCCCCGTGTTTTAAGTTAATTTCATCGACATAACGGATCAATTCCAGCACAGTGGACGCCGGCAAATAATCGGTCATCCAGCCTCCGAATTCACTAGTGATATTAAATTTGCCGTCCGAATAGGCTCCGGCCCCGCCGAAGCCGTTCGTGATCGAACATGCCGGCACGCAGCCAGCGTAATCTTTTTTGCCGGCTGGCGGCGGGCACTTTTCAATCTTTTTCTGAAGAATCGGACAATTACGCTTGTATATATCGTGTCCTTTATCAATTAACAGGACGTTCGCCCCTGGAAGTTTCAACGTTAATTCATAACAAGTAAAAATGCCTGCCGGGCCTGCGCCGACGACAATGACATCGTAATGGCTCTTCATCTGTCAATCCCCCACTTCCCATATTCCATTTGTAACTATATCAATTATTTTCCTACTCGTCAATATAAAATACGAACTTTCTATAAATGATATATAAATAATGTTCGTTATTTTACTATCTTGTTTTTACAGACAAAAACTGATAAGTTGATAAAGTAGCAAAAAAGAGAGGAGGAAATCAATGCGGTTTTTCGTAAAAAATTTTGTCAACGGCGTCATCACGATTGTTCCAATTATTTTAGCGGTGTACGTATGCTATAAAGTTTTCGCCTTTTTAGACGGGCTGCTTGGCAAGTATGTGCGTCCGTACTTGCAAGACGATTACATACCAGGGATCGGCATTTTATGTACGATCGTTCTTATCACCGTCTGCGGCTGGCTGTCGACGCAATATATTAGCGGCCGAATTATTCGTCTTCTTGACCGGTTGCTAGAAAGCATTCCGCTCATTAAAACCGTTTATTCCGTCATTAAAGATACCGTTTCTTCGTTTGTCGGCGAAAAACGGTCTTTTTCCAAAGTTGTGCTCGTCACCTTGCCAAAAACGGAACTGAAATGCATCGGCTTCATTACATCCGAGGAAGTGGAAAGCTGGCTCGATCCGCTCAAAGACCACGTTGCCGTCTACGTTCCCCAGACGTTTCAAGTGGCAGGCATCACTTTTTTAGTCCCAAAAGAACAAGTAGAGGTCATTGATATGAAGCCGGAAGAAGCGATGAAATTTGTGCTTTCCGGCGGAATGGCATCATCCAAAAAGAAAGGGCTGCCTGACACATAACAGGCAGCCCTTTTGGCGGTTAAAAATATCGTTTTTTCCAGAAAATAAGCGCGGTAATAGTTGACAACGAAGCAGCAATCATCATCGCCACCATAAATGCATACGGCGAATGCTGATACGGAATCGGCACGTTCATGCCGTAGAAGCTCGCGACCATCGTCGGCAAGGAAATCACAATCGTAATCGCTGTTAAAAACTTCATTACAATATTTAAGTTATTCGAAATGACCGAAGCAAACGCGTTCATCGTTCCGCTTAAAATGCTGCTGTATACTTCCGCCATTTCAATCGCTTGTTTATTTTCAATAATGACATCTTGTAGCAAATCTTGATCATCTTCATACATGCGCAAATAATTCAGGCGTAGCAGCCGCTCCATGACAATATTGTTCGCCTTCAGCGATGTCATAAAGTAGACTAAGCTTTTTTCCATGCTGAGGAGCGAAAACAATTCTTTATTTTTCATCGACTGATGCAATTCTTTTTCAATTTCGCTCGTTCTCCGGTTAATTTGTTTTAAATAGCGCAAATAATAAGTAGAAATCACATATAACATTTGCAAAGCAAAACGCGTCTTCATGAACGTGTAAAAGTTTTTAATTTTGTTTTTCGAAAACTCCTCGAAGATCGGGTTTTGCTGTAGACAAACTGTTATAAAGCACGTATTCGTAATAATCATGCCGATCGGAATCGTTTCATACATTGGACCATCAACTTCATCATTTGCGGGAATCGGAATATCAACGATAATCAATACGTGATTATCTTCTTTTTCTACACGTGAACGTTCCTCATCATCAAGCGCGTCTGTGATCGAGTCGATTGGAATATCAAGATGATTAGCAATATAACGGATTTCGTCTTCCGTTGGCGCCACCAAATTAATCCAGCAGCCATTTTTAATTTCATCGATTTCCTTCATTTTTCCGTTTACATCCGATAAATACATTTTCATCATACGCATCCTTCCTCCTTTTCACCGCGAGGAAGTTTGCGCTTCTCCTTTTCCGATCGGAGCTCGCTTTCGTACGATGAGTAGCTGCGACGATCGAAAAAGAAGAAGACAAAGCTCCCCGCTATATTCCGGCTCTGGTTCGCTCGAACTTCGACTACTCATATACGAAAACGTCACTCCTTTCAAAAAAATACTCCTCGATTAATAATAACGTTGAATGACGTATTTGTATAGTAGTTTACCAAAGAAAAAAGCAGCCTACTGGCTACTTTATTCACTGGCTGGCGTGGTGTTAAAAAAATCGCGTTCCTTTTTTTCTTTTCTGTCATGATCGGATTGTTTTTTCGTTTTCTTTCCCATCAGCCCATCCGATTCGTAGCTTAAAGGAAATGGACGTTTTTTCTCCACTTTTTCCCCTCCTCATTTTGTTTTCTCTCTTTACTTTTTGTCAACGAGAAGCAGTTTAATCAAAAATGTCACGAAATGTTCATGAAACTTTTTACAATAAGGATATCGTTTTTTATAATATTAGTTGAGGAGGAGAAATAATGGACATTATCATCACACCAAAGGCATTGGATTGGTTTAAAAAAGAATTGGATTTGCAAGCAGGAGATGCTATCCGCTTCTTTGCCCGCTACGGAGGATGCAGCACCGTACAAAAAGGATTTTCTCTCGGTATAGCAAAAGAAGATCCGATAGAGCCAGTTGCACAAACAACGGTTGATGGAATTACTTTTTTTGTAGAAGATCAGGATATATGGTATTTTGATAATCACAACTTCACTGTTGACATAAATGAAGAAACAGATGAACCTATGTTTATTATTAACTGAACCTCTGCACGACTAAAGTCGGCAGGTTCTTGTGTACTAAAGAGCTTCGTCTATACCTTCGTATAGACACTCCCTCTTGTTCCACAAGACTTTCATGGACGAACATAATTCGAATAATTTTATCATTCAGTCACTTTATCCTGATGACTAATGTCACGGGCTTTCGTGGCAGTTATTCTTGTAAAAAAGCTAGCGTGTTTGGCAAAAACGCTAGCTTTTTTTGATGACGGCGATCGTACAGCGGGAAACGCAGACAAGCCGCTCCTGTTCATCGACGATTTTTATATCCCATACCATCGTTGTTTTGCCGCGGTGCAGAACCGTCCCCGTCGCCGTGACAGTGCCACTGCGGACGGCGCGGACGTGATTGGCGTTGATTTCCAAGCCAACGACGCTTTCTTTTTCCGGATCAACGAGCGCATAGGCGCCGAGGCTCGCCACCGTTTCCGCCAACGCTACGGAAGCCCCGCCGTGAAGCAACCCAAAAGGCTGATGGGTACGATGGTCGACCGGCATCGTCGCGACGACGCGTCCCTCGCCGATTTCGATAATTTCAATCCCCAATGCTTCGAGTAATGTTCCGTTTCCAATCTCTTTTAAATTCGTCAAATCCATCTTTTTCCTCTCCCCTTATCGACTATAAATGAAACCTCTGCAAATGTTCTGTCAGCCCTTCTTGCTGCAAAATTTTCTTTTGTGTTTTCCCGAGCAGATCGAAATGGGGAAACTCGCCGCGGTGATGGATCCATTCTTTCCGCAATCCGTATTGTTTCCCCCAGGCTGCCAGTTTTTCAATATCCGAACAGCCTACTTTTGTCACGCTCGTGTATTCCGGAAACCGCTCATCATACCAATAATGCGTTAAAAACGCAATTTCTCCTCTTTTTACTTTCTCCTTCCATTCCATTAACTCCTGCCTGCGAATACCAAATGCCATTGTATGTATCTCCTTTACTTTTTCGCCCGTTCATACGCTTCGTGCCAATCAGGAAAATATTTGCGGATGACAATCGGGCGAAAAGTGTCACGTTTAACGCAAACGTGCTGCGATTTTCCCGTTACCGCTATTTCTCCATCCGGCGTCAAAATTTCATACCCATAGGTGACGCGGATGCCGTCATAGGCGTCAATCCAAGTGCGAACGGTCGCCGTTTCCCCGTAATGAAGCGGTTTTTTGTAGGAAACTTGCAGATCGATAACAGGAGAAATAATTCCTTCTTTTTCCATATCGGCATAATGAAATCCTAACTGTTTAATAAGCTCCGTTCGTCCTACTTCCATCCAGACGAGATAATTGGCATGATACACGACTCCCATTTGATCCGTTTCCGCATAACGCACTTCAATTTGTTTTTCGGCTATTTTCATGTCTATCTCCCTCCGTGTTCTTCCTCCATCCGCATACAACTATATCTTACCATATTTAATATTCGATCCATTGACCTTCTCCCCTTTTTTTACATATTTTCATTTCCGACGTTCTATATCGTTTTCGAAAAAAGCAAACTTCTTGCCAGGTTATAATAAAAAACGGAGTTGCCCAAGCATAAAGGGCAACTCCGCGTAGTTGATGATTATTGATAGCCGTTTTCACGTGCCGCTGCTTCGTCTTTAATTTCGGCACGCATTGCCGCAATCGCCTCTTCACGGCGTTTATTTTTTTCGCGTATTTTTTCCCGCTCTTCCGGGGAAGCAAACTGCATCGTTTCCTCTGCCTTTTCAATATTTTCAATCGTGTTTTGGACCATATCTTGCAATTTTTCTACGTTGTCGCTGCGGTCATCCGGTTTCGGACGATGAGACATCACGCTTCCTCCTTCGTGCTTGTTATTCGATGTTTATGCTTTATATGAACAATCGATTATTCGCCTTTTGTTTGAATTACTTGAGCATGTTGTCCGGATTGGTCTTGCATTTGTTTCCCTTTATTTCCTCCAGCAGCACGAGGCTGTGTGCCTAGATGGTTCGGATTGAAATATTTTGGGTTTCCTCTCGGATTGCTCATGAACCTCGCCTCCTCACCATCTAGTCTGTCCGCGCGGATGACCGCTATGCATGGCTTATTCTGCTTTTTTAAGCATGCGTTCTTCCAATTTTTTTTCGATTTTCTCCATTGCTTCGCGGTCATTTAATAATTGGCGTTTATTTTCCATAATTAATTCTTGAAATGTTATTTTTCGGGTTCTTCTCATCATTTAACCCTCCTCTCACTTCTTATTTTAATTTCATTCATTCCCAAAAAAGATAAAAATTATTACAACTTTTTGAAAAATACCTGTTAACTTTTACTTTTTCCACAATAAAAAGCACCTTTCGCTTGAAAGATGCTTTTATTGGCGGAGCGGCCCAGTGATTTCTTCCATCTGCTTATACGTCATCGGGCCGATCACTTTTTTCCGGATTACCCCATTGCCATCAATAATATACGATGTCGGAATCGTTTGAATATGATATTTTTTTAATACTTTTTGTTTTTTATCCAGCACCACTGGAAATGATAATTGATAGTCGTTGATAAAGTTTTTTACATTTTCGACCGTATCTTGCGATGTTAAATGAACGGCAAGCAAGCCTACTTCAGAATGGTAATGTTGATAAAACTTTTCTATATCGGGCATTTCTTTTTTGCACGGCGGGCACCAAGTCGTCCAAAAGTTGACGATGACTGGCTTCCCACGGAAATCAGATAAATGCACCGTTTCACCGGTCAACGTCTGCAAAGCAAAATCGGGAGCAACATCCCCGACCGATAGACCAACTTTTTTTGTTTTTTCTGCCGCGAGCGCATTCCAAATGCCGTACCCGGTAACGGCGAGCAGTAATAGAATGGCAATAAATTTCCTCATCTATTATTTCCCTCCTGCTTCAAGCTTATTTCATTCTCCTCCGGTGAAACACGACCTTGTTTTTCATCCAAATAAGTAAACGAGGTAGAACATTGCATCCGTCAACACGCCCTTGCTACGTTTTATTTAAACATAAAACGGCACAGAAAAAAAGCAAAAGGGGTGTCCAATCAGACGCCCCTTTCCGCTCAGCGGATATTTTTATGTTCGTTTTTCATTTTTTTCGTTTCTACCTCGGCATAGGAAGCAAATTCGCTATTCCATTCTTGATTAAATCCGTTTTTTTGTTTGGCGTTATTGTTTCGCTGTGCATTGGCATTGCCAAGTTTGGTACGGCCCATGTGAAGTCCCTCCTTTTTGTAACAGGGGTACATCCATAGTATCGGCCCGCAAGCAACAAATATACTGCTATTTTTCTCCTAACGCAATCGGATGATCCGGATACGAAATCCAGTCGCTCCAGCTTCCGGCATATAAACGGACATTTGTATAGCCCGCTTCTTTTAAGGCAAGCACGTTTGGACATGCCGTTACCCCTGAACCGCAGTATACGATAATCGGGGCGTCTTTGCGAAGGAAAGCAAAACGCTGCGCCTGTTGTTTCGGATTTTTCCAATATCCGCCATCCATTATCCCATCTTTCCAAAACATATGAACCGCTCCCGGAATGTGGCCGGCAACAAGGTCGATCGGTTCTTCAATTCCCGCGTAGCGCTTCCATTCGCGTGAATCAATCAAAACGGCTGAACCTTTGCGGACGGCGCGGCGCACATCATCAACGGTCGCCAGCCACGACGGCTGCAGGCGCGGCTGAAACGAACGCGGCGGTACTGCCGGAATTTCGGCGGTGACAGGATAGCCTTTTTCTTTCCATTGTGTATAGTTCCCATCGAGGACATAGACGCGCTCATGCCCAAGATAGCGAAGCAGCCACCAGCACCGCGCGGCCATCGCTCCGTCTTGATCGTCATAGGCTACGACCGTCACCGTTTCATCAATGCCGGCCGCACCTAATTTTTCCGCCACTTCTTCCACAGATGGAAGCGGATGGCGGCCGCCATGGTTGGAAACCGGCGCCGACAAATCTTTTTCTAAGTCAAAATAGAGAGCGCCAGGAATATGGTCTTCGATATATTCCGCCAATCCGCGCTTTGGGTCGTTTAAATAAAAGCGGCAGTCGATGATGCGGACATCTTCCTTGTTAAGCCGCTCCGCCAGCCATGCTTGTGAAACGATATGCTTCATTTTGCTTCCCCCCTACTTTTTGCTGCGCTCCACATACTCCTTGACCATTTCTGCCGTCACATATTTCCGCACCGGTACTGTCCCTTGTTTTGCCAGTTCGTTTATCTTTTTAGTCACCGCGTTAATTTTTTCGACTGTAAACGGCTGCCCGTTTTGGCAAAGCATCACGGCTTCCTCAATATAGCGCTCCCGCTCTTGTTCGAGTTCGGCAAACCGCTTAAGGATGGCATGCTGCTTTTGCAAATGGGCGGTAATCGCTTGGTGCACTTCAGTCATAATGATCTTCCTTTCGCATTTCTTTTTCCATTAGCTTTCGCACCTTGGGCTTTGGCGTCCAGCAGTTGAATTGGTAATACGGCTTCGTTTCATAGCCAAGCCGCTGACAATACGTATAAAGTCCTTTTTTCGTCTTTTGCATTCCGTAATGAATGCACGTGGCGCACGCGTGAAACCGATTCATCCCATCTCCCCTTTTTATACGCCTAATAGCGTCCATGCCAACTCATCAAGCATGCGGACATCGAGCGGCTCCCCCGCCGGCAGCGTTTCAATGACCGACAAATCAACGTCAAGAAGCGATTCTACTGTTTCCGGCGCAAACAGGCGAACATCTGTCTGTTCTCCTTGTTTGGCCAGCTTCAGCCGCTCTACAAGCTCGCGTAGCGACGCGTCCCCGTCGACCAATTCCGCAAGCGGAAGCGGCGGCAGCGTACCGCGGCGCACGATCCAGCGAAACATAAGCGCGCCGCGCAGCGCCTGTACATACGTTTTTATATATGCATTTCGCTCCATTTCTTTTTTTGTGAGAGTATGAATATTTTTTATTGCCAGCCAATGGTAATGATGGGCCAAAACTCGTAATGAGTAATGTTTACCAATCATTTCCTTCATTTTCGTGTAAAAGAAATCGTCCTTTGCGTAAACGATCGGCGTCGAGAACCACTCATACAGCGATGGATTGGATTTGCGAAGCAGCTCCAGTGCCTTAAAAATATCCCAACTGTGCCATTCATACGGCGGGGCGGAATGGCTCCACGCCAAAGACGGTTTGACAACCGATACATACGCGCGGACCGGTTTCATCGTAATCAGCCGGATGTCATAATCGCTCGATGGCGTCTCCATTCCATAGGAGCGGCTCCCTGCCTCACACGCATACAATATGCGGACCGCTTGCTGTTTTTCGATCGCCATCAGCCCGCGTTCGATGACCTTGTTCATCCTCGTTCCTCCAATATACGAGCTAATTCGGCTTCGCATTGGCGCAGCTGGCCGATATCGAGCGCATCCGTTAACGCCGTGTATAGACCCGTAAAATGATCGTCAACTTGGCGGGTTAAAACGGCGATTAGCTCATCGATTGCCGCTTTATATTGCCCTTCGTAAGCGGAAAGCAGTTGTTGCTTTTGGGCGGCAAGGTATTCATCGATTGGCTGCTGCAGTTGTTTTTCGATTTCCTCTTTCATTACCCGCTTTTCGTCCCGCTCAAAAAACGATTTCGCGTTTTTATACAGCGATAATGCTTTTGCAAATCTTGACCGGTCCATGTGCTCCAGCCCGTTGCTAAATTCCGGTGTAACAAAGGAAACAGCCTCTAAATTGGAAAGCGGCATCCCTGGATGAATCTGTTCCATCTTATGGCATGCATCAGCAAATTGATCTTGAAGCCGCTCTTTCAAAAACTTCTCCACTCGTAAACTCGTCGCCCGCATTTCTTGTGCCAAGTCAAAACCTACCGAATGCAGCAACTCTTCGAGACACATGTTTAAAGCGCGGCGGATATCGCGCCCGTCATCCCTTAAGGAAGCCGGGTTAAACGCTTCTTTAAACCAGTCGTTAAGCCGCAGCGATACGCGCTGTTTGACGTAATACACAAGTTCATCTGTTTCCTGGATCAGCGCCTGCCAATCGTGCCCGGCCGCTATCTTGCCGAGAATATCATGCATTTTTGCTTGTTCCGCTAGCAGCGCCTGCCGTTTGGCCGCTTTTTCCTTCCCGCTTTTTTGCGCGGCATGGATGTATTCCACTATCGTTTGATGCATCCGTTCGATTTCCGCATAAGCGCCTTGAATCGCCACTTCCATTAACTCTTCGGTTATAAAGCGCATAAAATCTTTCTCAAACGTGCCAATGCCCGATTCGGTTAAAAAGCCGTATTGCCCTTTCGTTGGACTGCCCATTTTCTCCTCCAAGGCGAAACGGCTTGACAGCGCGTAAAGGCGCGGAAAACGGATGCCAAAGCGGGAAAGCTGGTCTTTCATATACGCCAAGACAGCGTCCAATTCCTCTTTAGAGCGCGCTAAGTCCGCGGCATTGACGATAAAAAACATTTTATCAAGCGCAAAGGTGTCTTTGACGCGGCCGAGCTGGATTAAAAATTCGCGGTCTGCCTTGGAAAACGCATGGTTGTAATACGTAACAAATAAAACCGCATCGGCGTTTTTAATATAATCAAACGCCACACCCGTATGGCGTGCATTAATTGAATCGGCTCCAGGCGTGTCGACCAAGGTGATCCCTTGGCGGGTAAGAGCGCAGTCGTAGTACAGCTCCACCCATTCAATAAAACAGGCGGTCGCTTCATCGGCCACATATTTATAAAACTCATCAAGCCCGATGCGGAACGTATGGCCGAGCCGCTCTTTCATGCGCTCATAACCGGAAAGAACCGCGCGGAGAAATGCATAGTGTGGCTTTTGGTGCGGCTCCACTTTTTCTAAACCTGCTATTTTCTGGCACATCGTCCATGCTTCTTCCCACGTTTCCGCCTCCTGCTGAAAATAGCGGAGCGACGCCTGGATGTCAGAAAACAGCTGTTTGCTGTTTTTTACTTGCACTAGGGCCGTGCCGTGCGGGTTCGCTTCGGTTGGCGGCGCAATTTTATTAATCGTTGCCGTTGTCGGGTTCGGCGATGACGGCAGCAGCCGTTCGCCCATCAGCGCGTTAGCAAACGATGACTTGCCGGCGCTGAACGCGCCAAAGAGCGCGACAGTAAAGGTGCGGTGTTGCAATCGTTTTGCTTTCTCAATTAAGGATGGGACAAACCGGTTCATAATGCCGATCGTTTCGATTGTTTTTGCCGTTTCTTCGAGATGGTGTACCGCTTGCTGCACTTTTTTGCGCGACGATCCAATTGGCCGATCGAGCGCTTGCTCTGAAACGGATGGCGGCTGTTTTTCTTCCGTCTGTTTGGAAGCAAGCGCCGCCGCTTCATGCCGCTGCTTTCTCATAACAGGAAGTTCGGTCAGCTCGACAAGTCGCTTTTCATCAATGTCTTCTCCACAACGGTCCGATGCAAGCAAGTTCATTAGCTTCTGCCGCCGTTGTTCCCGCTCTTCGCTGCGGCAAGACAGCTCACAAAGGACTTCATACTTTTCTGTTTCTATAGCCAGCCGCTTTTTTAACTGACGGCGTTTTTCTCCCGCTTGTTCCTTCCATTTTTCTAGCAGCGCGGCAAACAACTGCAGCGCCGCATCGCGATACCGCTTTTTAAGCTCGTAGGCGACATCATTCGTATAGTTTAACACCGCCTCCCCGGTCACCCCGGCGCCTTTTTTGACGAGACTTGTCAGCATTTCCGCCTCCCATGTCACCGTCCATTGCTGGCAATCACGAAGCAGTGTGAGGTCATCGATGGCGTGTTCTTTGCTAAAACGAAGCAGCAGCTGGCGTACGTACCATTCGATTTGCGCCACCGCTTTTTCTTTTACATTTTCATAAAACGCCTGCAATCGCTTTTCACGTTCCTGTTCCGTTTTCGCCTTGGCAAAGAAAAGGCCGATTTTAAAATCCGGTTGCATCGATTGTAAATATGCTTTTGCCAGCTCCCTTGTTTCAAACGGCATGATGTAAGCATGTTCCAATATTCCGTCCAGCTCGCGGCGAAAGTCCTCTTCTAGCTGATATGGGGCTGCGTCAAGCTCTTCCAGCTCCGCTTGCAGGCGCGCCAAGCTTTCCTGCGCCGCTTTCCCTTCCGCTTCCGCGCCTCCCAGTTCGGAAAGCCGCATCCGCAGCGCTTGTTCCTGCTCTTCGTCCCGTTCCTTCAGCCAACGAACATGCTCGTCGACAAGCCGCTTTAGCGCCGTTTCCACTCCATACCGCAGCCGGCCGTCTTTGTCGCGAAATAGCGCATGCAAGCAGTGTACCAGTTCGTTCCATTCATTATATGGATGGTCTGGCTCCTTTAACGAGGTAACAAAAACGCGCTCCGCTTTTACTCCCCAGTCGCGAAACGCTTCTTCCACCGACTGGCGAAAGGTGTGAAACGGCAATTCCTGCTCGCGGTGTTTATCAATTTGGTTCACAATAAGGTATAACGTCTTTCCCCCGTTGGTTAGTTCTTTCGTGAACTGAAAATTCAACTCCGCCTGCACATGGTTATAATCCATCATATAAAACACAACGTCGGCTAAATGCAGCGCCGATTCGGTGGCAAGCCGGTGGGCATCGTCAGTCGAATCGATTCCCGGCGTATCCATCATTACAATGCCGCTAGGAATGCGCGAAGTCTGCCGGCTTACTTCAATTAATTCAATCGCATCCCCGTCTTTGCATTGGGCGCGAATCAGCTCCTCATTGTACGGCGGGTCGTATTCGACCGGCGGCTCGTGTCTATAAAAAACACGCACATATTCTTTTCCCGATTTCACCTTTACTAAGTTGGCGCTGGTTGGAATCGGGCTTGACGGCAATAGCGGCTCGCCAAGCAGCGCGTTGATCAAGCTCGATTTGCCGGCGGAAAAATGGCCGCAAAACGCGATCACAAATTCCCGTTTTGCCGTTTTTTCCAACAGCTGCCGCACTTTTTTCGCGTTCGTTTCATCGCCGTCGGCGATGAATATGTCGTATATATGGATCATTTTTTGCAGCCATGGTGTTAGCGGCGTTTGCCCTGTCAGTGAACTCATGTACAATACCCCTCACGCGTTAATATCGTATACATTCATTTTACTGTATTTACACACTTTTCCCAACAAAAAAATAAAATGTCCCGTCTTTTACTTAACGGGACGAAACGGGAAAAAGCGGGGGCGCGCCGCGAACTGTTCGCCATAATTCGTCAGCGACCTTAACGCCTCTTCTTCGGCGGCAATGCGAATCGCTAGCATGATTCCATTGACGATCGAGAAAACGAGCGCCGTCCAATAGGCCTGAAACATAAAAGGAATGAGCCATATTTCCATCGTAACAATAAAATAATTTGGGTGGCGGATCCAGCGATACGGACCTTTGGCAACGACCGGTGCATGAGGCAGCACTAATATTTTCGTATTCCAAAAGCGACCAAGCGATGATAGCGTCCATATCCTCAATCCTTGCACGATGAGAAACAAACTAAAAAGAAACGGCCACCATGGAGAAGGTTCTGCCCCCTTCCATAATGACTCGGCCGCAAACGAAAGCAAAAATAAGACGTGCATCGCTACGATCCATGGATAATGGCGCGCGCCAAACTCTTTCGCCCCCATCGCTTTGACGATCCGCTCATTTCGTTTCGCGATGATGAGTTCTATAACGCGCATGCCGACAATCCACAGCAAAAAAAGGTAAAACACGGTTGTTGTCACTCCCATCTGAGCAAAATCATTTCCGCGCTAAATCCCGGGCCGAGCGCCACCATCAGTCCGTAATCGCCTGCTGGGATCGGCTGTTTCATAAAGCGCTCGAGCACGACGCAGACGGTAGCCGAGGACATGTTGCCGAACTCTTTCAGCACCTGGAAGGATATGTTGGTTTTTTCTTTATCGATGCCAAACGCCGCTTCATACGCCTCAATGACTTTTTTACCGCCCGGATGAACAATAAAATGGCTGATGTCGTCAAACGCCAGCCCGTGCTTCTGCAAAAACGACTGCACTCGCGGCCGCAGCCACGTGTGAATGAGCGAAGGAATATCTTTCGAAAAAATGACGAACAGGCCGTTATCGCGGACATCCCAGCCCATCACATCTTCCGAGTCCGGCATCAGCGCGGATTGCGTGGCAATAATATGCGGCCGTCCTGCTTCACCGGCCGCCTCGTCGCCGGCAATGCATACGCACGCCACTCCATCGGCAAACAATGAGGTGCCGATAAAATTGCGTTTCGAATGATCGTCCGGCTGAAACGTTAAACTGCAAAACTCGGCCGCGATGACCAGCACTTTCGCCCGCGGAAACGCCAGGCAATATTCATAGGCGCGCGCAAGACCCGCCGCTCCCCCCGCACATCCCAATCCCCAAATCGGAATTCGCTTCGTATGCGGCGAAAAAGGCAACATATTCATGATGCGTGCTTCCATGCTCGGAGTGGCCAGCCCCGTCGTCGAAATATAAAAAATCGCTTCGATTTCGTCGTATCCGATCGGTTTTGACAAAAACGCCGCGTTGTTAAGGCATGTTTGAACGGCTTCACACCCGTAACGAAGCGCGCTTTCTATATATAAATCATTTTTTTCGGAAAACCGATGCCGCTTTTGGTACCAGGCAAGCGGCTTTACAAACGATCTTGACTCAATTTCTCCGTTGTCGAACACATGGAGCAGGCGGTCGATATGGGGAAAGCTGGAGGAAAACAGCCGCTTGACATATTGCTTCGTTTCTGCTTGGCTTACTTTATATGGCAATGTCGCCGTTCCAACCGAAAGAATCGCCGGCATAAAAACACCTCTCTTTCCATTTCCTTTACCGTTATTTTGTTACTAACGCCGGCATCGTATGCATAAACAAAAAAAGAGCGGCCATATTGTAACGGGTTTACTCCAGGGAGGGAAAATATATTAAAAAATACACTAAATAACAAGGTAATTAGCAATACATTTAACACAAAAATACATATAAATCGCAAAAAAACGCGCGGATTTTCATTCCGAGCGTTTTTTTTGAACTAATAGCAATGTGTTTTTTATAAATTCCCCTCAAATGCCTTTGTGAACACTTTCAAATTCCTAACTCCTGTATCAAACGCTGAAATGTATAAAACGCCGGTTTCGGAGTATAATCATCCCGCATGATGCCAAATTGATGAAAGAGATCATCTTTGGAACTGTCTGCATCCCTGAGACCAAAAAGCTCATAATGTGTGATATTGAGTTCTTGACGTAGTATATAAATTGTCCGTATGATCGTCTCTAGTACTTCAGATTGATGTTCGTAAGATCTGTCTTTGCCTGTAAAGGGGTTTTTGCCGGTAGGCCATCCGTTTTCTGTAATGCGTATAGGGATGGAATCGGGTATGCCAGCTGTCTTGAGATTCACTTCACGAAAACGGCGCAACAGGTGCTCGACGGAAGCCGGAATTTTTTCCAAAGAGAGCGGTGGTTCAAATACATCTACATAAAAATTATGTGCGACATAATCCAATGAATTCACGAATTCCTCTCCACCAAGTTCGGCAAGGTTTTCCCAGAAATGCGAAACCACCTTCGGACCGATATCCGGTACAGATCCAAATCCGATATCCACTTGAACATTCGCTGCTTGCGCTTCCTCTTTTGCTGCAATAACCCCCTGCACCAATAGTTGCAGGACGTTAGGGTTCGCTCCGTCCATAAAGGCCAAGTTGGGTTCGTTCGTAATTTGCAGTGAATCAATATAGGAACCATACTGTCTAATTATTTTCCTAATAAGCCCGAGCCAGTGATCCATCTCTATGTTCGGAGCCAAAGAACCTACTACCAAGTCTCCCATTAATCCCAAACGCACATATTTCTCCACGATCGATAAGAGTTTCTCTTCCGAATCAGTCGGTCCCGTATAAACGAGATAAATTCTCAGTAACAGCGATTTAGATTCTCCTCGAAGGCGTTTTAATGCCTGTTGAATTTGCTCATAGTTGTCTTGAGGTCCGACAGCTAAACCAGTGGGTGTACCGGCCACACTAAGCGGATATATCCCAAACTTCAACCCGGATGAATACATAAAAACACTCCTTTTTCTTCTTACTGTGTTGTGATAAATTGAACAATAAATATATGTTTATTATCTACATAGAAATAATAAATATATATTTACCTTTTAATTCGTTATATACCTAATTTGAATAAAAAAGATAAATATATATTTACTTTATAACCGATCTAATAATAAATTATTATTTACTTCATTGTCAACAGGATTTTGAAATACAGAATTCAGAATGAATATGAGCGTGTTATCCCTGAGTTTCCTGTATAAACACGAAATGACTTGAGTTGCCTATGTGGTTTCTCAAGTCATTTTCCATTTACTGGGATATGATACCAAAATCGACCGATGCTCCCTCTACCCCTACTAAATTGATTTTAACAAAGAGTAAACGTTTGTATCATATGGAACACCATTTTGATACATATAACTTCTCAGAACCCCTTCTTTTTGAAAGCCTAGTTTTGTTAGTAATTCATTAGATGCTTTATTTTCAAGAAAAACAACTGCTCCAATACGAGTTAAATCAAGTTCTTTAAATCCATATGATATAACTGCAGAAACAGCTTCGGTTGCATATCCTTTTCGCCAATACTTTGGATGAAGCTCATAGCCTATCTCCGCTCTCTTATGTTTAGGAGACCAAGCGTTAAACCCGATTGTTCCGATAATCCCTTTCTTACCTTTTATTTCTATTCCCCATCTAATGCCACGTTTTTCTTTGTAGTTCTTTGCAAAAGACTCAACAAGCTCTTCTGCTTGCTCTATGCTTGTTAAAGGGTCTAGTCCATAATAACGTGTCACATCGCTATTAGAAAAGCAATCGAAGATACCTTGGGCATCTTCTTTAACAATTTCTCTCAATAGCAGTCTTTCTG
Source organism: Parageobacillus sp. NEAU-HV-2 (assembly GCF_059115485.1). Lineage (NCBI taxonomy): Bacteria > Bacillati > Bacillota > Bacilli > Caryophanales > Anoxybacillaceae > Parageobacillus > Parageobacillus sp. NEAU-HV-2. Next base: position 202,693 of record NZ_JBXUJJ010000003.1, read on the forward strand.
TTTCTAGTATTGGAAACATTCTCCCACTCCTTTTGGTATAAAACTCAAATTTATTCTCTACTTTACAGTAAAAGTAGACAAAAATAACCTTTTCTTTCTTCAATAGACTGCCCCTATAATGGAATAACCTTTACAAAAATATTAACATAAAATTTCATATTATCTCCAAAAAATCATCCTATTATGACAGGAGGATGAATTAGCTGAGGAAATAATATCACTCACCAAAATAACAATCATTTTAGTATATAAATTAGCAATCATTTTAGCACATCAATTTTTTCGGTGACAATCATGATTACCATTTTGCTAATCCGTATGTGAATTTAGTTGCGATTTTATACACCAAAACAATAAAAATGTTGATATACTAACAAAAATTAAAAGACCAATTCTAATGCGAATTGGTCGGAGGAATTGCTGTTGTTACAGACATAAAATTATTTAGGCACGATGCTCAGTTAGCCAATTGTAGAGCATCTTAGCCTTATCGGTTCGACCCATTAACAGATATGCCTGATACTCGTATTCTAAGTTTAAAACCGGAAGACACATCCCCCTGTAGGTGATCTTCTCGATGATCGAATGCAAGGGAGGCGTAGGAAGCCATGAACCCTTCGAATCGCATTTGTTTACTTCTGTTTTCTGCTACATTTCTGAATGCTGCCCTCTTCCGTTTTAATAAGAAATAAAAAACGTCATCTCCATTTCCCTACCAACATGATAAGAAAATGTAGATGACGTTTTAACATATTTTCACTTTAATATGTTGGATAATTTAATTTAAAGAGGATTATGACACTTGTTGTTCACGGAGTGACGGAACAGATTGCACTCTTTTTTTCGCTGGTAACACGTTAAACAAAATGTTTAACACGATCGCAGTGAGACTGCCGGCGACGATGCCGCTGTCCGTTAAAATGCGGATACTTGCCGGAAGTTCGGCGAATAAGTTAGGGACAGCAGTCACCCCAAGCCCCATGCCAACCGAGCAGGCAATGATAAATAAGTTTTCTTGCGACGTAAATTCAACTTGGCTTAACATTTTAATTCCATAGGCAATGACCATGCCAAACATCGCCAGCATCGCGCCGCCGAGCACTGGCGCCGGAATAATCGTCGCGATGGCAGCGATTTTAGGAACCAATCCGAGCATAATCAGCATGCCCCCCGCCACATAAATGACGCGGCGCGTTTTAACTCCCGATAGCTGGACAAGTCCGACATTTTGCGAATAAGTCGTATACGGAAATGCATTCAACAAGCCGCCAAGCACCATCGCCAGCCCCTCGGCGCGGTAGCCACTCGCCAGATCGTTATCCGATAATTTTCGGGAGCAAATATCACCAAGCGCAAAATACACGCCGGTCGATTCGACTAAACTGACGAGCGCGACTAAAATCATGGTCAAGATCGCTGTGGCGTTGAACGTCGGAGTACCAAAGTAAAACACGTGCGGCAGGTGAACCCAGGAAGCTTCGGCCACCGCGCTCACATCCACTTTCCCCATCAATGCCGCCGCCAGCGTTCCGATAACCATACCGAGCAAAATGGCAATCGAACGAACAAACCCGGTAAAGAAGCGGTATAAGATGACAATCAGCACGAGCACGCCAAACGAAAGCGCAATGTTACTGATGTCACCGAAATCCTTTGCCCCCTGCCCGCCGGCCATATTATTCATCGCCGCTGGAATGAGCGTCAGTCCGATAACGGTAACGACCGAACCGGTCACAATCGGCGGAAACAGCACGCGCAGCTTGCTGAAATATTTGGCAATGATTACGACAAACACTCCTGCGGAAATAATCGCCCCGTAGATGGCAGACAACCCGTATTGCTGTCCGATCGCAATCATCGGGCCGACCGCCGTAAACGTACAGCCGAGCATAACCGGAAGGCCGATGCCGAAAAATTTGTTTTTCCACACTTGTAATAACGTCGCAATCCCGCACGTAAACAAGTCAATCGCCACTAAATACGTAAGCTCCTGTGCCGTCAAGTGCAGCGCCCCGCCGACAATAAGTGGCACGATAATCGCTCCCGCATACATAGCCAGCACATGTTGAACTCCCAATGAAAATATTTGCAACGGTTTCATTCGCACATCACCTCTTCGATCAATTTCACCGTTTTGCCTTGCAGCGAGGCAATTCGCGCCAATGACACAACGCGATAACCGCGGGAGCGAAGCAGCTGCCCGCCATCTTGGAACGCTTTTTCAATGACAATGCCGATGCCGGCGACATACGCTTTCGCCTGCTGCACGATGTCTGTAAGACCTAATGCCGCTTGGCCGTTTGCTAAAAAATCATCAACAATTAACACGCGGTCTTCACAGTCAAGCAGCGTCTGCGAAACGAAAATTTCCGTTTCTTCTCGTTTTGTAAACGAATATACGCTCGCTTTATATGTGTTTTCCGATAGCGTTACCGGTTTCCGCTTCCGCGCCACAAGCAGCGGAACGTTTAACTCATAAGCAGTCATCAAAGCCGGGCTGATGCCGGAAGATTCCAGCGTCAGCACTTTCGTAATCCGCTCATGGCGAAACTCATTGGCAAAATGTTCACCAATTTTCTTCATCAACTGCGGATCGACTTGATGGTTTAAAAAGCGATCCACTTTCAACACATGCTCTGAAAGCACTTCTCCTTCTTCCTTGATCTTTTCGATTAATTCGCGCATACCGTTCCCCCTCTAAATAAAAAAGCTTAAAAAACACTGTCCTCACTCATTCCATGAGTCAGGCAATGTCTTTTAAGCCAAAACAAACGAGACAAATGCCCATTATCCGGCATTTGCCGACAATTCCGTTCTGACATTGCCACCCATAGTCGGCCGATTTACGGTCGGCCGGTAGAGACTTGCAGGCCATATTCCTGCAATTATATGAGTGAGTCAGCATGATGAAGTTATTTGCAGTATACCATGTTTTTTGGCGTTTGGAAAGCATTTTTGATATATTTACGAACATTTTTTATTACAAAGCTTTTATTGTTCGTATAATAATCAACACTTATCATTAGCATCCGAATGATGATGATTTTCTTGCTAATAAGAAATCGAATCGCGGTGTCTGCCACCATCGGCCGAGGGCAAGTTGAGGCCGCCATTTGCCGCAGGATGGATCCGATTACTTTTGTTCTCCTGCTATGACGGAAGCGGCCGTTCACAATATTTTCACATTTCTCCTCATCCTATGTGAGAAAAATCACTGTTATATCAATTTTTTAAGATTATTATAGTGATAAAGTAAGGAATGAACAATTTGTGAACTAGTAAAATTCACCTACCATTTTACAAACGATTTTGTATGATGAAGTTAGAGATGAGTTTTTCTGGGAGGAGGTATAGAAGATGGCAAAACCAGAATTGCATCAAACAAAAACAACCACAAAAATGAAAGAGCAAGAAACACCATTAAAAGGCACGCTTGCTTCTGTGTTCTTGCTCGGGTTTTTCATCATTTTCTCATGGGTTAGTGTTTATTTCTTATTCTTGCATCGCATGTAGCTATAAGGGAGGGGATATAACATGCATATGCACAAGTACGAAAAAATCTGGCTTACATTCGGAATCGGCATTCTCTTTGCATTTCTGACCATTGTCGGTGTAAGCGCCTTCGCCGAAGGCAACCAGCCGCCGAGCTGTTTGACGACGATTGATCCTGAGAAGGTAGATCAAACACCGCCGTTTAACAAACCTGGATTAGTCAAAACCGGGGATAATGAATACCAGCTAAATATTGTCGTATCTGCCTTTGCGTTTACGCCAAACCAAATTGAAATTCCAAAAGGGGCAAAAGTGACGATTAATGTGACGTCAAAAGACGTCATTCACGGCTTTGAAGTGGCTGGTACAAACATTAATATGATGGTCGAACCTGGTTATATTAACACCATTACGAAGACGTTCAATAAACCAGGCGAATATACGATTCTTTGCAATGAATATTGCGGTGCTGGTCACCATATGATGACTGGACGAATTAAGGTGGTGGAAAAATGATGAATGAAACAATGAAAGTAGACCGTCGTGATGCAAAATTAGCTTTAGCGCATATTTATGTCGCGTTTATCGCCCTTGCATTAGGAGGATTAGCCGGATTATTGCAAACGCTAGTGCGTTCCGGAAAGTTTCAGCTGCCGGCAGGCATCAGCTATTATACGATTTTAACTACACACGGTGTATTGCTTGGCCTCGTCTTAACAACATTCTTTATTATCGGATTTCAATTCGCCGCAGTAAGCCGTACGTCTGGAACGTTTTCCAACCGCGTCCGCTTTTGGGGCTGGGTCGGTTTTTGGACCATGACGATCGGCACGGCGATAACAGCGTTTTTCATTTTAACTGGGCAAGCATCGGTTCTTTATACTTTCTACGCGCCTTTGCAAGCACATGCCGGCTTTTATCTCGGCTTAACCCTTGTTGTCGTCGGCAGCTGGATCAGCGGCTTCGCGATCTTTGCCCATTATGCACGCTGGAAAAAACAGAACCATGGCAAAGCAAGCCCATTGCTTACATTTATGTCTGTTGTTAATATGATTTTATGGCTCATTTGCACGTTAGGCGTTGCTGCAACAGTGTTGTTCCAATTGCTGCCATGGTCGCTCGGCATCGTTGACCGAATAAACATTCTGGTCAGCCGGACATTGTTCTGGTATTTCGGGCACCCGCTCGTTTATTTCTGGCTACTTCCAGCTTACATGGTTTGGTACGCTGTCATTCCAAAAGTGATCGGCGGAAAAATTTTCTCTGATTCTTTAGCCCGTTTAGCGTTTATCCTGTTCCTATTTTTATCGATCCCTGTCGGATTCCACCATCAATTGCTTGAACCGGGGATTACACCGTTTTGGAAATACGTACAAGTTGTCTTAACGCTTATGGTAGTCGTTCCGTCACTAATGACGGCGTTCGCGATGTTTGCGACATTTGAAGCATACGGACGTTCGAAAGGCGCAACTGGGTTATTTGGCTGGCTTCGCAAGCTGCCTTGGGGTGATGCACGCTTTTTCGCGCCGTTTGTCGGTATGCTGTTCTTTATTCCTGCCGGTGCCGGCGGAATTGTCAATGCTTCTCACCAAATGGACCAAGTTGTCCATAATACGATTTGGGTAACAGGGCATTTCCATTTAACGATTGCCACAACGGTCGTGCTTACGTTCTTCGGCGCCGCATACTGGCTCATTCCGCATTTAAGCGGCCGCGTCATGACAAAAGCGATGAACCGCTTGGCGATTATTCAAACGGTGGTATGGGCGATCGGCATGTCGTTTATGTCCGGTTCAATGCACTTTGCCGGTTTGCTTGGTGCGCCGCGCCGTTCGGCATTCTCCACTTACGGAAACTCGCCGCAAGCGCTTGAATGGATTCCATATCAAATCGCGCAAGCGGTCGGCGGCACGATTTTATTCATCGGCATTATTTTAGTTCTTGTTATCGTCATCAACTTAGCGTTTTTCGCACCAAAAGGAGAAACAGAGTTTCCTGTCGCTGAAGCGGCAGAACCGCAAGAACGCGCTGCACTTGCGATGGAAAACTGGAAACTATGGATTGGCATTACGGTCGCGCTCATTTTGATTGCCTATACAGTGCCATTCATCGATATGATTCAAAACGCGCCGCCAGGGTCAAAAGGATATAAATTATGGTAGAACAAATTCCCTCCTCCAAACGAGGAGGGAATTTGTTTCATAATTGGTATATCGCTTTATATTTTTCTTCTAAATGACGAATAAGATAGTCGGCATTTAATCCTTCTCCCGTTGCCTCTTGCAAAATTTCCAGCGGTTTTTTCGTTTTGCCAAATTGATGGATCCGCTCTGTCAACCATTCGCGAATTGGCGTTAATTCCCCTTTTTCGAGCAGTTCATCGAAATGCGGCAAGTCTTTTAGCATCGCATGCTTGAACTGCGCTGCATACATATAGCCGAGCGCATACGACGGGAAGTAGCCGAAGCTGCCGCCAGACCAATGGACATCCTGCAGCACGCCGACCGCATCGTTATGCGGGCGAATGCCGAGATATTCTTCGTATTTATCGTTCCAAATTTCCGGCAAGTCTTTGACTTCGATCGCTCCATTGAACAGCTGCTTTTCGATTTCGTAACGAACCATAATATGTAACGGATATGTCAATTCATCGGCTTCAATGCGAATCAACGACGGCTTCGCTTCATTAATCGCCCGGTAAAACGCATCAAGAGATACACCAGAAAACTGCTCTGGAGCATATTGCTTAAGACGGGCATAGTTGCGTTTCCAATACGAGTAATGGCGAGCGATAAAGTTTTCATAAAATAACGACTGCGATTCGTGAATTCCCATCGATGTGCCCGTGCATAGCGGCGTCCCGATCAATTTCTCGGAAATGTGCTGTTCGTAAAGGGCGTGACCGCATTCATGAATCGTTCCAAAAATGGCCGTGCGAAAGTCGCGTTCGTCATACCGCGTCGTAATGCGGACATCGTTCGGATTCAGACCGATGGCAAACGGATGCACCGTTTCGTCCAACCGGCCTTTCGCAAAATCATAGCCAAGCTCCTGCAATAGCTCCAAGCTAAAAGCGCGCTGTTTTTCTTTCGAGAACGGATGGAATAAAAATGATGTTTCCGGCTGATGCGGAGATGCAACGACTTCCTGCACCAACGGAACGATGCGCTCACGCAGCTTGCCGAATACTTCATCCAACACATCGACCGTCATTCCCGGCTCATATAAGTCAAGCAATGTATTGTACGGATTGCCTTCATAACCCCAATAGTCAATAAACCGTTTATTGAATTCCACTAATTTTTCTAAATACGGACGAAACAGGGAAAAATCCGCTTTCGCTTTCGCCTCTTCCCATACGCTTTCTGCTTTCGACTGCAACACGACGTATTCCTTATACTCTTCAGCCGGAATTTTTTTATTTCGCTCGTACTCTTTTTTACATTCTTCTAACGTATGGCGGGCCACTTCCGAAAGCTGCTCATACTTATGTTTTGGCGACAATTCAGCGATAAACGCGGCCATTTCCTCCGATGTGGACATTTTAAATACTTCCTGCGAAAGCATGCCAATGACTTCCGAACGTTGCTCAATCCCTTTTTTCGGCGCCCCTGTCCGCAAGTCCCAGTACATAAGGCTGATCGCTTCATTATAACTCATCATCTTTTTGACATATTGTAAAAATTGTTGTTCTATTTTTTTGATCATGGTAGCGCCTGGTTACTAAAATCTATAAAAACCGACTCATCGCGATGGAACCAGGAAACATCGCTTGCCGCTCGGATTCTCACCGAGTTCCATCAGGAAGGGAAGCCCCTTGTCATTCACCTACTGTGAAAGACACCCCGTGGCTCGCTGTTAGCGACGGCACCTGTCGTGCACCATTCCTTCCATCGGTCAGTACACGACAACGATTTTAGCAACCAGGTCTACACCTCCCTCAGTTGAATTTGATATTGGTTCAGCCAACAACATTTGTGCAAGATATTCCATAACGACCATTCATGCTCTTGTTTGAAATTCTCGATTTTGCGTAACATCATCGCGATATATTGGCATTGTTTCTTGCCGCTTTTCGATTGCTTGTAGGATTCTTCCATCGACCCTAACGCCGCAATCAAATGGCGTTTTACTTTCGTTTTTATGATGTCCATGAGTTCTTTTGGCAATCGTTCCTGATACCCTAATCCCCGTCTGCCAATCACCAAAGCGGCGCTTTCATGGACGGATAACCCATACTTTTTCCTATACTTGAAACGTCCGATGACGCTGGTGTATGCCGGATTCACTTTTTTAATACGAAAGCCGAGCCTTAAGCCCCGACGAATGATGGTGTCAGTCAGTTTTCTCTTTTTGAAATGGTGGGTCAAGCGATTGAATCGTTTGTCCGTATCATGTTGTTGTCTTAGTTGGATGTTTTCGATGACCACTGCCCCAACATTCTCTTGAAGCAGCCAATCATACACATCACGAACGGTTTCTCCAACGATGTTGTTTCGTTTATTCGCTTTCACATATTCGAGTTCATGACAGTAAAATACTTTTGATTGAAGAAAGTTTCCTTGTTTCGAAACGATGCTTACGGCGATGCGGTCCATATTGATATCAATCCCAGCGATTCGTTCCGCTTGAATCGGTTCATCATCGGTAAGTTCCCTGCCATATACCTCTTCTTCATAGATGAGATGGACATAATATTCCCCGTTTTTGCGTTGGATTTCGACGGTATATGGTTGATATTCGATAATGGGCTTTCCTTTTGCATTCACTCCGACTGGTTCTCCCATGATGAGATCAATGCTTTCCTCTTCATATTTTTCAGGAACAGACACAGGCAGCCTCAAGCGGGGAGCGTGTTTTCCTTCTTGTTGCCCAAGTGGATTGGCGATTTCTACATAACATTGGTACGTCTTGTCGTCATAGGTGAGTCGGATATTTAAATTTCCTTTTTTGCTTTTATCGCCTCTGGCGTACAACTGATTGGAACGCAAATCTTTCCATTCTTCGTTCGTGATGTTTCCTTTCAAGCGCTTGTAAAAGTTTTGTTTTCCGCCAAAAATCACACGTGGAATCGTTCCTTGGTCGAGATGGTGCTTTAGCTCGGCTTCTTTTGATTTCAGTTTTTCTAATCGTCGGTGTAATCCGGCTAAACACGTTGGAAGATCGACTTTTTTCGGTGTTTTTCTACCATGTTGATACTCATCGATTTTCTTTTCGTTTTTTTCGATTTTCGCTTGCACATCCTCCAGCCTTATTGGAAGTAGCTCACGTTGGGAAGAAATCAGCGATTGAGCAAGCAAGACCGCATCTTCGGCAAACCGTTTGTTAAGCCGAAATGGGCGCGGAAGGTGCTGGATGATGTCTTTTGCGTTCCTTCCCTCCAGCAAACGGTTGAACGCGTATCGCTTCGCGGAACCAAAGACGCGCATCAACTCATCTAATGAACGAAGTTGCGATTCATCATGAGAAACGATTTTCATCCCCCGAACTGTTTTCATCCCCTTGCCTTCCCCCTTGTTTGGAACTTAAGAACATATATTCGCTAAATCTTCTTCATTTCCTTTTAACATGAGGAAGGGGGAGAAGATTTTTTATCAAAAGACAGGGGATGATGAAAAAGATGAAGAACATCCACCTCTCCACGCCCAATAACAGGAGATATTACATGATTTTATAGATGTTTAACAAACTGCTTATACCTTTGGTGCTTTTGGCTGCATTGATAATATTTCCATGATGAAGGGCTGTTTTCCTCTTTTTTACGATAAAAAAAGAGAGAAGAAATTATTCTTCCCTCACTAATGTCGGCAGCACTTCTTTGATAGCTTCAATCACTTTTTTACTTTCGTCATCTGTCACAAAAATGGATACGATGCCGCGGTCTTCATGGGTGCGGATTAAGCGCCCCACTCCTTGGCGCAGCCTTAGCAACATATACGGGACGTCGACACCCCAAAACGGATCTTCATACGCTTTTCGTTTCGCCTGAAAAACTGGATCGTTCGGCGGATATGGCAACGACCAAATAATGACGTTCGATAGTGACGGTCCTGGAATATCCAGGCCTTCCCATAAATGTTCGGCGCACAATATCGTTTCTTCATTCGCTTGGAACGTGGCGACAAGTTCGCTAATTTCCCGATCACCTTCAAACAAAAAGGTGAATTGCTTCTCGCCGCTCGCCGCCTCTTTAAATTGTTGCAGCTCTTGTCGTGACGGAAACAAAATAAGGGCTCGTCCTTCTGTTTCATGAATTTTTTCGAGGGCATACGCATACTTTTGCGCAAATACTGTTTCATCACTTCTAAATGTTGGCATAAAAATCGTCATTTGTTGTTCATAATCAAACGGCGAGTCGACACTGAAAGACAAATATTCATCAATGCCAAGGCTGCTCGCAATATATTGAAACGATTTGCCGCTTGATAACGTCGCCGAAGAAAATATAAATGGAATCCGCTTGCTGAACACTTTTTCGCGCAATACTTCCTGCACGGTGCGCGGCATGACGACAAGGGTAGTTTCCTGACGAGATGACTCAAGCCACGTAATGGCATCGGCATTATTCATAAATAAATCAAGCGAATATTCAATTTGATCTAAATATTCATCAACAATATTTAATTGATAGTGATCAATCGTATATGTTTCACTTTCAAACACGAGCTCGTTGCCAATCTCCATTATTTTGCCGTGCAATTGTTTTGCCAAGCGGAGCAATTTCGGCGAAAACGTAATTTCTTGACGATTGGAGCCGACTACTTCTTTTGCACATAATTTCAGCTCATCAAAAAAGCGGACGCTGATTTGCAGTGTTTCCTCAATTAAATAGGCAAGCTCTTCGCGGATATCGTTTTCTAAAAGTCTTGTTAGCAGCGTCTCGAGCGTCGTTTCTTTCATCCGGTATGTCAGCGCTTTTTGCGCGGCAAACTCGAGCAAATGCCCCTCGTCAAATACGACACAGCTCGCTTCCGGCAAAAGTGGAAGTTGTCCTTCGCGTTTGCGTGCATCATATGTCCAAACATGCTCCATGTAAAAATCATGGGAACAGACGATTAAATCGGCGGCTTTCCGGTAATACTCCCGCCATAACGTTTGTCCGCAGCGATGGCGCTTTTCGCATGTAAAACAGTCTTGAAACGGATCCCAGGCGATTTTTTTCCATTGCTCATCCGTCAAATGGGCGTACTCTTTCCGGTCTCCGTAATGATAGAACGCCTGCATTGGCTTATTTTCGTGCACAAACGCTGGAAGCTCATCATAAATTTGCTCATAAAGCTCGATATCCTCGTCATCATATGTCGTTACTTCTTCGAGTTTGTTTAGACATAAATATTGATCCGGGGACTTGGCCAGTCGCACATCAATATGCAAACCAAGCACATTCGATAATTTCGCGATATCCCCTTCTTTTTTCACCAACTGCTCAATCAGCGTCTCATCAGCGCAGGCGATAATAGCCGGCTTCCCCGTATAGCGGGCGTAACAAATCGCATACAGCAAATAGACAATCGTTTTTCCCGTGCCGACTCCCGCTTCCGCAAACATCACTTTCTTCTCGCGAAACGCCCGTTCTAGCTGGAACGCCATATAAATCTGTTCATCCCGCAGCTCAAAACCGGCTTCCGGCAGAATGTCATAAAACACATCGCCAATCCACTGGCTTAACTTATCAAAAAAATTCTCGTTTTTTTCTAATGTAAAAGGATAGCGCTCACGGCTCATCGTCTAAAAACCTCCAAAAATAATAAATAAAAAACTTCCTACTCACTACATTGTTATGTATGCATACATAAGCGCGCAACGATTTTTTGCTGCGCGCTTGCGATTTTGTAAAGTCTAACAAAATAATATTATGATTGATCGTTCTCAAGAAGTCAAATAATATAAGCCGCCGATGATCGGAGCGCAAACTTTTTTATCCGACTTATGCTTTCAACGTGCTGGATATGCGGTATGTAAACGCTTGTTTCCACATGTTTTTAGCCGCTTCAATTTGTTTTAAATGTTCGTCATCGGCATTTTGCTGCACTAAACATTCGTATGTGCGGTCAAGCGCTTTGGAAATTTTCATCCAGTCAACCGAACAATATGTCATTTTCATCCCCTTCCTGCAAAAAGTAGTTCATGATAATATCCGTATTATATGCAGAAAGGAATGTCTCTATTCATTGCCACCAGCACCTATTTTATTGACCGTTCGGTTTTTCTTTTGGCGGCCGCGGCCCCCAATATTGGTAATAATGTGTTTCGATAAAGCCGTTGAATAATTTGCGGCGCTTCGTCGCTTTTTTCCCATAATGTTTTTCAAACTCTTGATGCGCCGTCAAAATATAAATGGACCACGTATCTAAGGCAGAGAACGTTTTGCCCATGTCCCGATACATTGCTTCTACTTCCCTACGCTCGCCGAGCCGCTCGCCATACGGGGGGTTGCCGACGATCACGCCGTACTCTTTGCGCGTGCGAAAATCTTTTACTTGCATTTGCTTAAATGACACTAAATCGGCAAATCCGGCTTCCAGTGCGTTTGCCTTTGCGATTTCCACCATGCGATGGTCAATGTCAAATCCGGAAATATCGAGAGGCTGGTCATAGTTGGCCAAATCTTCCGCTTCCTCCCGCGCTCGCTCCCATGTTTTTTCGCTAATCCATCCCCATTGTTCAGATACAAAATCGCGATTAAATCCTGGCGCGATATTTTGCCCAATCAGCGCCGCTTCAATCGGAATCGTTCCCGATCCGCAAAACGGATCGACAAACGGACGGTCCGGCGTCCAATTTGTCAATTGCACAAGCGCGGCCGCCAACGTTTCTTTTAACGGCGCTTCCCCTTGGTGGACGCGATAGCCGCGTTTATGCAAACCAGCTCCGCTCGTGTCAATCGTCAGCGTAGCGATATCTTTATGAAGCGCGACTTCAATGCGGTAAAGCGGTCCGGTTTCTTCAAACCAGGAAACATGGTAATGTTTTTTTAAACTTTCCACCACCGCTTTTTTTACAATCGCCTGACAGTCTGGGACGCTAAAAAGCGTGGATTTTACCGATTTTCCGATCACCGGAAAGTTGGCATTCACCGGCAAGTAGTCCGCCCACGGCAACGCTTTTGTTTGCTCAAACAGCTCCTCAAACGTCGTCGCTTTAAATTCCCCGACTTTTAATTTCACGCGATCTGCGGTGCGCAGCCATAAATTCGCACGGCAAATCGCCAGCTCATCACCCTCGAACGTTACTTTTCCATTTTCCACTTGGCACTCATAGCCGAGGCGGCGCACCTCATCGGCAACGATCGATTCTACTCCCATCGCTGCTGTAGCGATTAAAGCAAGAGATCCCATTTTATTCCTCCTGGTTTTTATTTTCACTCTTGATGATTCCATTGATTTTGTTCATCTAAAAATTTATACAATTCGCTAATCGAAAGTGGTTTAGACAAAAAATATCCTTGTATAAAATCACAATCTTGTTTTTTCAGTGTTTTATACTGTTTTTCCGTTTCAACTCCCTCAGCAACCACTCGAATTCCTAGACTGTGTGCCATAGTAATAATGGCTGTTACAATCGCAAAATCGTCTTGATAATGAGTTAACTGCTTAATAAAACTTCGATCAATTTTTAATATATCAATTGGAAAACGATGCAAATAACTTAACGAGGAAAATCCCGTTCCAAAATCATCGATGGCAATGCTTATTCCCATTATTTTTAACATGGTGAGTTTCTCCACTGACTGTTCAGCGCGAGGCATAACGCCGCTTTCCGTCAATTCCAGCTCGATCAAACGCGGATTCACGTTTACCGATTCTATCGTTTTTTGCAATTTCTCCAAAAAATCAATTTGTTGAAAATAGATAGGAGAAATATTTATGCTCATTTTTACATAAGGATAATGCAACTGCAATTGTTTCAAATGTTCGCATGCTTGCATCATAACCCAATCGCTAATCGGCGTAATTAAACCCGATTCTTCGGCAAGCGGAATAAACATTCCTGGAGAAATAAATCCTTTTTCTGGATGGTTCCATCGTATTAGCGCCTCTACCGCACGAATTTGTTTCGTTTTTATATCTAATTGCGGCTGATAGTAAAGTTCAAATTCTCCTCTATCAAGCGCCTTCCACAATTCGGTTTCAAGTTGAAACAATTGTTTGTCGTTGCGATGCATTCCATCATGATACAAAGCGTATTGATTTCTTCCATTCTTTTTTGCTTGGCACATCGCAAGATCGGCCATGCGTATTAACGTTTCTTTATCTGTTCCGTCATATGGATAAACACTAATCCCAATGCTAGTGGATATATACACTTCTTGATGGTTAAGACAAAATGGTCTTTTCAATGATTCAACAATTTTTTCCGCCATATATACCGCTTCGCGAATATGTTTTAAATTCGGTAAAATAATGACGAATTCATCACCGCCAAACCTTGCGATCGTATCTTGTTTTCGCAACAGCCCTTTAAGACGTTGCGCCGTTTCTTTCAATAATATATCTCCCACGCGGTGGCCTAACGTATCATTAATGTTTTTGAAGCGATCTAAATCTAAAAATAATAAAGCAAATGACTGATTGTGTTTTTTGGACATTCGAATAATACTTTCTAATCGTTTTTCAAGCAAATGCCGATTCGGCACGTTTGTTAATGTATCATAAAGCGCTAGTCTCGTTAATCGCTCCATATTCCGTTTATGTTCTGTAATGTCGGAAAAAAGGGCCACATAATTTGTCACACTTCCCTTTTGGTCCTTTACCACACTAATCGTCAGCCATTCAAGATACAATTCTCCATCTTTTCGCTTATTCCATATTTCCCCTTTCCACACTCCATGTTGTTTTATATCATTCCACATTTTTTCATAGAATTGCTTATTATGCATTCCAGACTGCAAAATGCGTGGATTTTTACCAATTACTTCTTCTGCACTGTATCCGGTGATAATTTCAAATGCCGGATTGACGAATAAAATTCTATTTTGCTCATCTGTAATAATAATGCTTTCGCCAGAATATTCAAAAACATTTTTTGCAATTTCAGCAAATGTATGTATATCTATTAGTTTTTGATGATCATACAATTATTTTCTCTCCCTTTCCCTTAATCACTATCCAATTATAAAAAAATATTCATACTGTGACTATAGTCATTTTTTAAACAATGAAAAAGCTCTCCTATGCAGGAGAGCTTTTTCATTATACCATTTCCGACGTTAATAATGTTCTGTAAGCCATGTTCTGTACCTTCGTACTGCAAGCGGCTTGTCGCCTCGTACTCCGGCGGTAATCATCTATCTACAGATGGAAAAGCTCCATCTGTCCTTCCCTCCGTTCATTTCCTTCGGGAAGGTGCCCCTACCATCATTTGGGTTTCTCGCTCGTGGGGTTTACCGCGTTCCACCTCTAAGGTTTCCCTTAGAGCTACGTCACTGTGGCACTTTCAGGGTAATCGAACCATATCCCACTGGGACTTAGGTTCTTTCCCCGCCGTCAGCCCAGCATTGCGCCAGACTGCCCTAGCTTATGGTTTCGCTAGGCACGAACACTACGGGCATCTCAGCACCGTGCGAGCATGGACTTTCCTCTACGGCAATGCTGCCGCAGCGATTACCCGAACATTATTAACGTCGTTTGCACATTGTAGTATAGTTTATTTTTCAGGTTATTTCAATAGCAAATTTTTCCAATCATATGTATTTTACAATACAACACACAGTGCTTGACATTCATAAAAAATTAATCGTATAATTTATTGCCAAATACATGTTTTTCCAAATTAGATAACCGTTGCAAAATATCATAGTTCGTTGTTCCCGCTTGCGCAGACGGCCGCTTTTGCAGCTCTTCCACTTGCCGTTTCAGGCGGGCGTTTTCTTGCTGCAGCTGTTCAATTTCTTGTTGGAACGTTTCGTAATCTTTAATAATAATGTCCAAAAACTGATCGACTTCGTCTTGATTGTACCCCCGCATGCTTACTTTAAACTCTTTTTCTAAAATTTCTTTTGGCGTTAACTTAATACGACCGGCTAACATCACTTTCACCTCAATTCCACATTCCGCTATGGTCTTTACTTTATTTTTTCAGAAATCAAATCGATTGTCAATTTACGGTTCATTTATCTGCGCTTCTTCTATAATAGCTTGTAAATCGGAAAACGTAATGGGAAAAATGGCATAATTTTCTCTTCGTTTCGCAACTTCTAATATATATTTCGGGGTTCCTTCTTTTTCCTCGTCATAGACGATAAGCAAACCATCAGTTTTTCGAACGATCCATTCATTTTTCCAGCGAAACTGTGCAGGACTTTCGTATGGCCTTTTCGTAATGCTGTCGACAAAATCCGCTTGCGATACAATCCATTCATAATATTCACGGTTCATTTCATTCCATCGTTCTTCTTGATTCAAAAACGGCGTAAGAATAGCAACTTGTAATTGAGGGTATTCCACTTGTAAATCATATGCTGTTTCCGCTGCCCAAAGTTCTACCCCCAATTGCCCGCTAATAACAATCCATTCCAGTCCTTCTTCTAATAGGGAAAGTAATCGTTGGCGAATCGCTGCCTTGATATAGGAGACAGCTGGATGATTATTTGAAAAAATATTTAGCTCATACGGTTTATATCCTGTGACCGCAAGCACCCTCATTGTTCTATCCCCCTTTTCATGGCAAAAAACAGGAACCGCCTTGGCGGCTCCTGTTTCATCGGGATTAAAATCCCCATGGGAACGGAGCAGGACCAGGAAAATGGCAATGTTGGTTGGCTACTTCGTTGACAACTGACTCCGTATGCGGGAAATAATGTTGATGTTGGAAAAGATGATGGTTGACGTGTGTCGTATGCGACGGATGAATGTGTGGTACGATCGTTGCTTGGAAATGATGTTGTACACAACATATTGGCGGATGCACAATCGGTGCTAATACCTGTGGTCTGCAATACATATCCATTCTCCTTTCTTTTCATAGGCTTCTTTTTTACAATACTAGCCTATGATGAAAGGAGCGGACATGTACTAGTATAGATACCCATTTTTCCTGTCTGTCGACAATGCACGCTAACATTACGTTAAATTGGTAAAAACGACAAATGTTAAGCATATGACGATAAAAAACAAATAGAAAATTTTTTTATACATGCTCCGCATCGCTTTCTCCCCGCCATTGTTTCATTTTTATTGATTCCGATGAAATTGTACACATTTTTTGGTTTTTCTACAAGATTCGAAATAGAAAAGTAAGTTTTTTTTATTTTCTGTCACATTTTGCGCTTGCCAAGGAAATATTTTTATCATTTAATTTCCTCTTGAGGCGCTCGAGTCGTTTCGTCCACTCCGACTCTTGAGCACGGTTCCCCTGTTTATATGTTCGGAACAGCGTTTTCCATCGTTCATAGGCATTGGTAGCGTAGCGATAAGCTTCGTAAACATCGCGAAAATAATGTTCGTACGCCTTGGCCAGCTCCAATCCGGCTTTTATCTTCCATGTATCGCTTCCATGCTCCCATAGCTCCAACCAAATCGCTGCGGCCTCTTCGTACTGCTTTTCTTTTTTATGTAGAAGCGACAGCTGCCATTTTGCCTGCCACGCTTCTTTTGTTTCTTTTTCGGTGACATGATGATACACTTGCTTGGCGGCAGCGGTTTCTCCCAATGATTCTAGCCAGCGCGCCGTTTCTAGCTGCTCGAGCGCATCGTCTAGCTCTTCGGCGTCCAATAACTGATTGGATAAATGAATATAAAGACAAATTAACGATAAAATATCACGCTCGTTATGCTGAAACACCGGAAAAATGCGGTCTGGATGCGGCGTAGACAGGAAATCGGCATACATCATCGGCGCCAAAAAGCCGGGGACATCTTCTTTCCGCTCCACTTGCAATATTTCTTTTTCTACCTCAGAAAGGCGAACCGATTCGAGTTTTTGTTTCCACATTCTCCTTGAGGCATGATATAAATCGAAATGACCGAACGCCGGCAGTTTTGGAACGGCATCGCGAATCAGCGTATGGCGCGTTTTTACTTTCGGCCAATCGAACGCTTTCCCGTTATATGTAACGAGTGTTGTATAATCGACTTCCGATAGGAAACTTTGGTACAAAGCCACTTCCGCCCCCGGGTGCGGCAAAAAATGTTGCCGAACGACAACCCGGTCGGCATACACGCGGGCATGGCCGAGCAAAAAAATGACATGTCCTGTTCCGCTGCTAAGCCCGGTCGTTTCCGTATCAAAGAAAAACAAATCGCTCGCTGCAAATCCTTTGCAAGAAAGTGGATGGGCAAAAGGAGCAGACTGCCACCGCTGATGGACATGATGCAATTCTCCAAGCTGGTAGCGTCCGTGCCGATAATCGAGCGGGTATACCACTTCGCGAATGAGGCAGTAATCCTCTTCAAAAAAGAACGGCTGCACTTGTTTGTTTCGCCATTCATCCAAAAACGGAATTTCCAAGCTGTGCTGCCCTAGAGCGGAGGAGTCTGCTTGTTCGGAAGCGACGCTGTGGCGGGATGCCAGCTGCTCCTTCCATCTCGCTAGTTTTTGCTTCATTGACATCATGTTCATCCTTTCTCATTGGCCAGCAATTGTCGCAAAAAGGCAATGATGCGCTGTTTCGCCAAACGGTGCTGTCCCTCGACAATGCCGATGCAAGAAGGACAGCCGCTTTTACACGGGCAGTTTTCCACCCATTGCTTCACTTTTTCCATCATTTCATCATACCGTTCAAAAACGGCTTCCGATAAACCGACCCCGCCCGGATAACGGTCATAAATAAAAATCGTCGGCCTTCCCGAATGCGGTGCTTTTATTTGCGGTACAACATAAATATCCGACCGGTCACACATGACAAACATTGGAACAAGATGACGGAGAACATTCGCTATGCCAATCAAGGCTTGTTCAAGCAGCGGCGCGTCGAGGCCAGACAGCTCATCTCCCAGTTCGATCCATGTCGCCGATGTATGCAATTCTTCTTCCGGCAAATGAATCGGTCCAGAACCAATGTTTTCAAATGTCGATAATTTAATTTTTTTAAAGATCGTCGCCATCGCCCTTACAGAGACATCGCCATAATGCAGGCTTAACTGCTGCCTTTGCTCGCTGCGGTCTTCTTCTAGAACATGAAGCTGCACCGCTAAATTCGCATCCGTAAAATATTCTACGCTCACTTCGCGGACATATGCCTTCTTTTCTTCCCAATCGAGCTTCTCTACTTGGTATTGCACTCCTTCATGAAGATAAATCGCTTCCTCATGCAGCAGCGTCATTGCGCTGAAACGGTCCATTTCGCCGATGACGCGATGGTTCGCTGTTTCAGAAATATCGATAATGACAACATTTTCCTGTGAAGCGGAGCGCAGGCTGATATTATGGGCCGGAAATGCATCGTTCATCCAATACCATTTACCGGCGCGGTAGTGCAGGACTTTTTGCTCTGTTAAAAACTCTAGCACTTCTTCCACTTCGAGGTCGCCAAACTTTTCTCCCTTTCGGAAAGGAAGTTCATATGCTGCACATTTGAGATGATCGACGAGAATCAGCATGTTATCTGGGTTGATGCGAGCCGTCTCCGGAGAGCGGTCAAAGAAATATTCCGGATGCTGCACAATGTACTGGTCAATCGGATTAGAGCTCGCCACCATTATGACGACGGAATCGCCATGGCGCCTTCCCGCCCGTCCGGCCTGCTGCCACGTGCTTGCCACAGTGCCGGGGTACCCGGTCATGATGCATACTTGCAGCTGGCCGATATCCACACCAAGCTCGAGCGCATTCGTACTCACCACCCCGATAATTTCCCCGCTGCGCAACCCTTTTTCGATCTCCCGTCTTTCTTTCGGCAAATAGCCGCCGCGATAGCCGCGAATCGTCTTCGGTCCCAACCGGTCTTTTACGAGCGTCTGCAAATGGCTTAAAATCAACTCGACGCGCACGCGGCTGCGGGCAAAAACAATCGTTTGAATGCCGTTTTCCAAAAACTGTTTCGCCAACCGGTTCACTTCGGCGGTTGCGCTTGCACGGATGTTAAAAGAGGAATGGACTACCGGGGGATTATAAAAAACAAAATGTTTTCTTCCCCGCGGCGCTCCGTTGTTATTAATTAATGTCATGGATTCTCCCGTCAAATGTTCGGCCAGTTCTTTCGGATTGGCAATCGTTGCCGATGTGCAAATAAAGATCGGCTTGCTTCCGTAAAACGAACAAATGCGCTTTAAGCGGCGGATGACGTTGGCGACATGACTGCCAAACACGCCGCGATATGTATGGAGCTCGTCGATGACAACATAGCGCAAGTTTTCAAATAAAGATACCCATTTCGTATGGTGCGGCAAAATTGCCGAATGAAGCATATCGGGATTGGTAATGACAATATGGCCCGCCTGGCGGATTTTTTGGCGAATGCCTGGGGCGGTATCGCCATCATACGTATAGCTATAAATCGGCACACCCATTTCCTCGATGATTTCGTGCAATTCGCTTTTTTGGTCCTGGGCGAGCGCTTTGGTCGGAAATAAGTAAAGTGCGCGGCTATGTTCCGCTTCGGCAATCGCCTGCAATACAGGCAAATTGTAGCAAAGCGTTTTCCCGGAAGCCGTCGGCGTCACGGCGACAATATGCTCGCCGTTTCGCACTGCTTCGTACGCTGCCGCCTGGTGGGTGTAAAGCGAAGCAATGCCGCGCTTCTCAAGCGCCACTTTGAGGCGCGCGTCAAGGCTATCTGGCATTGGAACCGTATTGGCTTCCCGCGGCTCAATTTCATGCCAATACACGACATTAGGATCTTTGCGCAATTGTTCGATCAATTCATGTAGGTTCTTTTTCTTCATCCATGCTCACCTCAACGATTTCACTTCTATTATTTTAATAGAAACGATGAGGGAATTGCCACGAAAAACGATGTTCTCACCATAAAAAACGCCCAGTCATCAAGACTGGACGTGTTTATTCCGAAATCCAAGCCGGGCGGATATTTGTTTGCCGATCGTCTGTATGCGTTCCTGTAATGTTCGAATGCGCTCATCTGTCATGCGGATCGTCGGTCCGGAAATGCTGACGGCAGCGACGACGCTGCCAGAGTAATCGAAAATCGGAACAGCAATGCAGCGAATGCCGTACTCATTCTCCTCTAAATCCAACGCATATCCTTTTTGTTTCACTTCTTCTAATTCTTTGAGAAATTCATTCTTGTCCGTAATCGTAAAATCGGTATGCTTGGGCAATCCTTTTCGATCGATGATCTCTAATGCTGTATGAAGCGGCAAATGGGCAAGAATCGCTTTTCCGACGGCGGTGCAATGCATCGGCGCCCGTTTTCCTACTTTCGAATGCATGCGCAGCGTTTCTGTTCCTTCTAATTTTTCGATATAGATAACCTCGCCTTGGTCAAACACGACAAGATGAATAACTTCATTTGTTTCTTTTTCTAACTCTTGTAAATACGGTTTTGCTTCTTTCCGTAAGTCAATTGATTCAAGTAATTTGGAGCTAATTTCCAAAAATTTATAACCAAGTTTATACCGCTCGGTCTCTTTATCTTGTTCGATATAGCCATACTGAACAAGCGTTGATAAAATGCGATAGACGGAGCTTTTATTAATATCCATTTGATTCGCGATTTCGGTGACGCCTAACCCCTCTTTTTTCGAACTAACGATATCAATAATATGTAATGCCCGGCTCACAGATTTTACTATATTTTCTCTTTCCATCGTGTTCACCTCGACTATTCCTTCGTCCACTGCCATTATACACCAACAGCCGGGCATTTCACATATAATGGTACAGTTTGCGCCATTAACATGTTTTCGCCCGCTCCCGAGCCGCTACAAACGTATTGCGCAGCGTACCGATCCCCACTATTTCACATTCAATCACATCGCCGGCGCCAACCAGCTCGGCGCCGACGGGACTTCCTGTCAAAATAACATCTCCCGGCTTCAATGTCATCACATTCGTCAAATAAGAAATCATCTTGCTGATTGGAATAATCATCAGTTCTGTCGGGCTGTTTTGCTTTTCGACTCCGTTTAATCTCGCTTATGTTTTTCCATCTGCAGTAAATCTAGCAAATTTCATGATGCCATTCCTTTCACATAACGTTTTCCCGTTCTTTTTCCATATCCCCGCTTCTGGCGACTCCTGTTCTGATGGCCGCGCGCGCTACCGCCTCCGCTACCGCTTCCACTACACGCTTATCAAATGGATTTGGAATCACATAATCATTCGTCAATTCTTCCGGTCCGATTAAGCCGGCAATCGCACTAGCCGCTGCTAGCTTCATCTCTTCATTAATTTCAGAGGCACGCACCCGTAGCGCTCCTTTAAAAATTCCTGGAAAAGCGAGGACATTATTTACTTGGTTTGGCAGATCGGATCGTCCCGTGGCGACGATGGCCGCTCCAGCCGCTTTGGCTTCATCCGGCATAATTTCCGGAACCGGGTTCGCGAGAGCAAACACAATAGCATTGTCGTTCATCGAGCGAACCATTTCCGGCGTGAGCGCGCCGCCAACCGAAACCCCAATAAATATATCAGCGCCTTTAATGACATCTTTTAACGTTCCTTGGGCGCGTGTGCGATTTGTTTGCTTTGCGATCGTTTCTTTCATCGCATTCATTCCGTATGGACGATTTTCATAAATCGCCCCTTTAGAGTCGCATAAAATGATATCGCTCACTCCCATAGAAAGAAGCAGCTTCGTAATCGCGATACCAGCAGCGCCGGCTCCGTTAATGACCACCTTGCACTCGTTTAAACGCTTCTGTACGACCTTTAATGCATTCGTTAACCCCGCGGCTGTCACAATCGCTGTGCCATGCTGATCATCATGAAATACCGGTATCGACAGCTCTTGCTTTAAGCGTTCCTCGATCAAAAAGCAGTTTGGCGCGGCAATGTCTTCCAAATTAATGCCGCCAAATGTCGGTTCAAGCAATTTTACCGTTTGAATAATTTGTTCCGGGTCATTCGTATTAATGCAAAGCGGCACGGCGTCAATGCCGGCAAATGCTTTAAATAAAGCGGCTTTTCCCTCCATCACTGGCATGGCAGCACTTGCTCCAATATTCCCTAGTCCTAATACCGAAGAGCCATCGGAAACAACCGCCACAAAGTTGCCTTTCATCGTATACTCATAAATCAAATCAGGATTTGCATGAATCACTTTGCATGGTTCCGCCACTCCCGGCGAATAAATCACACTTAAATCATCTTTGTTTTCTACCCGAACTTTGACCTCTACACGCAACTTTCCTTTTGCTTGCTGATGAACAAACAGCGATTTTTCCCGAAGGTTCCGCATTTTCTCTACCTAGCTACTAACTTTTTCAGTCTATTGCTGCCGCCTTACTGCCGCTTTTGATGCTGTAACACGTGTAGTAACTAGGATTTGCACCTCCTTTTTTTGTTTTTATTTTTTGGAATATTAAGAAAAATAATAACATCATTTTTAATAATAAACAAGGGCATTATTGAAACATGCCCTTGTTCCAAAATGCTTTATTGTTGAATAGCTGCAAATTTTGCTTTTGCTTCTAAACGGCGACGGTGCAAAATCGGCTCAGTGTAGCCGTTTGGCTGTTCATAGCCTTTAAAGATTAAATCGCACGCCGCTTGGAAAGCAACGGAATTATCATAGTCCGGAGCCATCGGACGATAGTTCGGATCGCCGGCATTTTGCTCGTCCACGACTTTCGCCATCCGTTTTAACGTTTCTAACACTTGCTCTTTCGTGCAAATGCCATGATGGAGCCAGTTGGCGATATGCTGGCTGGAAATCCGCAGCGTTGCTCGGTCTTCCATTAGCCCGATATTATTAATATCCGGAACTTTCGAGCAACCGATACCTTGATCGATCCAGCGCACCACGTAGCCGAGTATACCTTGGCAGTTGTTATCCAGCTCTTCTTGAATTTCTTCCGGCGTCCATTGCGGATTTTTAGCGACTGGAATCTGCAGAATTTCATCGCGGTAATCTTTGCGGTCTTTCCGCAATTCATTTTGCACTTCCGCCACATTCACCTGATGGTAATGGAGCGCATGCAGCGTCGCTGCTGTCGGCGAAGGCACCCATGCCGTATTGGCGCCGGCTTTCAGCTGCCCGCCTTTTTGTTTAAGCATTTCCGCCATCAAATCCGGCATCGCCCACATCCCTTTTCCGATTTGGGCACGGCCTTGGAAGCCGACCGCTAAACCGATCGCGACATTGGATTTTTCATAGGCTTGCAACCATGTCGACGATTTCATCTCATTTTTGCGAATCATCGGTCCTGCTTCCATCGACGTATGAATTTCATCCCCAGTCCGGTCTAAAAAGCCCGTATTAATAAAGATGATGCGGTCACGTACTTGATAAATGCAGTTTTTCAAGTTCAATGTCGTGCGGCGTTCTTCATCCATGACGCCGATTTTAATGGTGTTGCGTTTTAAACCGAGCATATCTTCGACGCGGTCAAACAGTTCATTTGCAAACGCCACTTCTTCCGAACCGTGCATTTTCGGCTTGACGATATAAATCGAGCCTTTACGTGAATTTAAGTAACGGGTGTTGCCAATGAGCGAATGTTTCATAATCAAGCTTGTCACAACCGCATCGATGATGCCTTCATATACTTCCTCGCCGTTGGCGTCTAAAATCGCGTTGTTTGTCATCAAGTGGCCGACGTTGCGGACGAACATAAGCGAACGGCCCGGTAGTGTGAGCTCTTTGCCATCTGGTGTTCGATAAACGCGGTCCGGATTCAGCGCCCGCGTCATTGTTTTTCCATTTTTGACGAACGTAGACGTTAAATCTCCTTTGACAAGACCAAGTAAGTTGCGGTATACGAGCACTTTGTCTTCCGCATCCACAGCTGCTACCGAGTCTTCGCAGTCCATAATGGTTGTGACGGCTGCTTCTAGATAAATGTCTTTTACTCCCGCTTTATCCGTTTTCCCGACCGGATGGTTGCGATCAATCTGAATTTCGATGTGAAGGCCGTTATTTTTTAACAAAACGGTGGATGGACTTTCCGGATTTCCTTGGAAGCCAACAAATTTTTCTTCCTCTTTTAGCGTCGTGGTGCTTCCGCCTTCGACAGTGACCGCTAATTTTCCGTCCACTACCGCATATTGTACGACATCTTTATGAGAATATTCGTTTAATGGCACCGCTTGATCCAAAAACTCACGCCCATAGGCGATCACTTTGGCGCCGCGCACCGGATTGTAGGAATCGCCACGTTCAGCGCCGTCTTCTTCACTAATCGCGTCCGTTCCGTACAGCGCGTCGTAAAGGCTTCCCCAGCGTGCATTGGCTGCGTTTAGCGCATAACGGGCGTTCGTTACCGGAACGACTAGCTGCGGTCCCGCTTGAACAGCAATTTCTTCGTCTACTCCTTCTGTTGTAATCGCGAAGTCTTCCACCTCTGGCTCTAAATAACCGATTTCGGTTAAAAACGCTTTATATTGTTCCATATCGAAATTGCTGCGATGTTCTTTATGCCACTCATTTAGCTTTGCTTGAATTTCGTCACGGCGGGCAAGTAGCGCCTTATTTCTTGGCGTTAAATCGGCAATTAGCGTTTCAAAGTCTTTCCAAAATTTCTCCCCATCGACTTCGCTTCCCGGAAGCACTTCCTCATTGATAAACTCGTAGAGCAATTTCGCTACTTGAAGATTTCCGACTTTTACGTATTGTTCCATTTCTTTTTCCCTCTCTCCCCTTTTGTTTCTTATTACGAAACATTGTTTCTAAATTATTTAAAAGAATGATAACATGAAATGAATTTACTTTCAATCATTTTCGCAAAATTTCCTCTATGAAGAAGCAGCCTGTTTTATCTCGACGCATCGTCCCGGAGTTGGGAACAACTTTCCGGCGTTCAGCAAATTTTTCGGGTTAAACACATCGCGAATGTCGGTTTGCGCTAAAATTTCTTCATCACTGAAAATGAAGCGCATTTCTTCTTTTTTCTCGATACCGACTCCGTGCTCCCCGGTGATCGAACCGCCGACAGCGGCACACACCTGTAGGCATTCGCTTCCCGCCGCAAGCGCTCTTTCTGTTTCTCCTGGCTTTCTTGCGTCAAACAGCACAAGCGGGTGAAGATTTCCATCGCCCGCATGAAAGATGTTGGCGATGCGCAGTCCATATTTTTCGCTGATCGCTTGGATATTTTTTAGCACTTCCGGCAATTTGTTACGCGGAATAACCCCGTCTTGCACTAAGTAATCCGGGGAAATGGCTCCCATCGCGCTAAATCCGGTTTTGCGGTTGGCCCACCAGCGCGCCCGCTCTTCTTCCGATTGAGCCACTTTTACTTCGCGCACGTTGCGCTGCTGGCAAATGTGCAAAATTTCATTAATTTGCTCGGAAATGCCGGCAGAAATCCCGTCTACTTCAATTAATAAAAGCGCTTCAATATCTTTCGGATGTCCGACCGGAAAAGCGGCTGCTTCCACTCCTTCAATCGCTGTTTGATCCATCATCTCGAGCGCCGCCGGAACCATCCCCGCGGAAATAATATCGGAAACGGCCTGGCTTGCGTCTTCGACACGGTCAAAATAGGCGAGCACCGTCTGCTTCGCTTCCGGATTTTTTAAAATCCGAACCGTAATTTTCGTCACGATCCCTAGCGTTCCTTCTGAACCAGTCAACAATCCTAATAAATCATATCCCGGCGGATCAGGAATGCCGTTTTCGCCGATTTCAATAATTTCTCCGTTTGGAAGCACGACTTCAAGCCCTAAAATATGGTTCGTGGTGACACCGTATTTTAAACAGTGCGCTCCTCCTGCGTTTTCCGCAACATTTCCGCCAATCGTGCAGCAATATTGGCTCGATGGATCCGGAGCATAATAGTATCCTCGGTCGGCGATCGAATTCGTTAGCTTTAAGTTCACAAACCCAGGTTCCACGACCGCACGACGGTTTTCCAAATCGACATGAAGCAGCCGCTTCATCCGCGTCAAACTAATCACGACTTCCCCGTTTAGCGGAATCGCACCACCGCTTAATCCCGTCCCGGCCCCGCGGGCGAGGAACGGCAGGTCGTGGTCATGGCAATACTTGACAATCGCCGCAACTTCCTCGGTATTTTTCGGAAATACGACCGCTTTCGGCAGATGACGGTGAACGGTGAACCCATCGCAGTCATAGGCAATTAAATCTTCTTTTTTATACAAAATCGATTTTTCGCCGCCAACGATGCGTGCTAACGCTTGAATATGCGGGTCTTTTGTTTGTACTGCCGTTTTTCTCATATGCGTACTTCCTTTCCTTCTTCTTTTTGGTACGCCCAATCTAATATTTGCACCGTATGGACAACTTTTTGGTTTCGTCCGTATTTCATTACGCCGAGCGCCATTTGCAGCATGCAGCCCGGATTACCCATCGAAATCAGCTCCACATCCTGCGGAACGTGTTCCATTTTGCTTTCCAATACCGCGCTTGCCATCTCCGGATGGGTAAGGTTGTAAATGCCCGCACTGCCGCAGCAGCGGTCTGCGTTTGGCATGGCAACCATTTCTACTCCCGGAATGCTCGTTAATAGTTGGCGCGGTTCCTCTCGGATTCCTTGGCCATGGGCCAAATGGCAGGCGTCATGGTACGTAATGCGCACATTTAACTCGGTCTTCGGCTTTTCATATCCGGTGTCATGCAAATATTTCGAAATATCTTCGACTTTTTGCGCAAATTGTTCCGCTTTCTCATGCCACTCCGGATCGTCGCGGAACAGTTCCGGATATTCCTTTAACATGCAGCCGCATCCGGCCGCATTGACGATAACACGGTCGGCATGCCAAAACGCCTCGATATTTTGCTTTGCCAGCCTGCGGCCTGTTTCGCGGTCGCCGGCGTGGACATGAAGCGCTCCGCAGCACGTTTGGTTTTGCGGAATGACAACATCGTTTCCGTTGCGGGTCAACACGCGGATTGTTGCTTCATTGATATCGCTGAACATGACATCCATCACGCAGCCGGTTAAAAGCGCGACCGTATGTTTTGTTTCGCCTTTTGCTTTAATCACGTTCGTATGCTTATATTTTTTCCGCACCGGCACACCCACTTCGGGCAAAATGGCCTCCATCTCCGCCAAATGCTTTGGCATCATACGAAGCAGTTTGGTTGTGCGGGCAAGCGTCTGCAATCCGCTTTTTTGATACAGCTTTAACAAGCTCCCAAGCAGATGAAGACGAGATGGATGCGGAAACACTCCTTTGAGGAAGAAATCGTTGACCAACGCTTTCCACCCGGTTAATGGAATGGCTTGGCGAATTTGTCCGCGCACTTGTTCAATCAGCCCGCCGACATCGACATCCGCAGGGCATGCCGTCGTGCAAGCGCGGCAGTCTAGGCATGTAAAAATGGGATCGATTAAATCTTCCGTAATCTCTAGTTTTCCTTCCCCTATCGATTTCATCAAATGCACGCGTCCGCGCGGCGAATGTTGTTCCTGACCAGTCTGTTCATAAGTCGGGCATGATTCTAAACACATGCCGCAATGCACGCAGTCCGCCCATTTATTTGGATCTGGCGGATCGCTGAAACGATAGTTTCCGAGGCTAACGGTCGTACAGGCTGGTCCGATTTTCATCTCGCTTTCTCGTAAACTCATCTTATATCCCCCCGACAAACCGCTGATGATTTAACGTTTGCTTTGGATCAATTTTTCGTTTAATTCCTTCAAGAAGGAAAAAGTACGACGGCTTTTCTCCCCATACATTGACGCGGGTTCGCAGCGCGAAAGGCAGGTGCTTGACGATGGCGTATCCACCCAAGCTTGTCGCCGCCGCCCGCAGCTGTTCGATCGCCGTGATAACCGACTCCTCGCTTCCTTTTAAATACACTTGGCAAAGTCCGTGCCCTAGACCGCCGTGCGCCTCCATATGGACGTGGCAGCGGTCTTCTAATCGCTCGCTCTCGCGGATGATCGAGATGACATTCAGATTCACGACACCGATTTTCACTGCCGCTTCGATTTCGTTTCCAGCCGGTTCGTACGGCACCGCCCCATTCGGACCGATCGTGTAGAACGTTTGCCAAAACGTTTTTGCCTCTTCCTGCGGAAGAATGCGAATCGTCGTATGGGACGGACGAAGGCGCTGTACATAGTCCTCCTGATAATGAACAGCGCTTTCTACATCTTCAAACGCGATCATAAGCGTATAAACACGTTTGCCGATCAGCCGCTCCGACAGCGATGGATTCAACAATTCCAAACAAACCGGCTCCATCATCGAATCGAGAAATTGAACGGCAAACGAACGAACTTCTTCTAAATTTCCCGACGGAAATGACAGCAATACAAGGCTTTCATATTTCGGCAGCGGACGGAGCTTCAACGTGATTTCCGATAACACGCCAAGCGTTCCCATCGCTCCGATAAACAACTTGTTCATATCATAACCGGCCACATTTTTCACGACTTTTCCTCCAGAACGGATGACTTTTCCGTCTGGATAGACCGTCCGCAAGCCAATAACACTATCGCGCGCCGAGCCGTAGCCAAGCCGTTTTGGCCCGCTGTCGTTGGCCGCGATGACGCCGCCAATCGTCGCGTATTGCGGCCATACAGGGTCAAGCGCGACTTTTTGCCGGTATTCCGCCAAGTAATCTTGTAGCTGCCCAAACACGGTCCCTGATTTAACGGTAACCGTCATATCGGCAGCAGCATGTTCGACGATCCCGCTATAGTTGGCTAGCGATAGCAAAATATCGGCGCATTCCATTTGCCCGCCGAATCCCCGCTTTGTTCCGCCGCCGGCAATGCATACTTTTTTTCCATGGCTATTGGCGTAACGCAGCACGGCGGAAATCTCAGCTTCTGTTTGCGGATAAACGGTTACATAACCGCTGTTGCCAAGCGGGTGTGTGTGACCGTCTATTTTCACTCGTTCTTCCGGTAAAAATGCGGTTAACTCGTCTTTCCATGCTAACGACAGCACCTTTTACACCTCCTGTTGTTTCGTAATAGAAAACGGTGTTTCTTTTATTTCGCAAAAAATAGGTCATGCATCGACAAATGCAAGACTCATCGACTGTTGCTTGCTTTATTGCTTTTTATTATTATTAAAACATCTATTTTTACTTTTTTCAACGAATTTTTAGAATTTATCAATAATTCTATTCACTCTCCTTTTTAACCGTCACGTTGCATCGTTGTTCGAGCGGCTGAATGACCGCGGACATATCTAAATCGGACAGTCCCTGTTGCATAGCAAGGGAAAACGCTGCTTCCGCCATTTGCCCTAAAAATTGCTTCATGCCCATTTCCTTCATCAGCTCGTTAGCCAAACGAACATCTTTATGTACATACTTTACTGCTCCGCCCGGCGCAAACCGACGCGGCAGCACATATTGCTCCATATGCCGGCGCAGCATGCGGCTGTCCCCATAGCTTGCTTTCAAAATGCGATAGAGCTGCTGTGCGTCAAGTCCAAACGCGACCCCGGCAACCATCGCCTCAGATGCGGCGACGGAATGAACGGCAACAAGATATTGATTAATAAGTTTGGCCGCACTGCCCGCCCCGCTTTCTCCTAAATATTCGACTGTTTCGCCAAGGACGTTCAGAAGCGGCATCACTTGTTCCCACGCTGTCTTCGCCCCGCCAACCATAATCGTCAAGGTTCCTTGCTCCGCTCCTTCCGGCCCGCCGCTTACCGGTGCATCTAAAAAATATATCCCCTTTTCTTCCGCTTCGTTCGCAACCGTTCTGCTCGTGTCCGGTCCTACTGTCGTAAAATCAAGGCAAATTATACCCGGCCTGGCGCTTTCGATCACACCGCCTTTGCGCAAATAAACATCGATGACATCATCCGGCATCGATAGACAAGTGCAAATCACATCCGAACATTGCGCCAGCTTCGCAATACTATCCGCTCTTTCCGCTCCAAGCTCCAATAGCGGCACCGCTTTCTCCGCAGAGCGGTTGTATACAATGACGTCATACCCAGCCGCAAGCAGCCGTTTGACCATTCTCGATCCCATGACTCCCGTGCCAATGAATCCAATTTTCATGTTTGTGCGCATCGCCGCTTGCTCGGGATGCTTCCTCCCTTCTTTCCTTTTTTAGAGCATGTAATCGTTCATCCATTGAAAACTCTGCTCGCT
The DNA here is from genome assembly GCF_059115485.1 of Parageobacillus sp. NEAU-HV-2. Classification (NCBI taxonomy): domain Bacteria; kingdom Bacillati; phylum Bacillota; class Bacilli; order Caryophanales; family Anoxybacillaceae; genus Parageobacillus; species Parageobacillus sp. NEAU-HV-2. Next base: position 233,276 of record NZ_JBXUJJ010000003.1, read on the forward strand.
GTGGTTCGATGGAATATATTCGAGCCCTACCGCTCCGCTATAGCCACGTTCTTTTAAAAACTGAAACACGTATTCGTAGCGGACTTCCCCCGTTCCTGGCTCATGGCGCCCCGGCACATCGGCAATTTGCACATGGGCAATCCAATCAAAATAGACATCAAACGTTGCGATTAAGTTTCCTCGCGTGCGCTGCATATGGTAAAAATCATATTGCAGTTTGATGTTGGCCAGCCCAATCTCTTTAATGATCGACACGGCTTCATCCACGTCCGTTAAAAAATAGTTCGGCATATCAAACGGATTAATCGGTTCGATTAACAGCGTCAGAGAATGCTGGGCCATTTGCTTTGCCGCATCATGCAAATGACGCATGTACGTCTCTTTCGCTTTCTCCCGTTCTAAATCATTTGGAAGCACGCCCGCCATACAATGAACATAAGGCACGTTTAGCTCGGTTGCGTACCGAATTCCTTCTTCGACGGACCGCCGAAACTCATCCGCCCTATCGGGAAAAATCGCTAATCCTCTCTCTCCTTTCTCCCAATTTCCCGGCGGCAAATTGATTAATACGAGAGACAATTGGTGCTGATAAAGCTCGTCGCGAATGCGTTCGATAGGATATTCGTATGGAAACTGGCACTCCACGAACGAAAAACCGTACTCTCTTGCTTTTTGAAATCGTTGTAAAAACGGCATTTCTGTAAAAATAGTTGATATGTTAACAGCAAACTCGTTCATTCTTTCTTCCTCCTTTCCGACGAATATTGCTTATCATTCTCGCTGGAGATGCTGTATTCCTGCTTATTTCAGCAACCGTTTTACCCATTGAAACGCCTTCGGGTAATTTGGATAGCGCACAGCGATATCCCATACGGTCGTTTGTTTGAGGATGCTTTTATAATGGGAAAAAGCGTCAAAGCTCGCTTTGCCGTGATACGCCCCAAACCCACTTTGTCCAACGCCGCCGAACGGCAAATACGGCGTCGCAATATGCATGAGCGTATCGTTAATGCAGCCACCGCCGAAACTAACTCGCTCCAACACCGCTTGTTGCACGCGGCGATCCTCCGAAAACAAATATAGTGCCAGCGGTTTTTCGTAACGTTGGATAAAGTGGATTGCTTCGTCGATGTTCGTAAACGAAAAAACCGGCAAAATCGGGCCGAAAATTTCCTCTTGCATAATAGAAGCATTTACGTCAACTTTCTCGATGATCGTCGGCTCCATCCATTGTTGGGCAATATTGTAGCGGCCGCCGTGTACGATTGTTCCGTCTTGCAAAAAGGAAACGAGCCGCTTTGTGTGACGTTCGCTGACTATTTTGGCGTAATGTCCGCTCATTTCCGGCATATCACCGTAAAACGCACGAATGTAGTGTTTCATTTTTTCTATCAATGCGTCTTTCACTTCATCATGTATTAGCGCATAATCCGGAGCGATGCACGTTTGACCAGCGTTCGAGAATTTCCCCCAAACAATCCGCTTTGCCGCGAGATCAATATTTGCTGTCTGATCAACGATCACCGGACTTTTTCCGCCTAGCTCGAGCGTAACCGGTGTGAGATGCTTGCTAGCCGCCTCCATTACAATTTTTCCGACCGGAACGCTTCCGGTAAAAAAAATATGGTCAAATCGCAGCTTCAACAGTTCGATGCTAACGTCCACTCCCCCTTCGACAACGGAAATATAATCGCTTGGAAACGTTTCTTCAATGATCATTTTTAAAAGTGACGACATGCGCGGCGTATATTCCGACGGCTTCACAACAGCGCAGTTTCCCGCGGCAATGGCACCGACTAACGGTACGATCGTCAATTGAAACGGATAGTTCCACGGTGCGATGATAAGGCTAACTCCGTACGGCTCCGGATAAATAAAGCTTTTCGCTCCTGCATGCGTCAGCGGCGTTTTTACCCGCTTCGGCCTTGTCCACTTTCGTAAATGCTTCATTATAAAGCTGATTTCCTTATATACGAAACCAATTTCCATGCTGTACGCTTCCAGCGGCGGCTTATTCAGCTCCGCGTAGAGGGTATCGATAATCTCGTTTTCATGCATTTCGATCGCTTTTTTTAACTTTTCAAGCTGCTTTAGGCGAAATTCCACTGATTTTGTTTCCCCTGCTTGAAAATATTGCCGTTTTTTTTCAAGCAGTTCCCTCATGACGTTCCGCTCCTTTCACTCCGCAGAAAAACAACTGAACAAGTTCTTCCGTGAATCTTTCATCATTGATAGAAGAAGGAACCTTCTCTCCTATTTCCATATTTACGTAAAACAACAAGATATCAATAGAAAGATTCGGATCGATTTCCTGAACCTCTTTGATCATTTCCACAAACAGCGGAATCACGTGTGTTTGATATAGCATATCAACAACACGACGAACTTCTTCATTTTCTTGAATCACCCGCTACAATACATCGACTAGGATTTGCTCGAGCACCTTTTGCTTTTCAAAAATGATATACTCAACCTTTTCTTAAAAAGAATGATTTTCTTTCAAAAATTCTTCATATTTCTTTTCGAAGCGCGATTTAGCAGTCTGACTGCTTACTGCAATGAAGAAGGACTGTTCCCTGACCAACAGGGAAAACAGTCCTTTTTGTATAAACGTTCGATCAATCTTCATCGCTGGCAAAAAAGCGCAAAATATAAACAAACAAGTTAATAAAGTCAAGATAAATGTTGACGACAATCATCGGAATGTCCGCCTCCGTAAAACCGTAGCGGGCAAGGCGGTTGATATCGTAAATCGTAAAACCAAGGAAAATGAGAATCCCTAAGGCAGCGATTCCCATTTGACCGACGCTGGAAAACGGAATAAACCATTGAATGATTAAAAGCCCAAGCAGCGCAAACGCGCCTAATATTAAAAAGCCGCCAAGAAACGAAAAATCTTCTTTCGTTTTTGCCGCGTAAATGGCCACGCCGGAAAATGAGACGACCGCCAGCGCAAATGCCTTCAGCACCGCATCGGCGCCGATAACGGAAATATAATAGCCGATCAGCGGATAGAGCGTTGCGCCAGATACGAGCATAAAGCTGTACATAAGCGGATAGCCGACCGCTTTTTTGCTGCGGGAAAAAATCATCACAAGCAGCAAAACGATCTCCAGCATCGCAAGCGGCAAATGCAGCGCTGCCGGAATCCATTGTCCGACGTAAAGACCCCCTGTTGCCACTGCCAGTGCTGCTAAAAATGTAACTGTTAGTTTAGCAATGGGACTAGATGAATACGTTGTTGAGTAATTCAACCTCCATTCCTGGTTACTAAAATCTATAACTCATCGCGATGGAATCAGCAAATACCGCTTACTGTTCGGATTCTCACCGAGTTCCATCAGGAAGGGAATCCTAATGTCTCACCTGCTGTGAAAGACACCCCGTAGCTCGCTGTCAGCGACGGCACCTGTCGTGCACCATTCCTTCCATCGGTCCGTGCACGACAACGATTTTAGCAACCAGGTCTACACCTCCTTTTTTTATTTAGTTTATCATAATTGACCGTGAGCGGTCATCAGTTAAAACGGCGTTTTTGTACAAAAAATCAAAAAAGTTTGAAACTATGTTTGTGGTGGATTTTTCTGTTTGTGTTCGAACGGATTGGCGGCCTTACGCAAACCGATTCGCATATACCAGCTCTGTTACGGAACGTTGGGATAGTTCATGCGCGCTTTATGTTTTTCGCAGGATATTGCTTGGGAATAACGAGAAAACAAAAGACCCGCTTAAGCGGGCCTTTTGTTACTCTGCAAATAAATCGGACGACAAATAACGCTCTCCCGAATCCGGCGCCATGCAAAGAACACGCGCCTCTTTTGGAAGCTGTTTGGCCACTTCGACAGCATAATAGGCGCTGGCCGCAGCAGAAGCACCGACAAGAATACCTTCTTCTGCAGCAAGCCGGCGCGCCATCATTTGCGCGTCTTCATCTTTAATTAAAAAAATATCATCGTAAATGTCGCGGTTTAAGATTTTCGGGATAAAACCCGGACCTGTACCCGGGATTTTATGCGGTCCTGGCTTTCCTCCAGAAAGCACAGGAGAGCCATACGGTTCCACCACGTAAATACGCAAATGAGGAATTTGTTTTTTCAATTCTTCCCCCGTCCCTGTTACCGTTCCACCAGTACCAGCTGTTAATACGAACGCATCGAGTTTGCCGTCGAACGCTTCAAAAATTTCCCGTGCCGTGCTATGGCGGTGCGCATCGGGATTCGCCGGATTTTCAAACTGCATCGGGATGAAGCTGTCTGGGATTTGCGCAGCGAGCCGGTTTGCCTCATCAATCGCTCCTTGCATCCGTTTTTCCGCCGGCGTTAAATACACTTCTGCCCCGTATGCTTTTAAAATTTTTACCCGCTCAACCGTTGCGTTATCCGGCATCGTGATAATGCAACGATAGCCCCGAGCCGCACATACCATTGCCAAACCGATTCCGGTATTGCCTGAAGTCGGTTCGATAATCGTGCTTTTCCCCGGCACAATCTTTCCTTCTTGCTCCGCGCGCCGAATCATTTCAAACGCTGCCCGGTCTTTCACGCTTCCTCCCGGGTTAAACGATTCTAGTTTCATATACACATCCGCACCATGCGGATCAGGAATGCGGTTTAATTTGACAATTGGCGTATTGCCGATTAAGTCTAAAATAGAGTTGTATCGTTTCATCACAAGTCCCCAACCTTTATTGAAATTATTCTTATATGATTATAAGGTTATTTGGATTTTCTTTCAATGATGGTTACTCGGCGTATATCGGAAGCTGAACCACCACTTCCATTCCTTTCCCTTCTTCACTGAAAAACGAAATCGTTCCATCGTGAAGGGAAATAATTTGTTTGACAATCGCCAAACCTAATCCTGTACCGCCTTCCTTTCTCGTACGTGCCTGATCGACACGGAAAAAGCGTTGTCCAAGAAGCGGCAGCTTTTCTTTTGGAACTCCTTTTCCTGAATCACGAATGATAAGCTGACAACTCGTAGTGCCAACTTTTTTCAATTGTATATCGATCTTTCCGGCGGTTGGGGTATAACGAACAGCATTATCTAAAAGGTTTTGCACGACTTGTTCAAGCCGGTCGGCATCCCCTTCCAAAATAATGTCGTGATCTAATTCCATGTTAAGAGTAATTTGTTTTTTTTGTAAAAACGGTTCGTATTTTACGGCCGTATCTTCGATCACTTGCGCAAATACAAGCGGTGTTTTTTTTAGTGGCACACTATTACCTTCTAATTGCGCCAAATCAAGCAAATCACGGACAAGCCTCTCCATTCGGCCCGCTTCCCGATGAATCAGCTGCACATACTTTCTTTCCTCTTCCTTCGTCTTCACTAATCCTTGCAATACCGCTTCGCTATATCCTTTCACATAGCTTAATGGCGTCCGCAATTCATGGGAAACGTTTGCTAAAAACTCGCGCTTTCGCATATCTTCTTCCGCAATTGCTTTCGCCATGACATTGAACGCTTTCGCCAGTCTGCCTATTTCATCGTTCGTCCGCACCGGAATTTGCGCTTCATAGTTTCCTTGCGACATATGATAAGCAACCTCTTCCATCTCCTTTAGCGGACCGGTTATATGGCGGACGAGCCGCTTTCCAGCGAAAAGAAGAACAAAGACAAACAATGCTGCGAGCGGAAGCCAAATCATCGCGACATCTTTCGTTAACTCTTGAATGCTTGCAAGCGGGATGTAAAGGTAAATCACCCCTTGCAGGCGATAGCCATCTAAAAGCGGAACAATCACTCCCATAATTTTGCGGTGAAATCGCTTTTCGTAGCCGATCTTTGTCACCGTCTCGCCGTTCAATAACTTTGCGCGATCCTTTCCGCTAATCAACGATTGATAGTTAATATCAAACGGCAGGCAAGCGCTTAATTCGCGTGGGTTGTTCACTAGCATCACTTCGGCCGTTGATTTTTTATCATACCATTCAATTTGTTTGCGGAATGTTTCGCTAACCGCACCGCCGCGATAATCGGATGCCAACCATCTTCCTTCTTGGAGCAGCGTCTGTTCTACTTTATCTACGTATAGTTTTTGATAGAAATAATCTAATAAAAAAGAGGAAAACGATACGGTCAAAATAACGCCAAGGCTAATCATCAACCATATTTTTTGCTCTAATGTCAGCGTGTTTCGCCGCATTTACGACACCTCAAATTTATATCCAATTCCCCAGACTGTATGAATGAAATCGCTCGCCTGCTTTAGCTTCATGCGCAACGTTTTAATATGGGTATCAACCGTTCGCGCATTTCCCGTATAATCATATCCCCATACTTTTGCGAGCAGCTCTTCGCGGCTAAATACTTGTCCGTGATGTTTTGCCAAAAACAAAAGCAGGTCGAATTCCTTTAAAGTAAGAATCACTGGCTCCCCATCTACCGTTACTTTTCTTCCTCTTTCATCAATCATAAGCGAGCCAAACGAAAGGCCGCTATTGCCGGCGTGATAGGAACGGCGCATCACCGCTTCAATGCGAGCGATCAATTCTCCCGGACTAAACGGCTTCACAATGTAATCGTCGCCGCCAAGCTTCAAACCTCTTACTTTATCCCATTCTTCTCCCCTTGCCGTTAAAAACAAAATAGGAACGTCCGATTGCTGGCGAATTCGTTCGCATAAGGCAAACCCATCCATTTTCGGCATCATAATGTCAATTAAAACGGCATCTACTTTCACATCTTCCAACACTTCCAGCGCCCGGTCTCCATCTTCGGCTTCCAAACAAGAAAAGCCGGCGTTTTCTAAATACATCCTGACTAAAAAACGCATATCTTCCTCGTCATCTACAATTAATACTGTTTTCTTCTCCACTGTCATTCTCCTTCCGCCATCAACAATTGAAACGGACCTTTCCCTGTTTTCCATCGAGCGATTATTTTCATCGTACGCTCGTCCACAACATATATTTCATCACTATCATAACTAGCAATATATAGCCGTTCATTTGCCCCAATCATGGTAAACGGATTCGCCCCTACGATGACCGATGATTCCAATTTTCCTGAATCATCCCATTTCCGTAGCGTACTTGAGCCATGGCTTAAAGCATAAATTCCTTCTCTTGTTTCCGCAAAACTTACAGGCATCACGGGCGCTTTTACCGTTTTGACCAACGCTCCTGTGCTAGCCGAGTAAATATGAATATTCGTTTCCACGGTGTTGCCGCTTCCGTGGCCTCCAATCCATAATTCCCCTTCTTCCTCACGTAGCAAGCCGCCAACGGCAAATTTCGGAACAGAAAACGTCCGAACTACCCGCCGTTTGTCGACTTGAACGATATACGCTTTTGTGTTGCGAAAGTCAATGACATACAGAAGCGTCCCTGCATCGTTTTGCAATAAAGTCAGTGGCCTGTCGCCTACTGCGATTTTCCCAGCCTCCTGTCCATTTTCCTTAAAGATACGGATGGCGTTTTGCCGATCGTCCGCCAAAAAAACAGCATCCCCTTTATTCGATACGAGCGCATGAACAATTCCTTTTCCTGTTTGCCATTCCTGTGTTGCCTTTCCGGTCTTGATATCATACAGGTAAACACGATCTAGCTCATTGCCATATAGCAGCAATGTTCGCTGATCGCGAAGCAGCGCGGCGCCTTGAACCGGTTTTTTCACCTTCCATTCCGCCAGGGCCGACCCTGTTTTCGCATCGAAAAATTCGACACTTTCATCGTTCACATTGACGCTAATTAATATTTGCGGCCGCTTTGGAACCGCCGGAAATGTTGCTTTTTCACATCCATACACCAAGAACAGCCCCAATATAAGAAGAAATAGGCGCGCTTTCCTCACCTCGCCCCCTCCTTTCATCAACAAGTCCATTATAAACGAATATTGTGAAGAATTTGTGAAAAATTGTTCACATTCAGTGATCAATGAATTGATATCATTTCCATTTTCCATCTATTCTACTTGCACATTCCCCTTTATAATAAAAAGTAAATTGATAAAAACGAGGTGACATCGTTTGACGTCCGCGGTGCAAAAATTAATCGCCCATTTAGATGAGCACTTTTCCGACTTTCTTTCTTACTGGCGAAGCAATATGTATATCGCTGATAACGATAAATATATCGATCACGTCGTGCATAACGGAGTAGCGATGTTTCAGCTCGTCAAAGACACACTGCTTCACTCGGCATCCAATCGGGAAAACATCGAGCAGCTTGCCTACAAAATCGCGAAAGAACGAGCGGAAACAAAGATGAGCATCGGCGAGTTTGTTTACAATACAAATCTCGGGCGAAGATTAGTGATAAAGTATGCGCTTCAGTCAACATTGCCGATCGAAGAATTGCTCCCGCTGATCGATGAAATCAATTGCGTGTTTGATCAATTTTTATTTTACGCCGTTACGAAATACAACGAGCTAAAAGAAGCGGAATTGCGGGAGAAAAACTTATTTATCACCCAATCTCATAAAGATCGCTTAACGTTGCTTGGGCAAATGTCATCGAGTTTCGTGCACGAATTTCGTAATCCGCTGACAGCCATTATGGGATTTGTTCAATTATTAAAATTCGAACACCCGAATTTGCCGTATCTTGATATTATTGACCATGAACTGCAGCAGCTTAAGTTTCGCATTTCCCAATTTCTTCATGCTTCTAGAAAAGAAATAGTGGAAAGCGAAAAAGAAACCTTTTCGCTTTTGCAGCTATTCGAGGAAATCATTGAATTTTTATACGCAAGCATTGTCGATGGAGATGTGAAAATCTCAATGTCCATTGACCAATCGTTACATATATTTGCCTATAAAGATCAGCTTCGCCAAGTGTTCATCAACATTTTGTTAAATTCCATTGAAGCGGTGAAAGAAAAAGACAAGCCCCGTTGCATTTATATCGACGCCTACCGTCAAGACGAGTCCGTTTATATTAAAATCGCCAACAACGGTCCGGCGATTCCGGAAGAATTGGTCCAAACGATTTTCGAACCGTTTTTTACAACGAAAAAATTAGGAACAGGGATTGGACTTTACATTTGCAAAAAAATCATTGAAGATCACGGTGGACAAATAACATGTACCTCGGATGAACAATTGACTTCTTTTTCCATCAGGCTGCCCGCATAAACAAGTTAGGAACAGGGGCATACTTAAATAAAAAAGGTGAGAGCAATGTTCGAGTCATGGAAAAAATGGATGAAACAGACGACGAATGCGCTAATAGACCGGCTGCAGTGGGAGAAACATTCCTTTTCCGATATCGCCGAACTGATTCGGAAGCATCCCGACACTTCGATATCCGAAAAAACATGGCTTGGTCTAACTTATCGATTTTATTCACTTCATTTAGATAACGCAGTCTTAACAATGGAAACAAAAAAACCGAAGGAAAACGATGAACATATTTTATTTATATCTATTTCTTCCCCTAACACCGCTCCTATTGTTTACCGTTCTTATGACGAAAAAAGCAATCTTCACGAGACGATCGCAACTCCGCCGCTTACGAAAAAAACCGCACCTGTATCGTCGTAAGGTGCGGTTTTGTGTTTCTATCCTTTTATGCCATGGAGCCACTCTTGATAACATTCTGGACATAACGCTTTTTCATGTTCTTCGTCTGAAACATAAAACGATACATAATGAACTTGATCATCGCATTCACATTGGCAATAAAAACACGTTTCGTTCATGTAGCTCCCTCCCCTATCCGTTAGTGTGGACAGAGGAGGATATCTTTTTGCAAGTGAACTACTCCCAATCGATTACGGATAGGTAAGGGAAAGTAAATAATCGATCACTGCTTCTTGTTCTTCTTTCGTAAAGCCCGCCTGTGGATCAATCCAATAGCGATGACCATCACCGCTAACATGCACAGCACGGAGTTGCGGATCAGAAGCGTTCGCACGGATCACTTGCTGCCTTAGTGTTCGGTCCATCAACGCGCGAAGACTATTGCGCGCATCGGGCACAATCCCTTTTCCCAGCGTTCCCGTTAAACCGAGCTCCCCGTTCGGTCCGACCGCAACTCCCCCATCATGGAGATAAGGAGCGCTCCAAGAAAGACCGATTAAGCTAGGCACTTTATACCCCCCTGGAGAATTGCCATGGGCAAACGCTAAACGTATTTGTTCTTTATCCAACTGTTCTGTCGGTACTTTTAATACTTTAGCGTTTTTTGGAACTGGGACAGGTGTATCCGGAGCATAGAAAAGCGCTTCACCAAATACTTTTTCTGTTTTCTTCAATGCTTGTGCCCGCGATGGCTCGGTTCCAACAACCTTCGCCGAAACAACGCGATTATTGGTTAAATATGCCCCCGCATGACAACGTATACATCCAGCTCTAATAAATACGTCACGCCCCCTTTCTATTTGCTCTGTATCCATTTTTGTGCTTATGGATGGCGGATTAATCGTGTTCTGCCAAGCAGCTACAGCATTATTTTGTTCATTAAATCGATATCCAGGTTCACTAACAACTAACCCGTCCGGTGCAACGAGCGATACTTTTGGAAATTGCGGTGGAGCAACGAGTTTGTTGACACCGACAACACCAGGGGTCGGATCTACCTTTGCAAAAAACTCAGATGGTTTTTCGTTCATATTCGGCTTATAGCGAAATTTGGGGTTAGCGGCATTTTGCAGTATCGTTCCAATATATACTTCTTTATCCACTCCAAATAACGCTTCGCTAATTTCCGATTGCGCAAGAGAATCAGCGTTTTGTGCGTGAACGTTATTGCTAAACGTAGAAAGCCCACGGAACGGTCCAGCTGCTGCGAATCCGCTCCATCCATATGGATGATCTCCTAATGTAAATGAATCCGGTATTTGTGATGGATTTGCCTTCATATCGATAGTAGAATCGAAATTTCCTCGCGGCCAACTTGCGAAAATACGGTCTACCTCTTTTTCGAGCAATTGCGGATCAGGAAGCGATGATTTCCGCCCTTTTGAATCCAACACTGCCCGGTCAAGAGAACGTATATAGCTTTTGAGCGATTTTATGTCCGCATGTGTAAAATAAGCGGCTGAATTGGTTGCTAACGCCATGAGCAATCCAGCATTTAAATCATTGTTAGGTGCTCCTTCCACCACTTTTTTCGTTTTCGGATCAACCGTCGCGTGACAAGCAGCGCAACTAATGCCAACGCGAAGCTTACCGTGATCCCAAACAACCGGCATTCCTAACGGCAAATAGGATCCTTTAGGGACATCGATGCCTGTGTCAACTTTTTCCCCTTTTTTGTATGTTCGATCGCCAATTGTAATATCTTCTGCCAGCTCAACCTGTAAATTTGTCGTCCCCTTCCCTTTTAAAGCAATAATCGCCTTGGCGATATTTGTCATCGTTAACGGTCCGTTCACAAGCCCCATAATATCGGTTAAAAACACTTCATTGCCAAATGTTTCTTTATAAAACACTTCTCGCCCTAATTGAAGAAGCTGTTTATCAACAACAATAGCACCGTCTTTAGCAGAAACAGACCTTTCTGTACCATCTACAGATAATTTTTCCATTCTTCCTGTTTCCCTGCTAATCCATTTTCCCCAAATATCCGTGCCCGTTTGATTATTCACTTCATACTTCACTACATCGTCTTTCTCAGGTAAGAATGCGTATTTGACATTGGTGTTGAAAAAAAATCTTCCGCCAATTAACAATATAAGGAAAATGATAACGCTGATATATGTTTTACGCATTCCTTCTCACCGTCCATCAAGAATATGCAGCACGCATAGTGTACCCCCTCTATATGGAAATTATCCATAAAAGAAACGTAAACCCTCACGTCTATTAAAAACTGCCTACTATGAAACTTTATTAACATATACAATTTTTCAAATTTTATTAAAATAACACAAAAAATTATTCTAATAAAAATATTTTATTTAATTTTTATGTGTAAAATAGTGGTTAAACCTTATTAAAAATTTAGAATTATCTATTTATATATAATTTTATTGACATATAAATATTTTGTAAATTAAAATTAACAATGTATTAACAAAGCCATTATATTAACTAAGGAGGAAATATAATGAGTGCATTACCGGAAACACAGACGGTGCAAAATCAGCGCACAAAAATGAAGCATCCACCTGGACTTTATTTATTATTCTTTACAGAGCTTTGGGAACGATTTAGCTATTATGGAATGAGGGCAATTCTTGTTCTTTATTTAACGGCAGAACTTGTCAGCGGCGGATTAGGAATAAAACCAAGCGTCGCAATGACGGTTTATGGAATTTTTACTGGCGCTGTTTATTTCACTCCACTTTTTGGCGGTTATTTGTCTGACCGATTTTTAGGGAGAAGATTGGCGATTACGATTGGCGGTATTACGATGGCGCTCGGTAATATCGTGCTATTTGCCGTCAACAATCAAACAGGGTTATATATCGGATTAATTTTATTAATTATCGGTAATGGTTTCTTTAAACCAAATATTTCAACACTTGTCGGGGAACTTTATGCTCCAAACGATAAACGGAAAGACGCTGCATTCACCATTTTCTATATGGGAATTAACTTAGGGGCATTATTTTCGCCACTCGTATGCGGATTTTTAGCGGAAGAATATTTTGCAACGAACATCAATGGTGTCATCCATTACGGATTTAAATACGGATTTTTAGCTGCTGCGATCGGTATGATTATTGGACAATTAATTTTCAATCTATTTGGAAATCGTTATTTAGGAGATATTGGTAAAAAACCTGTCGGCGCACCAAAGAAAACAAACAAGGAAACAAAAACAAAAGCTCCTTTAACAAAACAAGAAAAACAAAACGTTGCGGTTATTTTTATTTTAACGTGCTTCGTTATTTTCTTCTGGGCTGGATTTGAACAAGCTGGAAGTTCTTTAACACTATATACAGACAAATTTGTAGATAAATCGATCGGCGGCTGGACGATGCCTACTTCTTGGTTCCAATCATTAAACCCATTCTTTATCATCGTGTTGGCACCGATTGTTTCACAAATCTGGATTAAACTTTCGAATTCAAAGCGCGGTGACTTGCCAATTCCAGCAAAAATGGGTCTTGGCATGATTTTACTTGGTCTTGGATTTGCCGTATTAATTCCAGCTGTATTACAAACAGGAAGCGATGAACAACATATCGTCGAAAAAGCGAATTTATTATTCATCATTTTCACTTATTTCCTTCACACGCTCGGTGAACTTTGCTTATCACCAGTTGGATTGTCGATGGTAAGTAAACTTGCACCTGTTCGACTTGCATCGGTGCTAATGGGCGTATGGCTAGCGGGAACTGGTGTCGCGCAATTGTTGGCTGGTCAATTAGCGGCGTTTACCCAATCATTAGGTTATTTGGAAATTTTCAGCTTAATTAGCGGCGTGACCATCGGATTAGGACTTATTTTATTATTGTTGACGAAAAAACTTGTGCGAATGATGAATTAACAAGCTGGCTCCCGTTTTATGGGGCCAGCTTTTTTATAATATTTCCCATTTATTTGAATTCCCTTACCGTGCATACTATGTCACGGAAGGTGGTGAAAACATATGAAAGCAATGGGAACTCATGAAACGTTAGAGCTTCATGAGCTGCTTGCATTCAAAAACGTCTGCCTTGCCAAAAATACTGCCATGCAAGGAATGGTATCGGATCCACAGCTCAAATCGCTAATCCAACAAGATATTCAAAAAACACAACAACAAATCCGCGACTTACAAAACCTTTTATCTTAAAATGAAACGAGGTGAAACACGATGCAAAGCCCAATGACACAAACAAACGTTCTTAACGATCAAGTGATTGCGACAGACTTTTTAATCGGCGCAAAAAATGCCATTAAAAGTTATGCCATGGCGATTGCCGAAGCGGCAACACCGGAAGTTCGCAACACGCTGAAACAGCACTTAAACGACGCCATTGTGCTTCATGAACAAATCAGCCAATATATGATTAACAAAGGATATTATCATCCAGAAAACGTGCAAGAACAGCTTCGTGTAGATATGCAGGCAGCACAGCAAGCGCTACAAATAAGTAACGTACGATAACTGCTTCCAATGGGATTCAACCGTCAAGGTAAGAATCCCATTTTTTCATAATTTTTTTCTGTTGGTTCACCCTATAACTAGTGAGGTGACATATCGATGAATAAACAGACTCTTTTCGCCATCGCCGCTGGAGTTGTCATTCTTTTTATTATGATTGCAGCAATCGTGTCGACATATCGTCCGACAGTCCATCATGAAGAAACGAATCAGCTAAAACCGAAACCGGCCCCTTATGAGGCAACCACTCCTCGTTCCCATCCGACTGTCGTAACATTGGACAGTTTAGCAATGGGGGAAAAAATCAAAAATCAGTTAAACCGTCATCCGAAAATTATAAAAATCGATCATAACGGCCGTGACAAAAGCCATTATTTTAACCATGAAATTACGGTTCGGTTTCGAAAGCTTCCTGCCGCACAAGAGATCCAACGAATAGAACGGGCAATCGACGGAAAATTGATCAACCAGTTTGATCACTTTTTTATCTTTCGCTCTAACAGCAAAACATATCATGAATTACATCATTATTTTGAATCAATCCCAACTGTTTCCTATAGTGAACCAAACTATATTTATTTGCAAAACGAAGTTCCAAATGATTTATTATATTCACGTTATCAATGGAATTTGCCGGCAATTGACACCGAAGCAGGCTGGACGCTGTCGCGCGGAAAAAAAGGCGTTACCATTGCCGTTATCGACAGCGGGGTAGATTTGGATCATCCAGATCTTGTCCGTCGCCTGCAAACGGGTTATAACGTTTTTACCGAGAATAACGTTCCGGAAGATGAAAACGGCCACGGCACACACGTGGCAGGCATTATTGCATCGCAGCCGAACAACCATGAAGGCGTTGCCGGCATCACGTGGTTCAATCCGATTATGCCCATTAAAGCATTAAACGCAGATGGATATGGCACCAGTTTTGACGTAGCAAAAGGAATCCGCTGGGCAGTCGATCATGGGGCAAAAGTGATCAATTTAAGCCTCGGCAACTATCAGCCTTCTGCCGTATTGGAAGAAGCGATTCGTTATGCCTATGACCGCGATGTTGTGCTTGTTGCCGCTTTAGGAAACGACAGCACTTCTCAGCCAAGCTTTCCCGCCGCCTATCCGGAAGTGATCAGCGTCGGCGCGGTAAATCAGGATCTTTCCTTTGCCCCTTATTCCAATTACGGTAATTATTTGGATGTAGTTGCACCAGGAACTAATATTGCCAGCACGTTTACGCAACATCGATACGCGGCGCTGTCTGGAACATCGATGGCCGCTCCCCACGTTACGGCATTAGCCGGTCTCATCCGTTCTTTAAATCCGCGCTTGTCGAACGATGAGGTGAAGCAAATTATTATCGACACCGCTACCGATCTTGGCGACAGCGGCAAAGATCCGTATTACGGATATGGCTTGATTAACGTTTATCGCGCGCTGGAATTAGCTAGACGCTCGAGCTAGCCAGATGGATGGGGATTGTTACATCACGTAATTTCTCCATCCCTTCGTCTGTGTGAGCATCGTGGTCACCGCCCCTACTACGGTGACGACAATGAGCGAATAAAGAAAGGAAGTCGAATCAATGACAAAGCTGCCAATCGTAATAATCAGCGCATCGATCAGAAAAATAATAATTCCCACATTCCAATTGGTCATTCTCGCGATAAACTGCGCTAATAAATCCGTTCCTCCCGTACTCGTCTCTTCCCGCAACATCATACCAATTCCTAAGCCGACCAAAACACCGCCAATGATAGAGCTAGGAATCGGATCGAGCATAATAACGCCGCGGAGTACAGAAAACATATCAATCATCAAGGAAGAAAACAATAAACCGTGCAGGCTGTTATAAAAAAAGGGGCGATAGTAAAACCAAGCTATAATATAAAGGGGAATGCTTAATAAAATGATGGCCAGTCCCACTTTTACATGCCAAACATATTTCACGATTAAGCCAATTCCAATAATGCCCCCATCGAGTAAATGATGGGGAACTAAAAATACATTGATGCCGATAGCCAGAAAAATACTGCCAATAATAGTGGTCATTATTTTTTTTAACATCGGAGATCACCCTATCGTTTTTCGGCTCGCTTACCACCAAACCGGCGCGCTAGAAAAACTTCGATACGCTATTATATGGCAGCATCTATCAATACTTGTCTCTTTTTTGTTGCTATTATTGAAATAATGTATTAATATATTAGCATAATAGAATAAGGCCGCTCATTCGACCATCGAAGTAGAGGTCGCAGCTTTTATGAGTACGGTAAACGAGACGCAGAGCACGTCAAAGACTTTACCGGAAAGGAAAAGCTGCCGAAGCCTGAACATTTCTCTGGATGTTTAGGCTGGGGTTGTCGCCGAATAGGGGCAACACTGTCATACGTGCACGAATGGTGCACGTATGGAGCGCTATCTTCGTGGGAGAGTTTGATGGATGCAGTCACTAAGTCATACTGCCGTCGAATCTCCTTCGACGGCTTTTTTATTTATTAGGATCCTAGTTTTGTAAAAGTTATAATAACAAAAAGGAGTGGTTCAACTATGGAAACACTGACAAAACCAACAGCTGACTCGTTAGCTGTTTCGCATTCGGAAAGCGGGCTAAAACGAAAATTAAAAACACGCCATTTAACAATGATCTCCCTTGGCGGCACGATCGGTACAGGGCTCTTTTTAGCCAGCGGCGGAGCGGTGCATACCGCGGGGCCGGGTGGAGCGCTTGCGGCCTATATCGCGATCGGCGTTATGGTGTATTTTTTAATGACAAGCCTAGCCGAAATGGCTGCCTATATGCCCGTTTCCGGATCCTTCAGCACGTATGCGACGAAATTCGTTGATCCGGCGCTAGGGTTTGCGTTAGGCTGGAATTATTGGTATAACTGGGCGATTACGATTGCGGCGGAACTTTCCGCAGTGACGATGATTATGAAATTTTGGTTTCCAAACAGCCCATCGCTTTTATGGAGCGCGATTTGTTTGGCGATTATGTTTTTATTAAATTATTTATCCGTCAAAGGGTTTGGCGAAGCGGAATATTGGTTTTCCATCATTAAAGTGGTAACGGTAATCATCTTTTTAATTGTCAGCTTCCTCATGATCTTTGGCATCATGGGCGGCGAAGCTATTGGCTTTAAAAACTTTACCATCGAAGATGCACCGTTTCACGGCGGTTTTATGGCAATGCTAGGAATCTTTATGGCGGCGGGATTTTCCTTCCAGGGAACAGAATTGTTAGGCGTCGCTGCTGGCGAAACGGAAAATCCGAAAGAAAGCATTCCCCGTGCTATTCGCCAGGTATTTTGGCGCATTTTGCTGTTTTATGTGCTGGCGATTTTGGCCATCGGTTTGTTAATCCCTTATACAGATGATAAGCTTGCCAACAGTGATGTATCGGTGAGCCCGTTTACGCTTGTGTTCGACAGAGCAGGAATTGCCTTTGCCGCCTCTGTCATGAACGCAGTCATTTTAACTGCCGTATTATCGGCGGGCAACTCCGGCATGTACGCATCGACTCGCATGCTTTGGGACTTGGCCCGCGAAGGAAAGGCGCCGAAATTTTTAGCAAAACTCGACCGACGCGGGGTTCCAGTAAATGCCCTAATTGTTACTTCATCGCTAGGAACGCTTGCCTTTTTGGCCTCTCTCTTTGGCGATGGAGTGGTATATACATGGCTGCTTAACGCTTCCGGCATGTCGGGGTTTATCGCTTGGCTTGGCATCGCCATCAGCCATTACCGCTTCCGTAAAGCATATGTGGCGCAAGGGAAAAGTCTTGAGGATTTACCGTATAAAGCGAAATGGTTTCCGTTCGGTCCGATCTTTGCCTTTGTTCTTTGCACTATTATCGTTTTAGGACAAAACTACCCAGCGTTTATAGGCGGGACGATCGATTGGTATGGAGTGCTTGTTTCCTATATCGGGTTGCCTCTTTTCCTTATCGTCTGGCTTGGCTATAAGTTCGTGAAAAAAACAAAAGTCATTCCATTGCATGAGTGCGATTTAGAACAAAAATAAGGACTTGGCATGCAACGCCAAGTCCTTATTTTTGTACTTTGTGCTCTTCGTCGTCGATGATTCCTTTTGTCGCGTTTTTAAACTCGCGCAGCGTTTTTCCCGCTGCTTGTCCCAACTCCGGCAGTTTTTTCGGTCCAAAAATTAACAACGCGAAGAAAACGATAAGGGCAATTTCGCCAAATCCGATATTCATTTGATTCACTCCATATGTTGAGTCATTTTTTTTTATTATATCATACAAACGAGAAGCGTGCCATCCACATGTACGACTATTCTTCCTGCAAGAGGCGAACCGGTACTTCCATTTCTTCCTCCGGTTTGTTCTTGAGATAAATACGCGCCATTTCCCGTTTTTCATCCACGTGTTGAATCATTACTTGCTGTCCTTCGAATGTGACTGGCACGATTTTTCCTGACTCCGCGATTTGTTTTGCACGCACCACTTCCATTACGAATGTCCCCTCCCTTCTTCCTCCGTTTTGGCGCTATCCTCTGCTAATGCACGCAAACTTTTCCAAAATAATTCGTCGTTGCATACAGGATGGACAATTTGCTCTAGCTCCCCTTCGTCCCCTTTTGCGTTGATGATTTGTAAAAGCTGGGTCATGTCGGTAGTTTCCCGTTCTTCCTTATCGATCATGCATCTGTCACACCTTTCCAAGAAATAATAACCTATTGACCCCCCAAAAAAGAAGGAGTATGATTCGAATTGGTGTATAGTAAGAAAGGAGGAAGGCACTATGAGTGAGCGGGATTATTATTTCGATAACGCGAAATGCGTATTGATGCTCCTCGTCGTGTTCGGCCACTTTCTCCGCCCATATATCGACAATGTGCTATGGGTGCATAGCTTATACGTTTGGATTTTCTTTTTCCATATGCCTGCATTCATCTTTATTTCCGGCTATTTTGCGAAAAAGTTCCATCAACAAGGATATTTTAAAAAAATTACAAAAAAGCTGCTTGTTCCCTATCTTATTTTTCAACTGCTTTACTCTATTTATTATTTCTTCTTATATGAAGAAGATTCGCTCGAATTTGATTTATTAACCCCTCACTGGGGTTTATGGTTTTTAATCAGCTTGTTCAGCTGGAACTTGATGTTATGGGTATTTGCCAAAATACCAAAATCGATATCGCTGTCACTCGCCCTTCTTTTGGGGGTCGGAGCCGGGTTGCTCGATGCGGAAAAATGGCTGAGCCTATCGCGTACGTTTACGTTTTTCCCGTTCTTTTTACTAGGATTTTTTCTTGAAAAAAGCGAAATTGAGCGCTTATTTACACGGCGGAGCCGCTTATTTTCCATTGCTGCGCTCATTACCATGTTCGTTCTAATTCATTACGGTTTTCCGGATTTGCCGCAGGAATGGCTGTATGGCTCTAAATCGTATGATACGCTTGGCGTTCCAGAAAAGGTTGGCGTTGTTGGACGTCTCATGATTTATGGGGCAAGCACGCTGATGATGATCAGTTTTCTCGCTCTGATCCCAAACCAGCGCTATTCGTTTTCCGTGTTCGGGACAAGAACGTTTTATGTTTATGTTTTGCACGGGTTTATTTTAAAATATTTGCACGAGACAAAGTTTCCGGATTTTATCATGAGCGTTCACGGCTACCCGCTGCTGTTAGGATTGTCGGTTCTCATTGTTCTCCTTCTTGGAAGCAAGCCGATCGTACAAATTACGCGCCCGCTTTTAGAGTTGCGTTTGCCGAAAAGAAAACAAGCAGTTTCTTAGGCAAGCAAAAAGGTGCCCTTACTTTTGGGCACCTTTTTTGCTTGATTGCACCGCCTGAACCAGCTGTCTCGCGGCCACCGCCGGTGACGGGGCAGAAGCGATGGCGCTGATCACGGAAACACCATCCGCCCCTGCCGCAATGACCTCACCGGCATTGTCCGCCGTAATACCCCCAATTGCGACCAGCGGAATATCGATTCCTTCGTCGCGGAGCAAACGAATGATCTCCGGACCTTGCGCTTTTTTCGCATCTTCTTTCGATTTCGTCGGATAGATGGGACCGACGCCGATATAATCGGCGCCAGCCGCAACCGCCGCTTGTGCTTCTTGCAAACTATGTGCGGACACTCCGAGAATTTTATCGCCAATTTTTTCGCGGACGATACGCGCGTCTTCATCTTCCTGCCCGATATGCACTCCATCGGCGTCAAGAGCAAGGGCCAATTCGACATCGTCATTGACGATAAACGGAATGCCATGCTCTTGGCAAATGTGCTGCAATTGCTTGGCGAGCTCATATTTTTGTTCGCCAACTAGCGCGCCGCTCCCTTTCTCGCGGAACTGAAAGAGCGTAACGCCGCCCGCAACCGCCTCTGCCAATACTTCTGCCGGCGCTTTTGTGCAGTTTACGCTTCCCATGATAAAATATACTTTTAGTTGTTCCCTCATTGTGTCGCTTGCTATTCGCGCCATTCTGCTCACCTACCGCGCCGTTTTTTCCCGGTACGCCCAATGGTTCGTCGGGCCGTGACCATGACCGATTCCTAATTCATGCTCAATTGCCGCTTGAATAAACAATTTCGCCGTCTGCACTGCTTCCTGTACCGTTTTTCCTTTTGCGAGCTCTGCTGTTATCGCTGCTGCAAACGTACATCCTGTTCCGTGCGTATGTTTTGTTTCGATGCGTTTGCTTGTGAAATAGAAAAATTCCCTGCCGTCATATAATACATCGACCGTTTCTTCCCCATCATCGTCATGGCCGCCTTTAATCACAACATACTTCACTCCTAGTTCATGCAGACGTTTCGCTGCTTCCTTGCGGTCATCCATCGTTCGAATCGTAAGACCGGTTAATGCTTCTGCTTCCGGAATGTTCGGGGTAACCACCATCGCTAGCGGAAGCAAATGCGTTTTTAATGCGCTTACCGCCGCTTCTTGCAACAATGGTGCGCCGCCTTTAGCGATCATGACCGGGTCGACGACGAGACGGTCCCACCCGAATTGCTTCACTTTTGCAGCAACCGCTTCAATAATTTCTGCACTAAACAACATCCCCGTTTTTACTGCATCCGCTCCTAAATCAGTTCCGACGGATTCAATTTGTTGTGCGACCGCTTCCGGTGGCAGCGGGTACACCCCTTGCACCCCAAGCGTATTTTGCGCCGTTACTGCGGTGAGCGCAGACATGCCAAATACACCTAATTCTTGAAATGTTTTTAAATCGGCCTGAATTCCGGCGCCACCACCGCTGTCAGAACCAGCAATCGTCAAAGCTTTATATACCATCATGTTCTCCCCTCTTTATCCTTTTTGTTCGATGCGGCCGTATCGGCCAATCTCTTCCGCTCCGATGCGGGAAAGCGCGTTTAAAAAGGCGATTTGGAAGCTGCCAGGTCCTTGTTCCCCCGCTTCACCCGCCGCGATTTCGGCGGCGACGCCATAGCTGACAAGCGCGGCTGCCGCTGCTTTCAGCACATCTTGTTCCACCGCGGCAAAAGCGCCGATCACAGAGGTCAATAAACAGCCCGTTCCCGTTACTTTCGTGAGCAGCGGATGTCCGTTATGGATAACATATGTTGTCTTGCCGTCTGTGACAACATCGTCTTTTCCCGTGACCGCAACAACCGTTTTTAGCTGTGCCGCCGCTTTTTCCGCCAAGGCAACGACATCGCCACTTCCTTCTCCGGCGTCGACTCCTTTAATCTCCCACGTTTCCCCAATGACATTGGCAATTTCTGCCGCATTGCCGCGAATAACGGACAGTTTGACCGCAGCGGCAATGCGGCGCGCCGTCTCCGTGCGGTATGGCGTCGCCCCGGCGCCGACCGGATCGAAAATAACCGGAACACCGGCTTCGTTTGCCGCTTTTCCGGCAATCAGCATCGCTTCTACTTCTGTTGGATTTAATGTTCCGATATTTAAGACAAGCGCCCCGGCGATTTTCGCCATATCGGCCACTTCCTCTTTCGCGTACGCCATCACCGGCGAGGCGCCAAGCGCCAGCAAGCCGTTGGCGGTAAAATTCGTGACGACAACATTGGTGATGTTATGTACAAGTGGATTAGCTTGTCTCACCTTTTGTAATACACTTGCCGCTTCTTGATTATTCACCATTCCCATCCTCTCCTTTTTTGAGAAAATAAAAAACACTTTGCGCGCAAGCAAAGTGTATAAAGCGGCCCCATCCTCACTTTCCCTGCGCTGGCATTACCCAAACAGGTTCAAACGGTCAACGGCGGAATATAGCCGTACTCTCAGCCTGCTTCCGCAAGCTCCCGCATTGCTATATGGTTGTTCACCAAACAGTCTACTCTTTCTTTTTCGATATTGCAAGCAAAATATTAGGATGGGCGATGATGCGGAATTTCCTGCACTCCTGCCCCCTCAGGAAGCGAAGAAGGCTGGTGCCAACGATGCGGCATTGGCAGATTAAATAAGTCTAAATCGACGATATAGCGGGGCCGCCGTTTCGTTTCTTTATAAATCTTCCCAATATATTCGCCAATCAAACCAAAGGCGATCAGCTGCAGGCCGCCAAGCAGCCAAATCGAGGTGATCAGCGACGTCCAGCCTGTTTGCGTATGGCCGGTAAATTTTAAAACAAGAAAATAGATGCCAAATATTACGCTGACGAAAAAAGATACAAAACCGAGAAGCGAAATCATGCGGATCGGCGTGATGCTGAACGATGTAATCCCATCAAGAGCAAAAGCAATCATTTTCTTCAGCGGATACTTTGTCGTTCCGGCCAGCCGCTCTTTTCGATCATAGTACACCGTTGTCGAACGGAAACCAAGCAGCGGGACGATGCCGCGCAAAAACAGGTTCACTTCTTCAAACCGCTCGAGCGCTTCGACCGCGCGCCGGCTCATTAAACGGTAATCGGCGTGATTATAGACGAGCTCGACCCCCATCGCTTTCATTAATTTATAAAAGCCTTGCGCCGTATGGCGTTTAAAGAACGTATCGGTATCGCGCCGCTTGCGCACCCCATATACAATTTCATAGCCTTCTTGGAATTTTTGGATAAAATCGCGAATGACCGCAATATCATCCTGCAAATCGGCATCAATGGAAACGATGCAGTCCGAACGCGTTTTCGCGGCAAACATTCCCGCCAGCAGCGCGTTTTGATGTCCCGCATTGTGCGCCAGTTTCAGCCCCTTTACTTCCGGATAGCGCAAACTTGCCTTGTAAATGATGTCCCATGTCGCATCGCGGCTCCCATCATCGACAAAAAGGAGCGTGCTGTCAGCGGAAATCAGCTTTTCCGCAACAAGCGCCTCCCGCAGCGCGCGAAGCTGGCGGATCGTTTCTGGCAATACTTCCTCTTCGTTATAACAAGGTACGACAATCGTAAGCATCGGCTCAATCATTTGATCTCCCTCCTTATGGCATCACCTTGTACAAATAAATCTTCCATGCCGACTCTTTCGAGTGAAACACTTTTTCGAGCGCCAACTCATTTTGTCTGGCGTTTTCAATCGGCAATGCTGAGAAAATGTAGCGGCCACCCATTTGATAAAACACATCGGTATTGAGCTCTAAATGTTTAATCGTTCGCTTGGAATTCTTTTTAAACATATAATGTTTGCCCAGTTCATCGACAAAAATATAGCAGCGTCCGCCCCATTCATCGAAGTACTCTCGTAGCTTTTTGTTTTTTGCGAGTTCGTTGGCGATGATTTGGCGGAACTGATGTTTATAGGAGAGCGGATAAAAATTGTTATACGTATCGAGCGTGTAAAACCCGTTATATTGCGCAATCGCCGGATGAATGCCAATGCTGGCGACGCGGTATGTATGAACAGGCCGTCCAATATACTCTTTAATCTCTCGAAACTGCTTTTCTGCATAAAACTCGCGAAACGACGGTTTATGACGATGGACGATTTCCTCGTTAAACGCCGCTAGCACCACCAGCTGGGCGGCGATGGCGGCGAAACATAGCTTTTTCCACGCTTGTCCTTGCTGCCATAAAATTTTGAGCGAAATGGCAAACAACACGTAAATAACCATCGGCCGCAAAAAATGATAGCGGGCGAAATTAAATTTATCTAACAAGTCGAAGCGTTCCGTCAGCGGTGCCCAACCTTTATAAAACCAAAACGCATACCATGTGGACAGCGCGAAATTGAGCACATGCAAAAAGTTAAACAGTTTTTCTTGCTGCCATATTTTCTTCTTCCAGACGATATATAATGCGACTAGCGTGATTGGCAAAATGACAAGCCCGTGCACCGTCATCACATGCGTATGGCCGAGAATATAGTTTTTGAAAATTAAGCGGATCACCCGCCAAAGCGGTAAACGAGCGTGGAAATATTCATCGCGGCTCGTCGGTTCATCGGAAAATAACAGCGAATGAACTAGACGATAATCAATCGCCAAATAAAGAATCGTCATAAAGACAATCGCCAAGAAAAACCGCCAGTTCCATCCCTTTCCGCGGATAACGTCGGCAAACCACCATATGCCCATCGCGCTTAAGAAAAAGAAAAAGCCAAGCACAAAGCTCGAATAAAACGGCAATAGTGTAAGCACGACATAGTTCACCCAGGAGCGCTCGCCGTTACGGATATTAAGAAACGCCCATAGCGCGAGCGGCATGCCAAGCGTGCTCAACATTCCCGATGGCCAAAACGGTGTCAAGGCAAACGTAAGCGCCGCCCCGATGCGAATCCACATCCATTTTTCATCGCGAAGTACATGCTTTTTCAACAACAAATACATGCCGATAAACGCAAAGACACGGGTAATCACCTGGCTTAAACCATAGGCGTAAATCGAGGGAAACAGCGCATGAAGCCAAACAATCCCGCTAAACTCCGTACCGAACGCGTTGCGCGGCAGACCGTTAATGATTTGCGGGATGACCGCATGGACCGAGCCAAACAGCTCCCCGCTCCTAGTGACAACTTTGTACCAAGCAATGTTCGAATCTAAATTATCGTGGACTCGCATATGCGCATCCTCGCCAAGTAGAAAATACGGCGATACAAACAAAGCGATCACAAGGAATGAGAAGAGCAGAAGTCGCTTTTCTTTTGTCGGCACCTCTCCCACTCCTTTTTTCAAATGTCTTCCTTTATTTTCTAACGAAAGAGGAAAAATATTCATCTTTTTTGTGGCAATAAAAAAAGACCATCCCAAAAAGCAACGGATCGTCGCTTCTTGGAAACGGTCTTTTCATCGGCGCTTACGCAAACAATGCGGCAGGATTTTTCACAAACATTTGCTCTAGCTGTTCCTCTGTCACTCCTTCTTTCGTTAAAGCTGGAATAATATTTTGAAATACATGTTCAACATGCCAATTGCTCATCAGCGCAGCAAACGGCTCTGGCAGCTGCGGCGGACGGCCGAGCCAAATATTGACGGTATCATGGGCGAGCATGATTTTATCGGCAAAGCCTTCGCGAAGCAGCACGAGCAACGTGCGGATCCGCTCTTCATCCGTCGGCGCGCCGACCATGCCTTGAATGCCGAAGCGATCAAAAGCGATATACACTCCGTACTGCAGCGTCTTTTTGTGGTATTCCGGATCGGTGTTGCCGCACATATGGCCGATGACGATTTTTTGCGGATCGGCTCCGTGCTCGAGCAAGTAAGCCGCTTGTTCCGGCCCCATCGTTCCTTCCTGCGTATGGGTGATAATCACGATTCCTGTTTCTTTCTGCACGC
The DNA here is from genome assembly GCF_059115485.1 of Parageobacillus sp. NEAU-HV-2. Lineage (NCBI taxonomy): Bacteria > Bacillati > Bacillota > Bacilli > Caryophanales > Anoxybacillaceae > Parageobacillus > Parageobacillus sp. NEAU-HV-2. Next base: position 258,915 of record NZ_JBXUJJ010000003.1, read on the forward strand.
GGGCTGCGGCGCGGAAAAACATTTTTTCGTATTCGGTGATCCGGTTTTTGCTTGACGCCAGTTTAATGACGCCTGGTTTAATGCCGGTATCGGCAATGCCGTTCGTAATTTCTGCCATAAACATGTCATATATTTCTTCTTCTGCCGTGCCGAGCAACTGGCGAAACTTAAAATACGGCGTTGCTCCTTCGCCTTCGTAATAATACCCGGTCGCGCAGATGATGTTCAGCCCGGTTGCCTCGGAAATGCGACGGAGCAATTCCGGATTGCGGCCGCAGTCATTCGGCGTCGGATCGACAACGGTTTGAATGCCATGGGCCATCATTTTTTGTGCGATGGCAATTCCCGCCTCAAGCACTTCCTCAAAACGGAGCGGTCCGAGCGTCACATCGCCTTGAAACCCGGGATACCCAAAGACAAAATGCTCATGGATCAGCGTTTTGCCAAGCTCGCTCGCCGGTACCGGACCGCAGACGGTTTCCACCATTTCTTTTGTCATGCTTTCGCCCCTTTTTCTAATTTTTGATACTCTTCTTCCTGCAATTTCCGCCATAGCAATTTTCCGCTTGATGTCATCGGCAAAGACGAGCGAAACTCGACAAGGCGCGGATATTTATAGGCGGCCATCTGTGTTTTCGCCCATTCAATAATTTCTTCTTCTGTGATTTTGCCGACGTATTCGTCCTGAAGCACGATAAACGCCTTTACCGTCTCGCCGCGGCGCGGGTCAGGAACGCCGACAACGCACGCTTGCTGGACGGCCGGATGTTTATACAGAAGCGATTCGACTTCCGTCGGCCATACTTTATACCCGGACGCATTGATCATTCGTTTAACGCGGTCGACGATGAAGAAATATCCTTCCTCATCCATGCGGCCGATATCACCGGTGCGGAAAAACCGCTTTCCATCAAGTTCAATAAACGCTTCTTCTGTTTCTTTTTCGCGGCGGTAATAGCCTTTAAACACTTGCGGACCGTGTACGACGATTTCGCCGACTTCCCCGACGCCAAGCTCTTTTCCCGTCGCCGGGTCAATGATGCGGGCGTCCACGTCAAACGATGGAATGCCCAAGCATTGCAATTTCGGGCGATCCGGCGGGTTAAAATGCGTCTGCGAAATCGTTTCGGAAAGCCCGTATCCTTCCATATATTTCACTCCTGTCAGCTTAAACAATTTTTCTCCAACCGCTTCCGGAAGCGGTGCGCCCCCGCCAGCGATGCTAACAAGAGAAGAAATATCATATTTTGATAATGATGGATTGGCCAAAAAGTCAATGAGCATCGTGCTTATATTTACCCAATGCGTACAGCGATGCATTTCAATCAAATACGCGGCGCTGTCGCGATTCCAGCGCGTCATCATTACCATAGCCGATCCGGCAAAAATCGGAAGATGCATGCTGTGGACCATTCCCGTCACATGAAAGAGCGGCAAGGTGACGAGGCAAACAGAATCGCTTGTTACGTTCGCCCAATGATAGGCGCCGACAATGTTGGCGTTGACCGTCCGATGCGAATGAACGCATCCTTTTGGCACTCCCGTTGTTCCCGATGTATACGGGAGCACGGCAATATCATCGACATGCCCTTGATATAGGTTCGGCGCAAGATTTGCTTCTAAACAATCAGTCCAGTAGTAAACATGTTCATGATCATACGTTTGCCGCGGCAATGCGACTTCATCCGGAAGCGCAATCGGCGAAGATTCGGAAATATAATCCGAATAAGCGGCGACGATGATATGTTCGAGCGGGGTTGTAGATAATAGCGGCTCCGCTTTGGCGAACAGCTCCTGCCCGACAATGCCGAGTTTTGTTTCGCAATCTTTGACATAAAACGAAAGCTCTTCCGTTGTGTTCATCGGGTTAATCGGAACGACAATCGCTTCGGCTCGTAAAATCGCGTAGTAGGAAATGATAAACTGCGGGGAATTTTGCATGTATAAAAGCACTCGGTCTCCTGGCTGAACGGAAAGCTTTTGCTGCAGATAGCCGGCAAGCGCGTTGACTTGCTCCCATAATTGTTTATAAGAGTAAGAGGAACCGTAATAATGGATGGCAGTTTTTTGAGGGTAGCGCTTCGCTGTCGTTTCTAAATGATCGACGATCGTTGTTTCCGGCACGGTCAGCGTTTTGCTCAACCGTTTCGGCCAATACGGAAAGTGGCGTTTGTTCATGATCCCCTCTCTCCTCCACCTATAAAAATTTTAAAAGAAAGCGGTTACAATTTTATGTGTTAGTAAAAAATATGTGTCCGTCTTTTAATCTACTGCTTCTGTCGTTTGCATCATTTGTTAACTAACCGGTTAGTATGTCGTGTGTATGCATTTTCTTTCATGATACCGTATCTTTTTGGTAATATCAATAATATTTTGAATATTCCTTCTGTGATGACAAAAAACTTGATAAAATGAAGGAGATGAAATTTCTTTATAGGAGGATACAAAATGACATTACGGTACGGTATTGATGCTCCGTTTTGGGTAGGGACTTTGATTACTTTCGGTTTCGTTTTTTCGCTTATTAGCATCACGGGATTGCCGCAGAGCATAGGCGGTCTTATCTTTGGTTTATTCCTATTATGTATGGGACTATGGATGTTTTTCTACTCGACCGTCATCAAAATCAAGCATCGCTATGTCATTTTGCGGCTTGCGGAAGTTCAAGCGGGGAAAGAAGTACTCGATGTCGGTACAGGCCGGGGGCTTCTCGCCATTGCGGCGGCCAAACTAGGATGCAATGTCACCGCGATTGACCATTGGTCACAGTGGGATATAAGTGGCAACGGAAGGGAATCGTTTTTCAAAAATGTCGAAATCGAAAAAGCTCCTCTGATTGAATTGATTGACGGAGATGCCCGCGAATTGCCATTTGCCGATGAACGTTTTGACGCGGTGGTTTCCAACTTTGTTATTCATAACATTAAAGACGCGAAGGGCAGAGAACAAGCAGTAAGGGAGATGTGGCGCGTTTTGCGCTCGAACGGAAGGCTGGTGATTTCCGATATGCAGCGAGTATCAGAATACATCGAGATACTCACTCCTTTAGCCAACCGCATCGAAACAAGAAAAGTGTTTTACACCTTTCCGTTTTCACAAATTGTGGTGGCATATAAAAAATAGCACGACTAAAAAGGACTACCGCCTGTTCCCCGTAAAAGCCCATCGCTAACTGGGCAACAAAATAAAAGGCCGGCGCAATGCCGGCATTATAGGAGGCGACGCAAGACAGGGACGCATTCCGACATCGAAGCGACGATGACATCGGCGTCGCCTTGCTTAGCCAGTCTATGCGCATCGATAAAAATAGTTCGGCAGCCAAGCCGGCGGGCCGGGAGGATGTCATTTTCCAAATTGTCGCCAATGCTGATCATCTCTTCATACTGGAGATGATAACGATCCCGAATCATTTTGAGATGGCTTGCTGTTTTGATTGGCTTGCCCGCTTGGAAAATTTTATGATGAAAAACATCGGCCAGCTTTAGTTTTTGCAAAATAGCCTCGCTGTCCGGTTCCGGGCTGTTCGTCATCAATATGAGCGCAACGTTGTTTTTCAGCTTCTGCAACGTCTCGGCCAGCCCGGGAACTCCGTTCATCACAAAATCCGGCCCCATCATCCATTCTCTCGTTTCTAAAAACGCCGCATATGTATCTTCATTCGTCAACCCGTAATGGCGACCAAGCGAGCTTGGCACCCACCAAAAATCACCGATGCTGAAGAAACGGTCAAGATCAATTGTCACCCGCTCCGGATATATTTTTTTCACTTCCTCCTCGTCCAGCTTTTCCCCATCCCAGCGGTATGCCTCGTTAACGATGCCGTTTTGCAAAAACAGAATAAGATCTTCTCCCGCGTCGTACACACTGCCGATGCGAAGCGGATGGCGGCCGGAAAGAACCGCGCGGTAATCTTCCCAAAAACGGTGTTGATCTTCTTCATGCAGCCGCTTGGCAACCTGTTCCGCATAATATTCAAAGTGATGGGTTTCTTCATATAATGTTCCGTCCAAATCAAAGACAATTGCTTTTACTTTTGCCCCGTCCATGCAGTTTCCCCTTTCTTTATCGTTGCGATCGCTTATGCTTTTGATGATGTTTATCTTTTCGGTCGCAAGAACGACAAAGCAATGCCGACATGCATTTTTGTGCGGTATTTACAAAAGCGGTCAGTTATTGTGACATTTTTAGGCTGCGCCTTTTTTATATTACAGAACGGCATAGGGTGGATGCAAATGATGGAAACTATGATTCTCTAAAAACAAGAGACGGCAAGTTGAGCTGAGATAATTCGCCAAACCGCTGAATCACAATATCCGCCCCACGCAGCTCTTCATCGTTGGCAAAACCAAACCGGCAACCAATCGACCAAATCCCATTATCCTTCGCCGCCTGAATATCGGAACACCGATCCCCTATCATCACCGCTTTTTCAATTTCGTAATCATTCAACAATCGCTTAACTAACGCCGATTTCGATGGCAAGGAAAACCGATCGAGGCTGTAAAAATCGATAAAATAGCGTTCGAGCCGAAAGGCAGTCCGAATCGCGGCGAGATAACGGGAACGCCCGTTGCTTGCGACAAAAAGCGGAATTCCTTGATCGGCAAGGGCCGCAAGCGTCGTGAGCACGTCTGGGTATAGTCGTCCGTTTCCTTGCTCGATTTCAGCAATGATATCCTCTAAAAACCAAGCATCCGCTTGTTTACGCACCGCTTCGCTCGCTTCCGGCATCAATTGGCGCCATACTTCTGTAATCGGAACGCCAAGAATCCGCAAATATTCCTCGACTGGCGTGTCCCCTTGCCATAGCGCTTCGCGGCGCAGACGGTCAAACGTCTTATGTAGGGCAGGAACAAGAACGGTTTCCGTTTGGAACAGCGTGCCATCCATATCGAAAATAATGGCAAAGGGAATTTCCCTCATGTTGTTTCCTCCTTCACAAACTGCAGCAGCATCGAATCCATCACCGGCTCATAACCAATTTCCATGTAAATTTTATTCGAAGTCGGATTATCTAAATCGGTATAAAGCGAAACGGTTTTATATCCCGAATCTAACAACTGCTGCGTCAATGCCGCCACACAATCGGAAGCGTACCCGTTGTTTCGTTTTTCCGGCGGCGTATACACCCAGTTGATCGTCACATTCGTTTTCGTCGGGCGGGCCCAGCGCGCCATCGAAACCGGCTCCCCATCGACCGTCCATACGTATATTTGCTGATTGGCGATCGATCCTTGCACCGCCTGCGCCGCTTCCTCTGCGGATGTCGGGAGTTTAACATCCTCACAAAACCGGACAAACCATTGGCACAGCATTTCCATATCGCTCATTTGCGCCGGACGCAGCACGCCTCGTTGAGAGGCAGGCCTTTTCACTTGTTTCAGTACATAAATCCGCTGTTTCATCTGAATATGGACACGGCGGTGCTGAAGCTTGGCGATCTTTTCCGCGAGCGCCGTCGCCAGCCATTTTTCGCCGATCATCCCCGGTATATTCGGATAGCTTTCGTACAGCTTTTTCGCGATTTTCTCTATTTCTTCGTCCGCAAATGGCAACGATTTCGACAAAATAAGCTGGCGCGGATGCGTTTGCAACAGGACAAGCGCCAGCTTGCCATCTTTGTTCACTGTTCCCATATACAACGGCTTCTGTTCCAGCTTCATATTCATGATTACACCTAGCGGCAAATTGTTTTCCCCTTCATGTTGCTCAAGAAACGGCAATACATCCCGTTTGAACAGTGAGAAATCGCTATATCGCCGCAATTCAAGCATCGTTTTCCCCTCCCTCTATGTATCTATTTGAATTTTCAAAACTATTGTTATAGTATTATAGCATAGAAACAAAATGATTTACTGTTTTTTTATGGCAAATGCGTACTTTTAAACGGAGCGAACTGGTGAGGAAACAATGAAACCAATTGCCATTCAAGAAATTCCCGAAGATATTCAAAACGATGTAGGAACTATATATGCTATCCATTTTCCAACACAAGGATATACATCGGACGTAGGAATAATCGAAACAGCTAACGGAACAGAAACCGATCACAAAAGAAGAATATGAGTATTTCGCAAACGGATTGTACGAGTTTTTCTAAAGAAAGGAGCATAATCATGGTAATTCGTCCTTTATCAAACAACGAATCTCCTCCAATGCCGCTACTATTATTGGCCGATCCATCCGAACAACTCGTTCTCGATTACATACAAAGAGGACAATGCTTCGTGGCGGAAACAGAAGGGAACATCGTTGGCGTGTACGTCTTGCTTCCGACACGTCCCAAAACCGCAGAAATCGTCAATATCGCCGTTATGCCCGAGCATCAAGGAAAAGGAATCGGAAAACAGCTCGTGCAGCACGCGATTGAAACAGCCAAACAACAAGGCTATCAAACGATAGAAATTGGCACCGGCAACTCAAGTATTGGACAGCTGGCGCTATATCAAAAATGCGGGTTTCGCATCACGGGGATTGACAAAGATTTTTTTGTCCGGCACTATGAGGAGCCTATTTTGGAAAACGGCATACCATGCCGTGATATGATTCGACTGGCGCAAGACCTATCATAACATAGATAAGGAGAATGGAACTTGCTTACTGCTTTCATTCATGGCTTTATCCTCGCGCTTGGCCTCATTCTTCCACTCGGCGCGCAAAATGTATTTGTCTTTCCGCAAGGGACGATTGGCCAGATTGATAGAAAAAGAACGCTGATGACGCGCATCAATCAACTTTCCGCTCTCATTCTACGGGCATCTGATCGAAAAATACATTTGGTTAAAGAGAGGGCCTCCGTTGCTTTCTTCCTCTAGTTTATTGAACAGACGACCACACCTTCTTTTCGCAACGCTTCATATAACCGCTTCGCAAACAGCACCGCTTTCTTGCCGTCCCCGTGAATGCATACCGTTTCCGCTTCAATCGCAACGTCGATGCCTTGCAGCGAGCGGACGCGTTTTTCTTTCACCATGGTAAGCACTTGCTGGACCGCTTCATGCTCATCGACAATTATCGCACGCGGGTTGCTTCTTGGTGTCAATGAACCGTCTTGTTGATACGTTCGGTCCGCGAATACTTCGTTCGCTGTGCGCAAGCCGAATTTCTTTCCGGCGCGAATCAGCTCGCTTCCGGCAAGTCCGTACAGGATTAAGGTTGGATCGACATCGTACACCGCTTTGGCGATCGCCTCGGCCAGCGCCGCATCTTTCGCCGCCATGTTATAAAGGGCGCCGTGCGGTTTGACGTGCGACATCGTTCCTCCTTCCGCTTTCACAAATGCGGCGAGCGCCCCGATTTGATAAACAACATACGCATACGCTTCCTCTGGAGTGACCGCGATATTGCGCCGGCCAAAGCCAAGCAAGTCCGGAAACCCCGGATGAGCGCCGATCGCTACGTTTTTTTCTAGCGCCATCCGTACCGTTTTCCGCATGACAAGCGGATCGCCGGCATGAAAGCCACAGGCGATATTGACAGATGTGACATAGCGTAATATCTCCTCCTCTTCACCGAGCTGGTATACTCCAAAGCTTTCGCCAAAGTCGCAATTCAAATCAATGCGCGTCATGAACTTCCCTCCACTTTTGTTGAATCATTCGTTTCCATCTTTTCATTTGCTGTTCCCGTTCCGTATATAGCTGGCGTGCTTCCTGCCATGATACTGGTTGAAATTGAATGATATCTCCCGGCCGTGCCTGCGCTAAGATCGGCAAATCCGCCGCAATGACTTGGGCAATCCGTGGATACCCGCCTGTCGTTTGGCAATCGGCCATCAATACAATCGGCTGGCCCGATGCGGGCACTTGCACCGTTCCAAACGCGACCGCTTCCGAAATCATCTCGGTATCATCTTTTCGCCTAAGCACTTGTCCTTGCAGGCGATAGCCCATGCGGTCCGATTGCGTCGTCACTTCATACACGGAAGAAAAAAATCGTTTTTGGCTTTGCTCTGTAAACATGTGATATTCCGGACCTTCTACAACGCGAACAATTTTTCTCTTCCCGTTTATGTAATTTCTTTCTGAAAAAGCAATTCCCCAACGAATAGGGCTTTCTGGAATCGTTAGTGTATTGGATCGCAGTGGCAACACATCCCCCGGCTGCAGCGATCTTCCATGAAAACCACCGATGTGCGCTTGTACATGTGTAGAACGGCTATTCATCACAAGCGGAATGTTAAGCCCGCCCGCAAACGCGACATATGCACGATAACCGTTCTGGCACGCCCCTATCGACAAAATATCGCCGCTGCGGGCGACAAGCGGTTTCCACATCGATACCGATTCACCGTTTAATGTACAGCGAAATGAACCGCCGCAAATCGCAATGAGCGCGTCCGTTTCAAAACGAAGCGTCGGACCGCTCATCGTTATTTCTAATGTCGCCTCATTAGGGTCATTCCCGACAAGCAAATTTGCAAGGCGACTCGCAAACGAATCCATCACTCCTCCAACAGACACACCGGCTTTTTGATATCCGAAGCGTCCTCCGTCCTGCACGGTTGTGAAAAATCCGCTATGTATTACTTGAATGGCGCTCATCATCCCACATCCTATACTGTTCTTCGGTAATCGGACAAAATTGTACGATATCTCCCGCACGAAGCAAACTCGGTTCCTCATGATGCGGCCGGAACAAAGCGAGCGGCGTTCTTCCAATAATTTGCCACCCGCCTGGAGTCGCCAGCGGGTAAACTCCTGTCTGATTGCCAGCAATGCCGACCGAACCGGCTGGTACAAGCGTTCTTGGAGTAGCGCGGCGCGGAGTGGCAATCTTAGGAGACAATCCGCCTAAATAAGCAAAGCCGGGAGCGAAACCAATCATATAAACGCGATAGCGCCCTTGCGCATGAATGGCAATGACCTCGTCTTCCGTCATCCCGTGAAAGCGGGCGACCTCTTCTAAATCAGGGCCAAACTCTCCACCGTAACAGACGGGAATGACAATGGTTCGTGATGGCGGTGCTTCCACCTGTTGGACCCGCTCGAGCTCTGTTCGCAGCCACTCGCACATTTCCCCGTAGCTTCCAACGACAAGCGGATCGTAATACACCGTCACCGATGAAAACGTTGGGACAATATCCAAAATCCCGTCTTTGTTCTGTTGTTCCAAAAAAGTAGCGACACGATGAACGTAGTCATTCACCGCTTCATCTACCTCCGTGGAAAAACGAACCGTCACCGCATATTCACTTAACGGAAACATCGTATAATCCATTGTCATCCCTTCCTTGAAAACCAAGCTGGGCGGCCTGCTTTCGCTTTTCGGCCGCTCCTGGTGAAAACCGATGCTCCGGACCAGTATACTCAATCCCACCACTACATTGAAAATCGGCATCACCATCACGGCCGAATAGCTGCTGACCGTATATTGCCACTTTCGGTCTTGTTCGATCATATCCCGCTGAAGGCAACTGTTTTATTTATCATGCTTTCTCGTTCTATATAATAAAAAAATGAATTTTATATTCAATTATAATAAAATAAATAAAATTTTCTATCTATTTTCCGGTCAAAAAATTCTGCCGATATCGTCCCGTACGGTTCTTCCTCTATAAAACTGACGCTCTTCCTCTAACGGTTTTTCTTTCGCTGTAATACGGTCAGGAACGATTTTGATGACAACGGTGGCGCTCCCTGCTGATGAGCGGTATGATGATACATGCCTCTCGGAAAGCGGACGGTCAAAATAGCCCGGCACATATTTGCGGAGCATTTGTTCCAGCGCATCTGTTGCTTCACGTAAATCGGAAACGACCTCCGCTGTTCCGAATATCATCACGCTCATATAAGCAGTGCTTGTTTTGGCTGGCACGGGATGTACCATCGTGCCGATATGCTCGCTGACGGTAAAGCAGACGCGCGGATTGCGCTGGATCATATCGATTTTTCTTCCTTCTTCCGCTCCATGTATATATACACAACCGTTCCACCATACGAAATTCAGCGGCACGACATACGGCTCTTCTCCGTCTGCCAAGCCTAAAAAGCCGGTCAACGCTTCCTGTAAAAACCGGTTGATTTTTTGTTCGTCTTTGCACTCCAACATGTCCCTTCTCATCTATTTCTCTCCCTTCATCGTGTTATAATTGGAATCATAGCGAAGAGTTGACCTTATGAATAGGGACAGAAATAAAGAAAAAAGAAGGGTCAGAGGAGGAAAACGTAGTGGAATTGCAACCCATTCTCGATCCAACAAACGGCACACCGCTTTACATGCAGCTGTATACATATATAAAAGAGGAAATCACAAACGGCCATCTTAAAAAAGGAAGCAAACTTCCCTCGATTCGCGCGCTTTCCCAGCATTTAGCCATCAGCAAAACCACCGTCGAAACTGCATACCAGCAACTTCTTGCCGAAGGATATATCGAAAGCAAACCGCGCGTAGGGTTTATTGTTCAAGAACTAGAAGAACCTCTCGCACCGCAGGTTCCCCAAATCGATGTTCTGGCGGAGGCTCCAAAAACCAATCCCATTCGCTACAACTTTCGCTACGGACATATTGACCTTGACCATTTTTCGCTGAAAACATGGCGAAAATGTCTTCTCGAAGCGCTCGATTCCGAACAAAGCGCATTATTATGGTATGGAGAACGTAAAGGAGATATCGACTTGCGCGAGGAAATTCAACGCTATTTGTACTACGCACGCGGCATTCACTGTTCTCCAGAACAAATCGTTATCGGCTCTGGCACGCCACAACTGATTGGTCTCTTATGCCAGCTGTTCGACTTTCGGCACGATGTGGTCGCTTTAGAAAACCCTTGTTATAATGTCATTCGCACCGTGTTTCAAAATCACCATTTTTCTATTCTCCCGATTGAACTGGAAGAAGATGGGCTGAACATCGACCAGCTGCAAACAACCAACGCAAAAGTCGTTTATGTCACCCCTTCGCATCAATTGCCGCTTGGGATGGTGCTGCCGATCGGCAAGCGGCAAAAGCTGCTGAAATGGGCGCAGCAGTCAAACGGATTTATTATCGAAGACGATTACGATAGCGAATTCCGCTACGGGAGCAAACCGATCCCTGCGTTAAAAGCGCTCGATACAGAAGACCGCGTCGTTTATATCGGCACGTTTTCAAAAGTGTTCACCCCTGCCATCCGCACGAGTTATATGGTGCTGCCGCAACGTTTGCTGGCGCGGTTTCATGAACGCTGCGCCAACTATCACCAGACCGTCGCTACGATCGTACAAAAAGCGCTCGCCCGATTTATGCGTGAAGGCCATTTTGAACGCCATGTCCGCCGCATGCGCACCATCTACGCGAAAAAACGGCAGGCGCTTATCGGAGCGATTCGCGAATACTTCGGTGATCAAGCAACGATCATCGGCGACAAAGCGGGGCTCCATCTTCTTGTAGAAATAAAGGACAAGGACGCCGCCGAACTTGTGCAAAAAGCAGAACAAGCAGGCATTCTCGTCTATTCCGCAGCGAAATATTGGTTTGGAAACGGCGGAACGCCGCCTCCGTATCTTTTGCTCGGCTTTGGAGGAATGAGCGAGAAGGACATCCGAGCTGGAATTCGCGAACTAAAACGGGTATGGGAGATTTGAGCTACTCCCAACAGAAAAGCGATGCGCTTCTATATTCTAGCGCATCGCTTCTTTACGCAGAAACCATACCCCGATGGCGAATAAAATCGCCCCTGCCGAACGATACATGCGAATCGCTTCGGATAAGATAATATGATAAGTATCTGCGTCCGCATGTCCCCCACTTTCGCGAAGCCAATGATTGGTGTACGCTTCGCCAAGGTCCACGCTTTTCCAAAGCAAAAAAGCGCCGATTCCAACCATTGCAATGTCCAGCCAGAAGCTCCAATTTTTCAATCCATATTCCCCCTATTGTTTTTCCTGCACATAAGCAAGCACCGAAGGAATTGCTTCGATCAAATCGCCAGCGAGCACGTCCCATTGTGAATGACCGCGTTCTACAAGCATATCGGCAGCTTTTCCGTGAACCCAGACGGCGTTGCTGATGGCTTCTTGTGTGGAATGATGCTGCAGGAGAAACGCGGAAACGATACCCGTCAGTACATCACCGCTTCCGCCTTTTGCCAAGGCGGGATTTCCGGTTGTGTTAACGTATTGCGAACCGTCTGGCGTTGTCACAATCGTATAAGGTCCTTTCAACACGACGTAGATGCCGTACTCCATTGCAAGCCGCTTCGAAGTACCAAAACGATCACCTTCGATGTCACGGATCGATAGATTGAGCATGCGCGCCATTTCCCCGGGATGCGGGGTGACCACTGTTGCCGCTTTTCGTTCACGAATTAGCGCGGTGTACTCGTTCCAGAAAAAGAGGGCGTCGGCATCAATAACAAGCGGCACTGGCTGCTGCACGATGGCGGAAACAAGATCGCGGACCTCGTCCGTACGGCCAAGCCCCGGGCCAATCGCGATCGCATCGATATCGAGCGCCGATACATCCAAGGCGCCGGAAAACACTCCGTCCCGTGCCGGACATGGATAGTACATCGCTTCCGGAACGCGGTTGGCGACAACGGAATAAATGTCATCCGGCACCGCCATTGTCAATAATCCTGCTCCGCTTCGCAGCGCCGCTTTGGCCGTTAACGTAATCGCTCCTGTCATCGGACGAGAACCGCCAACAACAAGCAGCTTTCCATGCGTTCCTTTATGGGATGACCGTTTCCGTTTTGGCAACGTCCGCACGACATCGTCCTCTTTCCATACAAAGCGGGGCGCGGCATTCCGCTTGACGGCAAGCGGCGGAATGCCAATGTCAACAACAAGAAGCTCCCCGTAATAATCGGCCGTCGGGAACGTGTACGCCCCAAGTTTCGGACATTGAATGGTGATGGTTACATCGGCACGAATCGCGGTTTCAGTCTCTCCCCCATCCGCTTGGGTTCCGCTCGGAATATCGATCGCATAGACAATAGCGTGGGAGCGGTTGACAAGCTCAATAATCTTTTTATACGGCAGCCGCACCTCCCCTTTCATGCCAATGCCAAGCAAGGCGTCAATAATGACATCGTATTGTAAAATGTACGTGGCAAACGCTTGTTCATTTCCCGCATATGGTTTCCAGTCATATCCGGAACGCTCATACACCTCAAGCGCCGTTTTCGCCGCACCTTTTATCTTTTCTTTCGGCGGAATAAGCCATAAATCAGCATCATATCCGTAGCTTTTCAACATTCTTGCGACGACAAATCCATCACCGCCGTTATTCCCTGTTCCCGCTAACACTACCACACGCGCCGAACGAGGAATGCGTTCGCACAACACATGAAACAGCGCTTGTCCGGCGTTTTCCATCAAAGAATCGGCGCTGATGCCGATTTGTTCAACCGTGTCGCGGTCGATTTCGTACATTTCTGCGGCTGAAACGATATGCATCATGCTCACCTCATCTATTAAATATGTATTTGTCCTATTTCATTAATTTGTTCTCCATGAAAGAGGAAAACACCTGCGAAAAAATTTTTTCGCGGTATAACAACGATGTAAGCGCTGTCTTATCCCATCATCGCAAAAACCAATATTGACAACCGGATTTCTTGGAATTATGATGAATGTAAAAATTGCATACAACAAACCGCTTATCAAGAGTGACCGAGGGAACAGGCCCAATGACGTCCGGCAACCTCCCTTTTAGGGAACGGTGCCAATTCCTGCAGAATGGCTTTCATTCTGAAAGATAAGTCGGGTATTGACATACCGATGCCTCTTTCTGAATGAAAGGGGCTTTTTTGTTTTTCACCTCTAGGAAAAACAAAAAAGCAAAACTTCTTATATACATAGTTTTTCAGAATTACTAAAACTCCGCAAATAGATCGGGAGGGAAGAAGTGATGATCGAAATAAAAAATGTAACAAAAATCTATTCCACGAAAAAGAAACAAGTTGTCGGCGTCGACAACGTATCCTTAACCATTCAAGACGGGGAGATCTTTGGAATCATCGGCTATAGCGGTGCCGGCAAAAGCTCGTTGCTGCGTTGCTTAAATCTTTTAGAACGCCCGACATCTGGCCAAATCATCATCGATGGTGTCGATTTAACGGCATTGAACAGCAAACAGCTGCGGCAGGCCCGCTTAAAAATCGGAATGATTTTTCAACACTTTTATCTTGTCAGCTCCAAAACGGTATTTGAAAATGTCGCATTTGCCTTAAAAGCGGCAAAAAAACCAAAAGAAGAAATTGAAAAAAGAGTCAATGAATTGCTTGAAATGGTCGGGCTTTCCGATAAGCGGGACGCGTACCCTTCTCAGCTAAGCGGCGGTCAAAAGCAGCGGGTCGGCATCGCTCGGGCACTTGCCAACGACCCGACCGTCCTCTTGTGCGACGAAGCAACATCGGCGTTAGACCCAAGTACAACCAAATCGATTTTGACGCTGTTGAAAAAAATCAACCGTGAACTTGGCATTACGATTGTGCTGATTACGCATGAAATGGAAGTAGTCAAAGATATATGCGACCGCGTCGCCGTCATGCAAAACGGGAAAATCATCGAATTAGGTACCGTATATGACATTTTTACAAATCCGAAAGAAGAATTAACAAAGTCCTTTATCAATAGTGTATTGCGGTTTGAACTCCCTGATCATCTGCTGCAGAAGCGGACAGGAACGATTGTCAAAATCCAGTTCAAAGGGAAGACCGCCGAGGAAGCAATCGTTTCTGATATGCTACAAGCCTTTAAAGTAAAAGGCAATATTTTGCATGGAAAAATCGAGTATATTCAAGAGATGCCGCTCGGAATCTTTGTCATGGAGCTGACCGGCGAACCGGAAGAAATCGAGCGAGCCATTAACTACATTTCGCAAAGAACGAACGGATTGGAAGTGATTGCACATGCTGCTTGATGCGTTAATTGATTTAATTCCCGAACTGAACAAAGCGTTTTTAGAGACGATTTATATGGTGGCAATTTCCCTTTTCGTCGCGATCCTTGCCGGTTTGCCGCTCGGAATTCTCCTCTTCGTCACCGACCGCGGGCTGTTTTTGGAGAACACAGTGGTCAAATCCGTCCTTGGCTTTATCGTCAATATGATTCGCTCGATACCGTTTGTCATCTTGCTCGTCGGGCTGTTGCCGCTTACGAAACTGATTACCGGAACAACGATCGGACCTACTGCTGCGTCCGTATCTTTGTCGGTCGCTGCCGTTCCGTTTTTTGCAAGAATTGTAGAAACATCCTTGCGGGAAATCGAAAAAGGGGTAATCGAAGCGGCGGTTGCCGTTGGCGCGACACCGTGGATGATTATCAAAGATGTGCTGCTGCCTGAGGCACGCCCTGGCATTGTGCATGGAATTACAATCACAACGATTAGTTTAGTTGGATATTCGGCAATGGCTGGAATTGTCGGCGGCGGAGGCATCGGCGACCTTGCCATTCGCTTCGGGTATTACCGCTACGACAATACCGTTATGATTACAACGATCGCCATTTTAATTTGTCTTGTCCAAATCATTCAGTTTGCCGGCGACCGCATCGCCCGCTTGGTCGATAAGCGGTGAGGTCGTTGAAATATAAACTACTAAGGGGGACTTTATCATGAAAAAACTATCGATCTTTCTCGTTTTCATGCTTTCCATCGGGCTTCTTGCCGCATGCGCTGGCAAGGAAACGGCTCCCGGCACTCCCGAGAAAAAAGAACTAACGATCGGAGCGACTTCCGGTCCTTACAGCGACATGGTCAATAAAGCGATTAAACCGATATTGGAAAAGAAAGGCTACAAAGTAAAAGTAGTCGAATTCAGCGACTATATTCAGCCAAACTTGGCGCTGGCCAACGGTGATCTAGACGCTAATTTATTCCAGCATAAAATTTACATGGAAAATTTCGCAAAAGAACATCACCTCGATCTTTCCGAAGTCATTATCGTTCCAACGGCACCGATGGGAATTTTCTCGAAGAAATTTAAATCGCTTGATGAAATTAAAGATGGAAGTGAAATTGCGATTCCAAACGATCCAACCAACTTGGCAAGAACACTTTTAATCTTGCAAGACAAGAAATTAATTAAGCTCAACCCATCTGTCAACCCGCTCACCGTTTCGGAAAAAGATATAAAAGAAAATATAAAACACCTTAAATTTAAGCCGATTGAAGCCGGCCAATTGCCGCGCACCGTGGAAAGCGTCGATTTGGCCGCTGTTCCTGGCAACTATGCCTTAGCCGCAAAAATGAATTTAATGGATGCCATTGCACTCGAAAACATGCCCGATGACTATCGCAACCGCGTCGTTGTCAACACAAAAGATTTAAATAAACAATTTGTCAAAGATATTAAAGAAGCCGTCGAATCGAAAGAGTTCGAAGAAGTGATTGACAAAGAATTTAAAGGATTCGGAAAACCAAAATGGATGTTGGAACGAAAACAGTAACAATGATGCAAACACGCCGTCTGATTGCGGCGTGTTTGTTTTCATGATTTTCGATAGTATTTTAGGACATGGACGTCTTCCATCTAAAAGAGTTATAGTAAGAATATAACAATAAACAAAATAAAAGAGGCGAGAACATTGACGTACATCCAAAAAGGCAGCGCCGAATACATAAAAGCAAGTTTGGCGCTATTTTTCGGCGGGTTTGTCACCTTTGCGATTTTATACACGACACAGCCGCTGTTGCCGATTTTCGCGAAAGAATTTCACGTTTCCGCCGCATCCGCCAGCTTAACGGTGTCTGCGTCTACTGGAACGTTAGCGGTAATGATGCTCATAGCAGCCAGTTTATCCGACCGCATCGGCAAAAAGAATGTGATGATGATGTCCATGCTGCTGACATCAATATTGTCGATGGCCATGGCATTTAGCCCAAACTTTATTTCCCTTGTCCTTGCACGCACGTTTCTCGGCATGACAGCCGCGGGCATTCCGTCCCTGGCGATGGCCTACGTCGCTGAGGAATTTCATCCAACCGGAATCGGAAAAGTAATGGGTCTCTATATTAGCGGGACGAGTATCGGCGGCATGGCTGGACGGATTGTAACAGGCCTGTTAACCGACTTGTTTTCGTGGCGGACGGCGCTGTTTGCCATCGGCGCGATTTCCCTTCTGTTAAGCGTAATTTTTGCTCTCATTCTCCCGACACCTCGTCATTCGGTGAAAAAACCGCTCAACGGCAAAACCGCGATGCGGGCGTATGCTGTCCATTTGCGAAACAAACCGTTAATGGCTCTCATTGTGCTTGGCTTTTTATTTATGGGCGGATTTGTGACGTTGTATAACTATATCGGCTTTTTATTAAGCGAGCCGCCGTATTCATTCAGCCAGTCCATTCTCGGGTTCCTTTTTATCGTATACATATTTGGCAGCTTTAGCTCGGTTTATATGGGAAGAAAAGCCGATTTATACGGCCATGCGCTGGTGTTAAGCATTTCAGTGGCATTGACCGCGCTTGGTGCGGTGGTTACGCTCGTTCCATCTGTTGTTGTCAAAATCATCGGACTTTCGTTATTTACCTTTGGCTTTTTCGGCTGCCACTCGATCGCGAGCACCTGGATTGGCGAGCGTGCGAGCGTGAATAAAGCGCAAGCTTCTTCTCTTTATCTCTTATTCTATTATTTGGGCTCCAGCCTTGCTGGCACAGGCGGCGGCTATTTTTGGACCCACTTTCATTGGCTTGGCGTCATCGCATTTATCGTGGTTTTATTGCTATTAAGCTTTCCACTTATTGGCTATGCTCAAAAGCAGCTCGAGTAATTCCCACGATTACCACATAAGAGAGAGAAGATGCTTATTTTCCTTCTCTCTTTTCTTGATTAGGACTTTCCTAAAACACGATGAAAATAGATTTTCAGATTAGCGGCTGTTTCGGCAAGCCGCTGCTTCGCTCCTGTATCGAACAGCGATTCACTCCATGTAAATCCGTCCCCGATAAACCGAGGAATAATATGCATATGATAATGCCCCAAATCGTTAAACACACCGCCATTTTGGCAAATGGTAATGCCGTCCGCCCCATACCGTTGTTTTAGCACGTTTGCACATAATTGCGATGTTTTCATCACATGCAGCGACAGCTCCTCATCCATTTCTTCCAATTCCCGAATATGTTGCTTCGGTAAAATAAGCATATGTCCTTCGTTGAATGGATCAATATCGAGCACACAAGTGACTAGCTCATCATCATATACTATATATGTTGGTTCTAATCCATGCGCAATCCGGCATCCTAAACAATCCACCTTTATCACCTCTTTACTAGCGTGATGACGCTCCTGACAAGGAAGTGCACGACAAGCTGGCCAAGTGTATACACAATCGCTGTAAACACCATAGCTACATTTCTCGTAACAGGCTTAAACCAATGCAGATCATTCGGGATCGCAAGCGACGCAAGGCACAATGTCAAAACCGCAGCGATTCCGTTCATCAGGAAAAACGTTTTCCAGTTTGCTTGTGTGGATAGGCCTCCTACAATGATAATAGCGACACATAATACAATAGCAGGAGATGCAGACGAACGCATCGAAATATATTGATTATATTCGAAAAAATGAAAGAGAAACGGGACAGGAATCCATGACAGTGCCAAATATACCGTTTTATATGAAAGGTTTTTTTTATAAAGCTGATACAGTGGATACAGAACGAAGAACATTCCTGATGCAATACAAAGGTAGGAAAGCGGGTATGTCTTTAGCGAGATGAGAAAAACATCGATGGGGTAAATATCGCTGCAATATTCCACATCTTTCGGAGTAAAAATAAACTTTTGCCGGCAATCCGCCTGGGATTCATAGGCAATTTTGCTGGCGAGAAAAAATGAATACACATACGTCACTAAAAAGGTAGGAAGGCTTAACCCCCAAATCCACCATCCGTACTTCAAAACCACCATCCCCTTTTATACAAAACTTCCCTTTTAGTGTAATTTTACACTATTTGATCTTATAATATGAAGATTTTCCCTTGATTGTCAATCATTTTTTGCAAAAAAAAGAGAGATGGCAGTCCTATTTTATTGTTTCTGTTTGTACCAGGCTAACGCTTTCTTCTCGATTTCTTTTACGAATGCGTCTTTTCCTTTTATATATGCTTCGATATCGGCAGGAAACTGTTTGGCAAGCGCTTCTTTCAGGCGGCTGTATGCCTTGGCCTCCTCGGGATGCGCGATCATATATTCCTTAAACGCTATATGTCTCGCAATATGCTCGCTTCCTGCCGGAAACACATGGACATGGTGGGTGCGCTCATCCCTGCCTTTTTGGAAATAGCGGCGCTTCGGAATGCCGTTTTCTCCCATCGCTTGATAGCCAAGCGCTGCCATCGCATCGTTATAACTGTCGACATAGTCAATATCATGGACCTCTATCATGATATCAACGAT
Organism: Parageobacillus sp. NEAU-HV-2; assembly: GCF_059115485.1. Classification (NCBI taxonomy): domain Bacteria; kingdom Bacillati; phylum Bacillota; class Bacilli; order Caryophanales; family Anoxybacillaceae; genus Parageobacillus; species Parageobacillus sp. NEAU-HV-2. The sequence continues at coordinate 278,238 of NZ_JBXUJJ010000003.1, forward strand.
AGGCTTGGCACTCATCCCCGGAATGGCCGTGCTGCCGATATGGTAGATGCGCAAACATTGTTCACCAAATACCCGTTTCAGCTTTTCTGCTTCCTCGGTAAACATCGTTGCCCATTGTTCACAAAACGGGACGACTTCTACTTTCCTCGCGATGATCGTCACGTCCTTTCATTCACTTTTATAAACTTACTCGATCTCCTTGAGAAGCTGGTTGCGAAATAACAAGAAACTCCACATCCTCACTTGATCGGTTAAACGCTTGATGAGGGGTAAGCGGAGGGATTTCGACTCCTTCGTGACGAGTAAGAACGATTTCCTTACCATCGATTTCTAATGTGAGAATTCCCGATAAAACAAAGAAAAATTGCTTTGCCTTTTGGTGATAATGTCGTACTTCGGCAGTGCCGGCCGGCATCTTCTCATGAATGATACTCCAATCTGAATCTTTTACTAAATGCCACCCGTCACAGCGACCGCCCCATATATAATGTTCGGCATTATCCTTGCTCCGTTTCATATTGTTTCCTCACTTTCATCATGGTGAAACAATTATTTTTGACTTTCGATAACCTGTAGCCCGAATTGCAAACAGTCTTCACAAATCGAGGCAAACGGCCCTCTGGCAAGACGATTTTTTTCACGCAAGCAAAAAGAGCATCGTTCTTTTGTATTTTCTTTAGACGCTGAGAACGTATCGTTTATTAGCGTTTTCATGTTCTCGTACACATGATGGATAAATTCTTCATCAATATATTCAAACTCCCCTTTGAGTTTCATGGCTGCTAGCTTGCTAGCGACTGCCATTCCTTCATAAAATCGCTGTCTCTCTTTATCTTCACCATTTTTCACTGCCGCCATCATGTCTTCGGAAAACTGTTCCAACGCTTTCACCGTCAAGCTGTCCAGCCATGTTTTTTGGCCGCCATTCATTAAATCATCTCCCCCTATTTCAGTTACTTATTCCGAATACGACAATAAGCAAACATTTTCCTCCCTATTGTCGCTTTGTTGCTCATCAAGAAACCGCGCGCGAATATCAGGAGTAGGCATAAGACAACAATCCCGTTTTCCAAACCATTGATACCGATGTTTAGCAACAAAATCATATACATAATCCCGCAGCGGCTTCGGAATAAGCCAAAACAAATAAAACAGTTTCCAAGCGCCTTTCAGTCGCCGGCAAATGCGGAGAGCGGCGCTTGACTTCGTATAATAGCGGCCGTCTTCGAGCAACACGAGACTGTCCACCTCGGGAACCCCAAACTTTTGCCGCAGCGCCTCTCCTGATTCACTTTGCAAAGACGCAAAACGAAACACCGCACTCGGGTCGCGCACGATAATAAATTGCACGCTGGCGCTGCAAAGCGAACAAACGCCGTCAAACAAAATAATTGGATTCATCTTTCTCCCCCGTTTACTCGCTATGGACTGGCTCAATGCATTCTATTACATCGTTTTTCGGCGAATTGACAACCGTTGACACTTCGTACATTTTCATCTCTTCGGCAGGATACGGCTGCAATAGTGATTTGACATAATCAGTATCCTCTAACTTCGGGTCTAACCATGCGTCATGCCACTCTTGTGGTAATATCACAGGCATGCGATCATGAATCGTACCTACCAATTCATTTGCCTTTGTCGTAATAATGGTACACGTATACAGAGTTTCACCATGTTTGTCCCATGTCTCCCACAACCCCGCAAACGCAAATGGCTCTCCGTTTCGCAGCGCAAATCGGTACGGAATTTTCTTCGTCCCTTCCTTTTTCCACTCATAAAATCCGTCCGCTAAAATCAAACAGCGCCGGCGCTTCAGCGCATGGCGGAAGCTCGCTTTTTCATCGACCGTTTCCGCCCTGGCGTTGATCATTTTCCAGCCGATTTTCGGATCGTTCGCCCAAGATGGCACGAGCCCCCACTTCATCATCTTCCCAATTCGTGTTCCATTCTCCTCCACAACGGTCAGCACCTCTTGGCTTGGAGCGATGTTGAAGCGGGGAGGGATCGTTCCAGCATAAACAAAATGGAACAATGCTTGCAGCTGCATAATATCAGCCATTAACGAAAAACGTCCGCACATGGCAATTTCCTCCTATCTATAGTAAAAAACAGATAAAAAAGGAATTTGTTTCATATATGTAGAATTATAATACCAAAAAAAGGTTATATGCGTAAAACCCGTTGCATTTTGCCATTTATGTACCGCATTTTATTTTAAAGGAGAATCATAGATGGAACTAATTGCACTTGGTTACTTAGGCGGCGTATTTTGGTTGCTGAAAGGAACGATGCCTGCGCAAAAACGACGGATCGGCGGCGCGTTTTCCCTTCTCATTGCCATTTTTATCGTTGGTTCGTTATGGATCCGCTATCAAACAGGATTTTTCCGCCTTAGCCGCATGGAATGGTACAACGCAGACGGCTCCATTACGCTCGGGAAATGGGCCGTACCATGGTATATCGTATTGTCCTTTTACTGCTTTTCCTTATATTATTTCGCCTTATCCAGAAAATAAAGTCGATGCCTGCGAATAAACGATGGCTTCCTTTCATTCTCGCTGTTTTCTTTACGCTTGTTTATCTTGCTGTTGCTTATTTTTCGCTGTTTTTCGTTGCTTTTCTGTTTTTTCCGTTCGCGCCGTAATAAGGGTAAAAAATCGGGGATGTATTTTGCCAGAAAGCCCCGATTTTTTGTTTAGACTGCTTCTGAATTTTCATTCGAAGTATGCAGAATCCAATACGAAGGAGGCAAGCATGGACAAATTATCAAAAGCGTTATTTAGTATGGTCATTGCTGTATCTATCATTTTCACCGCTATCGTTATCGGGGCAATATATATTTTTTAGCAAGATGGGCTGTTCTCAGAGGATTATAGTATGGATCCGCACAAATAAATCCCCGCTCTGCCATATTGGCTAAGCGGGGAACATCGTATTCATTTTCTATACCTCATTGTCAGCAGATCTCTCATAACAAATGTGCTACTATTCCAACAGCTCCCGCAGCTCAGCAACATACTCACTTGAGCCGGTGACAATGAGGCGGTCGCCCTTATGTAGTTCCGTATCCCCATGTGGAACGATCGATTCATTTTCACGGAAAATGCGGACGATAATGCAATCGCCCATAAACGGAAAGCGGCGGAGCGGGATTCCATCATATTCATTGTTATTCATCGTAATTTCATGTAATGTTGCATCTTTGTTTATAAACATCCGCGCCACTCGCGGCGATTCAATCGACGCCTTCAGCATCGATGTCGACGACAGCAAGACGGACATGACTTCGATGCCTGCCGCCTTTAGCTGTTCGACTTGCACCGGTGTTTCCGCCAGCGCAAGCACCCGTTCCACTCCCCGCTCCTTTGCCGCCAATGCGACCTCGGCGTTCACTTTCTCATCTCCCGTCCAAGCAATAACAACATCGGCGGCAAACGCTTCACGCTTCTCCAATGTTGGCAGCGAATAGTCCTCGATATCCACAATCGGAAACACGTGGCCGGAAAGCGGCAGTTCCATTTTTTCTTGCTGGATATGATACAGCGTCACTTCATAGCGGTGTTCATCTAATTCCCTTGCGGCCGATAACGTAAATTGGTTCGTGCCAATAAACGAAATGGCAATCTTTTTGTCTTCCTCTTTCGGCTTCACAAATAGTTTTTTAAACAAAATCGGCGAAACGATGCTGGAGATGACCGCCACCAAAATAAGCGCGCCCTTCATATTTTCGTCAATGACGCCGATGCGCTCGGCAATCGTAGCCGCGGCAATGACGAGCGACAATGTCGAAACAAGCAAAAACGCCGCGGCGAACGTTGTTTTTGTGTCATACCAGATTCTTAATAGAGAAACAGGAATAATTTTCGAAATCGCCAACGCAGCCACCAATAGCGGAATCATCGTTAAAATCTTCGGCTCGGTGACCAGCGCCCGCAAATCTAAATCGACTCCAACCATGACAAAAAAGATCGGGATAAAAAATCCGTAACCAAAGGAATCTAATTGATGCACCAATTCTTTATTCGGCGACAGCAAAGAAACGAGCACCCCTGCTAAAAACGCCCCTAAAATTTTTTCGGCACCTAATGTCTCCGATAGGGCGACCAAGACGATAATCAGCGTAAATACGGCGCGCGTGCCGATCTGCACCGTTCCTTTTGCCATCGTTTCCATAAAGGAATGTTTCTTGAAATATTTACCAACAAAATAAAAAGCGACACCTGCGGCAAACAAGCCAAGAAGGAACCAAATGCTTTTATGTCCTGGTTCATAAATCGAAACGAAAACCGCCAATAAAATCATTGTCGCTAAATCAGCAATAACCGCAACAAGTAAAATGGTCTGTCCGATCGTCGTTTTCATGAGATTAGTGTCTTTTAACGTAGGAACAACAACACCAAGCGAAATAGTAGAAATAATTAATGTCATTAAAAACGCATTATCAATATAACCTGCTAATACAAATAAATAGGAAAGCCCATAAGACAACGCGAAAATAGCCAAAAAGATCAACGAAGCGACGACAAATTGATTCGGTTCCTTTTGTTTCCTGTTTGCCTTCGGTTTATTCGCAAACGCGGAAAAATCAATTTCTAATCCACTTAAAAACATTAAAAACAAAAAGCCTAATGTCGATAACGTTTCAATCCACATGTCCGGTTTGACAAGATTAAATCCGGTCTTCCCGATTATAATGCCGGCGATAATTTCCGCCACGACAACAGGAATAACCTGCAGGCGTAAACGATTCAATAATATTGGCGTCAAAAAAGCAACGACAACGACAATTAACAACGAAGTAATCGATGACTGTTCCGCCATGCCATTCTCCTTTCCAAACGTTTTCTAGACTTTAGATATTATCCGATAGAAACCAATTTGGCAACAAAACGGTTTCAGCTCGCTAATTCCGGCTCTGGAATCACGGTATTATCATACCGCCGCTGTAGCGTAACTTATACACTTTTTCGCCTGCGATCAAAATACGCTCTTCCCCATAAAAGCGTTCCCATGTGCCTTCATAATCATTTTGATATGTATACGGACCATCTTGCCATTGACGCGGGCCGCGATATGGCGCTTGCATATCAACTAATCGGAGCGCCTTACGTAAAAACGCATAAACAGAAGCTACTTGTTCCCGTGGTAAGCTGGGAATAACGATGCCTCCTGAATATACCATCGACCATACTGGCCTCTCTTTTTCTTCTACTACTTCTTGCCCAGCGAAAAAAACGGAGCCGAAATAAATATCGCGGTATAAATAGTCTCCCTTCTGATATTCCAGCTGCTTTGCTCCGTTCCATAAAGGACGGACCGACGCATTATTCGTCTCGGAAGCGTATGTCCGTTTTTTTGCTTCCACTAGAAAATCAATGAAATTTGCCGTATCTCTTTCCATCGATGTTTCCCTCTCCTTCCTCCATCGAGCCTAATATATTGTTGATTATATCGAATTGTACCCACTTCATTCATCAATAAAACAGAGCCGTCATGAAAGCGGCTCTGTATCATTTCCATTATGAAAAAGATAGCTGCTTCTGTTCATGAATAATCATTTCAAAATGGCGAACAGAAAGCATCTGTTCATCCACTAAATGACGATTCCAAATGTGCTGTAAAAAGAGCTGGGCAATCAAGCAATTCCGCTCATTTTCCTGTGCACGCTCGAGGGCGACGACGCTTAAATAAATGTCGCAAAGGCGGTTGGCGATTTTTTTCGCGTGAAATGTTTGTACCTCTTCTGGTTGGCCGTTTAGCTGTTTCAACGCTTCCGCAAGTTCGTGCAATCCTTGCTTCACCGGGGTGGCGAGCCGCTCTACATCGGCGGAAAGCGTAGAGAGCGCCTTCGTCATTTTGGCAATAAACTGCTCATGAACGCGGTATTTGCGCATTAACCGCAATACTTCCAGTCCTAAAATGTTGGCCGTCCCTTCCCATACCGTCAGCACTTGCGCGTCGCGAAGCAAGCGCGGTGTCACAAAATCTTCGATATAGCCGTTGCCGCCGTGCATTTCGATCGCTTCATGGGCAAAGGCAATCGCTTCTTCAGCGGTGCGCATCTTGAGCAAGGCGATGAGAAGACGGTTCCACGCTTTTTCGTCCTCCGTCGCTTCATCCGGCGCAGTCATGACGCGGTCGAACACGGAAATCATGTCAAAGCAGGCGCTCGTTTGTACTTCTTGCCTTGCCGTCAAATTGGCGAGCGTTTCCCTTACCATCGGATAGTCGGTCAGCTTGCGGCCAAAAGCGGTGCGGTTAGCGGCATACTGTTTTGCCTCCTCTAACGCCCGCTTCATAATGCCGATCGACCCGACCGCATTGCAGACGCGCGACAAGTTTAACGCCTCCATCATATAATAGAAGCCTTTTTTCGGATCGCCGATGACATACGCTTTCGCCCCGTCAAAGACAACCTCTGCGGATGGCACGGCGCGCACCCCGAGCTTATCTTTCAAGCGGCGGATTTGAATGCCGTTTAGCGTGCCGTTTTCGTTGCGCCACGGGACGAGAAATAAGCTCAGCCCTTTTGTTCCCGGCTCGCTCCCGTCGATGCGCGCTAGAACGGTGGCGACGCCGCAGCGGCCGGCGTTGCTGGCAAAATATTTTTCGCCATACAGCTTGTAATGATCACCGCACGGAACGGCGCGCACCGCATTGGCGCCAACGTCAGAGCCGCCCTGGCGCTCCGTTAAAAAAGTGGCGCCTTCATACAGCTCGACTTCCCCGGTAGAAATCACATGCGGCAAATATTTCTTCTTCAATTCCTCATCGGCAAAATGCTCTAGCAAATAAGCGGTGGCCATGGTCAACGTCACCGGGCAATAAAAACCTGTCTCCACCTGCGACAACAGGTAGCCTTGTGCGTACGAATAAATGTAATTTCCTTTCCGTCCTAGCTCAGGAATCGGCTTATGGACGTAGCCGACGATTCCCGTTTCATACGTTTGTTTCGCGGTCTGCTGGTAGCCTTCATTGACCCATACTTCGGAAATATCATTGCCAAAGCGATCGTATTTGATCAGGCGCGGCTGTCCTTCACGGTCGGTGTGTACAGCGCGGCGGTCAATATCGGTCATGCAAAGCTGATAGAATTGTTCCAGCTTTTCTTCGGCATAGGCATACAACTCGTCATCTAAATACTTTTTCAAGTTGGCGAGTAAATTCGGATCAATGTCGCGCAGCCGTCTCATCGTGCTTCCCCCTTAACACTTGTTTTAACACCTTTCCTGTCGCGTTGCGCGGCAGTTCCTCGATTTGCTCATATAAGCGCGGAATTTTATAATCAGCGATCTTTCCTTTTAGAAAACGTTTACAATCTTCCGCGAGATTTTCCAGCGGTCTGGCGGCAACGACAAACGCTTTTGCCGTTTCTCCCCATTCCGGATGCGGAACGCCGACGATTGCGACATCGATAATGTCCGGATGCGTTCGCAGCACATCTTCCACTTCTTTCGGATAAATGTTAACGCCGCCGGAAATAATGATGTCTTTTTTGCGATCGACTACCCAAATATAGCCGTCTTCATCGCGGCGGGCCAAATCGCCGGTAGAGAGCCAGCCGTCTTTGATCGTTTCCTTCGTCTTTTCTTCATCTTTATAATAGCCTTTCATCACGCTTTCCCCGCGCAGCACAATCTCGCCGATTTCCCCCGACGGCACTTCCTTCCCTTGGTCATCAACGATTTTCACTTCGCAATGAAGGGCGGCGTATTTGCCGACGCTGCCGGCTTTTGCGGCGTGCTCCTCCGGCGATAAATACGTTCCGTTCGGACCCGCTTCGGTGAGTCCGTACAAACACATGAGGCGGTCGGTGCGGAATTGGCTGGCAATAAACAACACCTCATCGCGTGACAATGGCGCGCCGCCGTACGTCCAATAGCGGATGGAAGAAAGATTATAGTCATGCAGGCGCGGATGCTTTGCGGTCAGTAAATAAGCAACAGGCGCACCAAAAAAGTGGGTGATTTCGTGCTGTTCGACAAGCTGGAGCAATGCTTCTGGAGAAAACGCGGGTGCCAGTACATGGGTGGCACCGACATAGGTGCCGCCGACAAAAAACAAATGCAGCGGTGCGGAATGGCTGAGAGGCATCATATGCAAAATGCGGCTGTGGCGGTCCATTTTCGTCTCGATGACCATCATCGTCGCGACGGCAAAAATGTTGCGGTGCGTAAACAATACTCCCTTCGGCCGTCCTGTTGTTCCCGATGTGTACAAAATCGTTGCTTCATCCTCTTCGTTCAGCGGGCAAACAATCGGATCCGGCGTCCCTGCCGCTATCAAGTCAGCCATGGATACCCATCCATCGGCTGCTTCTCCTGTTTTAATCCAAACAATATTCTCTTGGCCTACAAGCGAATCAAGCTGCCCGCAAATCCATTCATGGGCGATCACCGCTTTGGCTTCACTATGATGAAGAATATATTGCACCTCGGAAGCAGTGAGGCGCGCATTAACAGGAACGACAATGGCGCCAAGGCGAAGCACGGCAAAGTAAGCAAACGCAAATTCTTTCGTATTCGGCATATACAAAATGACTTTATCGCCTTGGCAAATGCCAAGCCGGGAAAGCGACGAAGCCAGGCGGTTGACAGTCCGGTCCACTTCCGCATACGAAAGCACTATATCTCCATCAATGATCGCAGTTTTATCCGGAAATTTTCTCGCATTGCGGGCAAGAAGTTCCGAAATGTTCATCCTTCCAATCCCTCCAATTCGCGCAATCGCTTTTCAAAATCCACTAGCATCGCTTCCATCTCCTCTTTCAGCTGCATGAGATCGTCGATCCGCTCGTTCACCTCCTTTATTTTCTGCCTTCCATATTCAATCGTTCTTTCCAGCTGTTTCCGTCCGGTGCGGTCTTGATCAAAAAGCGAAATCATTTCATGGATTTCCTCAAGCGAAAAGCCAAAGCGCTTGCCGCGCAAAATCAGCTTTAATTTCGCGCGCTCCTTTTTTGTGTACAGACGCTGCCCCGATTCCGTGCGAATCGGCGCAATCAGACCGCGCTCTTCATAATAGCGGATCGTCCGTGTGCTAATATCAAATTCCTGTGCCAGTTGGGAAATAGTGAAGTAACGCATGTTGGTCCCTTTTATCATTTTAATTTTCTGAATTTTATTTTAATTTACGTTTACGTCAAAGTCAACTAAATTTTCAACATATAAAAAAGGAGGGCTTTCCCTCCTTAACTGCTCGCGCTCGTATAAAAGCGAAGCGCAAAGCGCCAAAAGCGGCGCGCCAACCATAGAAAGACCAAGGCCAGCAAAACGGCGATGAGCGCGGTCGTCATATTCCACTTTCCTAACAACGACAACGCCGGCATGTTCGTAATGACAGCGGCGGGCAGTACATATGTCAGCACAACGCGCACCCAGCCGCGGTACATGCCGACCGGAAATCTTGCTGTTTCAAAAAACGAATCAAAAATAAAGGACAAGTCGTCAATGCGGATGACCCAAAACGACGTCGTCATCAGCATCATCCATAACGAATAAATTAACACAAACGAAGCAGTGATCGTCACGATAAAGACGACCACATCCACTAGTGACGGAATATAATGTTTTTCTACTAATCCGTAGCCAATGACACCGAGACCAAGCAACACATCAATCAGGCGCCAAAACACTAAATGGCGGAAGCTGACGTAAAACATGCTGTCGACTGGTTTTGTCAAAATATAGTCTAACGTCCCTCTCCGAACATGTTCTAATAAACGCGGCATATTCGGACGCAGCGCAAAATCAATCAGCCCTCTAAGCGTATTAAAGACGCCGAGCAAGACAAGCACATCGGCATACGTCCAGCCTCCCAATTGATCGGTCTGATAGAAAAAGATGTTGACTGTCAAAATCGCAATCCCGATGCCAAAAAAGCTGGAGATAAGATTGCCGAGAAACTCGCTGCGATATTCCAATTCTTCCACAAAACAGGCGCGGAAAAACTCGCGGAAAATCCGCACATATCTTCGCATGCTTAACCACCTACTGCCTGATTTTTCTTTAATCCTGCTTCCCATATCCACCGTAGGGCAATAATGAATACAACCATCCAAATCGATGCGATGGCGAAACCTTGCAGCATATCATGGCCGTTGGCTGCTTTAGTAATAATGTCAATCGGAAAGCCAATCATATAGCGAAACGGCAAGAAGACGCTCCATTGCTGTAAAAGCGGCGGAAGCATGGACAGCGGCGCAATTCGCCCCGATAAAAACAAAGAAATTACTTCTAACAAACTATATACTGCCGTCACCTTCGTAATCCAAAAGCCGAGCAGCCCGCAAATATAGCTGAGCAAAAAGCGCAGTGCCGCGCCAAGCAACACCGCCGCCAAAAACAGAAGCGCCTGTCCGCCTGTCACATCAAAGCGAAGCGCGGGTACAAACAGTGCCGCTATCGCCCATATCGGCACTAATATGACGAGAAATAACACTTTATAAACGATATTTTCCGCAATCGCCCAGTGAATCGGATGGAGCGGGCGAATAATATAGTTGGAAAATGTCCCTTCGCGAATTTCATGGTCTAGTTCCCACACGTCCCACGCGCTCGTCATCCGTTCGACAAAAATGACCGCCATAAAGTAAAAAAGGAAAGCATCGCTTTGGGACGGATCAATGTTCATCCATACGACCATTGTAATGAGCGGTTGGGTGACGGCGCCTGTCATCCAGACGAGAGTGGCTAGTCGATAGGCAAGCATTTCGATATATTTCATGCGCAGAAGGGCGATATATTTACGAATCATGTAATCCCTCCTGAAACGCGCGCGTAATCACTTCTTCCATCGGCGGGTCTTGAATGTTTATGTCATGGACGTGAAAATGCTGCAAAAAATGTGCCGACACTTCTGCCACTTTCTCCCGCGCCACCCGCAATGCCACATTGCCGTCTTCAATCTCCACAACCTCTCCGTAATCTTCCCAGCGCACGTCAGGCACCTTGGCAAAGCGAACTTCGAGCCGCTTGTACGGGGCGAGCTTCTCCGTCAGCACCGTCAACTCCCCATCATAAATCAGCTTTCCATAATTGATAATCATGACGCGGTCGCACAGCGCTGTCACATCGCCCATATAATGCGACGTCAGCAAAATGGTCGTTTCATGCTCGTGGTTGTAATCAATGATAAAGCGGCGCACTTTTTCCTGTGTATGGACATCAAGCCCGATCGTCGGCTCGTCTAAAAACAATACTTGCGGACGATGCAATAGCGCCGCCGCCAGCTCGCAGCGCATCCGCTGTCCGAGCGACAAACTGCGCGTCGGTTTGTCTAGCAGCGGTGCTAACTCAAGCAATTCGACCAATTCGTCCAACGTTTCGCGAAACGTCCGATCATCGATTTCATAGATTGCTTTGTTGACCAAAAACGTTTCCATCGGCGGGATATCCCAAATGAGCTGGCTTTTTTGCCCCATCACCAAACTCATCATTTTTTTAAATTCAGCCTTTTGTTCAAACGGAACAAAGCCGCCGACCGTAATTTCTCCCGAAGTCGGATGCAGCAGCCCGGCCAGCATCTTCATCGTCGTCGTCTTTCCTGCTCCATTCGGTCCTAAAAACCCGACAATCTCTCCTTTTTGAATCGTAAACGAAATACCTTTGACTGCTTCCACCACGCGATATTCGCGCCTCCACAAGCTGCGCACGGCCTCCAGCCAGCCCGCCTGGCGGGCATGCACGCGAAATGATTTATGCAAATGCTTCACGTCAATCATCGTTTTCTTCCCCCAGCTGATGCCAAGAAAATTTTGTCCGTACATTATTTTTATATGATTGGCGAGCAGCATGCAAACAAAAAAGCAGGCTTTGCATCATTATCAAGGCCTAAAAAATAAAGGAGCGTACATATTATACATGACCAATATGTACGCTCCTTTCCGTTAGTGCTATAAGGTGATTAAGATTTTATCTTTATCCCATATTCTGATTTCAGGATTGAATAATTCGCCATATCACGAAACTTTCCTTTAATAAAGTATTTTTGTCTTGAAATTCCTTCTAATCTCATTCCCAGTTTTTGTAGAACTCTTTGCGATTGAACATTCTCAACCATACAAGAAGCTTCAATTTTATTTAACTCCATTTTTTCAAAGCCAAATTGAATAACCTTAGTGGCTGCTTCTACCATTAAACCCATACCCCAATACTCCTTCGATAGAATAAAGCCTATCTCTGCTCTAAAATGATGAGGAAACCACGCACAAAAATCAATTGTACCAATTACTTTCTTATTCTGTTTTAACTCAATTGCCCAAGGAGCTAACTTTCCCTCTTCATATTGCTTTAGGATATAGTTTATAAAATTATACGAGTCTTCAATAGATTGATGCGCCTCCCAAGGTACAAACCTTGATACATCTGGTTCGGAAGCATAATTAAACACATCTTGTGCATCGTCAAGGGTAAATTTTCGAAGGTTAAGTCTTTCCGTTTCGAGTGTTGGTAAATTATTATATATATCCTCAATTTTCATCTTCGCACTTCCCCCAAGAGCCTTTTTACTGTATTATTCTGCCTTTTTGTGAGATCTTCCTTCTTTAACTAAACTCCCCCTCTAAAAAACAATTGTTTTACCTATCAATAATAATGAATCTGTGTATGAAAAAAGAGGATATATGTCCTTATGTTGAACATAATATCCTCTAATCATTATAGTTAACACGATGAAGCCTGCCTTTAACGAGCGGAACGAGCCAGTACGTATAAAAAATACGGCGCACCGACCATGGCGACGACAATGCCGGCGTGAATTTCCGACGGTTGCAACACCGCGCGTCCAACCGTATCTGCCCCTAATAACAAACACGCGCCAAGCAATGCCGACGCCGGCACGACATAGGCATGATGCGTGCCGACCAACCGCCGTGCCAGATGAGGAGCGATGAGTCCAATAAATCCGATCCCCCCGCTTACCGATACGGAAGCAGCCGCTAGGGCAACGGCGGCCGCCAGCAATTGCAGCTGTTCCTTTGCCACCGCCACCCCAAGCCCGGTGGCGATCGTTTCGCCGAACGATAGTGCGTCCAGCACACGGGCTTTGCAATAGACGAAAAGAAACAGCCCAATCACCCACGGCAACAACGTCCACACATAGTCCCACGTCGCTCCCCAAATGCTTCCCGTCAGCCAAACCGCCGCAAATTGGTACAGCTCCCGACTAAGCCGCAGCGACAGCACCGTCATAAGCGCGCTTAACCCCGCGGCGACCGCCACTCCTGTCAAAACGATGCGTCCGGGAAGCAGGCCTTGCTGCCGCTCGTACGACAACGCAAACACGAGAGCGGCCGCCAGCGCGCCGCCGATAAACGCAAGAAACGGGAGAAAGAGCACAGGCGCGTCCGCGCCGGTTGGGAATAAAGAAAGATACAGCACCACCATCACTCCTGCACCGGTGGAAATCCCTAAAAGACCCGGGTCGGCAAGCGGGTTGCGCGATATCGTCTGAATGATACATCCCGAAAGCGCCAGCCCGGCGCCCGCTAATACCGCAATCAACATGCGCGGAAGGCGAAACTCAAATAAAATAAGCTCTTGCTTTGCCGTTCCCATGCCAGCAAGTGTTTTTACCACTTCCACTGGATTTATGCGGCTTGCTCCTGTATTAAGGCTGATGGCAACGATCACAAGCAGACAAAAGAAAAGAAGAGGAATCATCATACGACGGCGGTTCATGCAAATTCCCCCTTCCGCTTGCGGGAAACATACAAGAAAAACGGCACCCCGATTAACGCAAACAGCACGCCGATCGGCGTTTCATACGGCGGGTTGATCACCCGCGCGCCAATGTCTGCCCAAATCATCAATAATCCGCCAAGCACCGCAGAACACGGAATGACATAGCGATAATCGACACCAACAACAAAGCGGGCCAAATGCGGAACAATAAGGCCGACAAACCCGATCGGGCCGACCGCCGACACCGCGCCGCCGGCAAGCATCAGCACCACAAACGCTCCCGCTAACTTCACCATTTTCGTTTTTTGTCCTAATCCGGCCGCCACTTCCTCGCCAAAACTGAGAAGTGTTATTGACGGCCCCAATAATAAGGCAAAAACTAAAGCCGAAACAAGCCAAGGCGCCAGCAGTTTCAGCTGGCTCCATTTCACTCCTGCCACACCGCCGGCAAACCAAAATGCCAATTCTTGGCTGAGCTGAAAATGAATCGCGATTCCTTCGCTAAGCGAGGTAAACAAGGAGCTGACCGCGGCTCCCGCCAGCACGAGGCGAATCGGCGTCACACCGCCTCTAGAAAGCGAGCTGATTCCACACACGAGCGCTGCGGCAACCGCGGCGCCGCAAAACGACCAAAGGATGAGCGCTTGATACGAAAGTCCAGAAAAAAACGCAAAACAGACCGCCACCGCTAATGTCGAACCCGCATTGAGCCCAAGCAGCCCGGCATCGGCAAGCGGATTTCGCGTCATTCCTTGCATGATCGCACCCGCAACGGCAAAACCTGCACCAACAAGCACATCGGCAAGAGAGCGGGGCAGGCGCAAATCGCGGATCACGGCGTGGGCGGTTTGCCGCGCATCGTAATGGAAAAGCGCATCCCACACGGTTGCTAAGCCAATGTCCGCCGCGCCGACCGATATCGATGCGGCGATGCTAAAAAGAATGGTGCTCAGTCCAACGACCAGCACCAGCGCCGCCGCCCACGGGCGTGATGGCGTTTTTCGATCTTTTTCTCGTATTCCTGTTTCCATTCTCTCTCTCCTTGCTAGCAGCGCATCCTATTTTTGTTTAGCGGAAAGAAGCGTATCGACGACAAGATCGAGCTGATGTTCAAGTGAAATCGCATCCGAAAACCAAATGTCTTCGATCTTCATTTCATAAACATGATGGTTTTTAACCGCGTTTAAGTTTTTCCAAATCGCGCTGTTTTTCAGCTCTTTTTCCGCCTGTTCGGTTCCGTCCATTTTATATACCGTCCAAAACATATGATCAGCGGCATAGTCAGGCAATGCTTCTAGCGAAATCAATTTCCATTGCGGGCCTTGAATCACTTCTTGCTTAATTTTTTCTGGCGGTGTCAGCTGCAGAGCGTTATAAATAATTTGACCGGCGTGGCCAAAATTGTCGCCGATAGCATAAAAATCTTTTCCTTGCAGTTTATAAATGCCAACAGTTTCATTTTCGCCGATGACGCCTTTAATTTTTTCACGGGCGGCTGCCGCTTTCTCCTCAAATTGTTGAATCCATTGCTCCGCTTCCTTTTGCTTGCCGAGAAGCTCGCCAAATACGCGCATTTCTTCCTGAATGTCTTTATAATGGCCGAATGGAATGAAAACAGTTGGAGCGATTTTCGATAGCTGTTTGTATTGGTCTTCTAAATATACAATAATTAAATCCGGATTTAATTCAACGACTTTTTCTAGGGAAATCGGGTTACCGACGTTTTCAATGCCTTTTGCTTGTTCTTTTATGTACGGGTTTTCCATGACCGCTTGCGTGACGCCGACTGGTTTGACGCCAAGCGCCAGAGCGTTTCCTAAAAATTCATATGGCATTACCACCCGCTTTGGATGAGCGGGAATTTCGACTTTTTTGCCGTTCGCCATCGTAAATGTTTTCGTTGCTTTCTCTTCTGTTTTTGCCTGCTTTTCCGAGTCCATATTATTTTTCTCATTTCCGCAGGCGGCTGTGAAGACGAGAATAAGAACTACCATTATCATCCATGCTATATTTCTTTTTTTCTTCCACATCTTCTTGATCCCCCTCTAAACGATAATGAAAATCATAACCAATAAAAATGATAATCTTTTTCATTTAATGTGTCAATAAAAAAGAAGAAGCTAACCCTTATAAGAGCCAGCTTCCCCACCTAATTTAAAATGGATATGTTCTCTCCTTTGTTTGCACAGATACCCATTTGGTAACAGTAAATTCTTCTACAACCCATGGATTCCCGAATCTTCCTAACCCACTTGCTTTATTGCCTCCAAACGGAATGTTCGGAGCATCGTTCACTGTTTGGTCATTGATGTGGGTCATACCGCTGTCAATCTGTAATGCTAATTCTCTCCCTTTAGTTAAATCACTCGTAAAAATAGCGGAACTTAATCCATATTCTGTGTTATTGGCGATAGCGATAGCTTCTTCATCCGTTTTTGCTTTGATAATTGTAGCAATCGGGGCAAACAATTCAGTTTGTGCCAGCTTGCTCGACGGATCGACATCAATAAAAACATACGGAGTCAAAATGTTTCCGATTCGCTTTCCTTCTAAAGCCATCGTTATTCCTTCACGCTTTGCCTCTTCAATCATTCGTAATGCTTTTTCCATCTGCTTTTCATTAATCAATGGACCAATAACCGTATGCGGATCTTTCGGATCACCATATGGAAGTGATTTTGCTCTTTCTACGAATTTTTCCACAAACTCATTATACTTGCTTTCATGCACGATGATACGATTAATAATCATACAAATCTGACCTTGATGGATAAATTTGCCGAATATTGCAGCATCCACTGCACGATCCACATCAGCATCCGATAATACGACGAATGGGCTATTTCCCCCTAGTTCCAAAGCGACTCGCTTTAACTGTCTTCCCGCAATTTCTCCAATATGTTTGCCGACAGCAGTAGAACCAGTAAAGCTAATCAAACGGGCATGTCGGTTGGTTAGCATTTCATCGCCGATTTCTTCAATATCTGTTAAGATAACGTTTAATACCCCTTTTGGAAGACCGGCATACTCAAAAGCTCTTGCAATAATAACTCCTCCTGTTAATCCAACTTGAATATCCGGTTTATGCACAACGCTATTCCCTAAAGCAATGGCTGGAGCAATAGTTCTCATCGATAAGTTCAACGGAAAATTAAACGGAGAAATAGAGGCGATAACCCCTAATGGCAGGCGATAAATATAGTTGACTTTTCCTTCGATGTTAGAAGGTACTTCTCTCACTGTTTGAATTTCATCGGCATAACGCAAAGCTTCCTCTAAAATTTCGATCGCAAGCTGAAATTCCACATTTGCTTTGAGAAGTGTTCCCCCCGTTTCACGGACAATGACATCAATAATGGCTTCACGATTGGCTTGTAAATACTCCGCTGCTTTACGCAATACTTCTTTTCTTTCCTCTACGGATGAACGCGCCCACTCCTTTTGTGCCTCATTTGCCACCTCAAACGCTTCATGAAGCTGTTGTACCGTTGCCAGACGTATAGAGGTAATGACTGAATTATCATACGGGTTTAAAATATCGTATGTTCGACTGCTTTCTCCTTCGACCCACTCGCCGTTTATAAAACTTTGATTCCATTGTTCATAACGCTCCATGGCCAACCATCCTCCTGGATTATATAACATAAAATTGTTTTCCAATTAACCCCAGAGGCCAATGTCCATGTTCCAGCACAGCAATCAAGGAAAGAAACGGATTCGTTTCCCAGCCTTTAATATCAGAAACTAGCTCCCATGCGCATGCCATCCCGCCGATATACATCATGTAGCAAACCGCCGTTGTCACAGTGGAGGATCCGTATCGTCCTAACGCGGCAAATATCTTGTCAAAGCAATGGTGAAAAATTAGCGCTGGCACCTCATCCGTGAGAGTAAACAATACATCCAACCTGCCCACTTGTTCCGCTTGGTTCTTTATTTTCTCTGGCACCTGCTGCAATTGCGGCCATACATCGTTGTCTTCCAACTTCATTTCTTCTAAAAACGAAGGAAGCTCTTCTTCCGCTATCCACTTTATTTCGCAATGTTCCAGACCGAAGAAATGAGCAAATTCTTTAATTACTCGTTCTACTTCCTTACCGTCCTTCTCCGCAAACGATGACAACCAATTTACTTTTGATAAACGTTGAAGCAACCGATTCACTCGTTCATCGTTTAGACAGAGCATATCTTTCGTTATCGCGTTCGTATTCGGGGATGCAGCCATTTTCTTTCTCCTCCCATCTATTGATAGATAGCGCTTTCAAATAATTTTTCGTTGTCCTTTCTCTTCCTTTTCTATTTTGTCTAGAATCCTTTTATCTCGTTAAAAATATTTTCTAAGAAAACGAACGTATAATACTTATTGCTATACTATTTTTTCATTACTATCCACAATAACACGCTGACTATATTTTTCCTGAACGAAAGAAATAGCTAAAGCAGAAATAATACAAGGAACAGCAAATACTAGAAAATTACTACGCAAGGAAAGGTGCTGACTCAGCAAAACTCCTCCTAGCATTGGTCCAACAATCCCGCCGATCCTTCCCATTCCAAGCGCCCAGCCAATTCCTGTAGATCTCATTTCCACTGGATAATATTGCGAAACATAAGAATTCGCTACAATTTGCGTGTCAGTCGTTGTTCCGCCAGCCACGCCAATTAGAAGATAAAGAAGAAAGACCTTTGGTTTAAAGCTTAAAATGGTAAGAGTGAAAAACGCCAGAAAGAAAAAGCCAATGAGAACTTTTCTCCCGCCGAAGCGGTCAGCAAGCCTTCCACCAACAATAGCTCCCACTACCGCACCTGTGTTCAACGTGACAAGGAATGTTAAACTCGATCCTAACGGATATCCTGCTTCCTGCATGATTTTTGGAAGCCACGTACTTAATCCATACATCACTAGTAGACACATAAAGAATGAAATCCAAAACATAATTGTGCTTAGAGCGCGTTTTTCATAAAATAAGCTGGTTACTGGAAATCCAATATTTTTTCCACATTGATTACAAATTCATCTTGTTCGTGATACTTATTTTTCGGAGCCAGCTGGTTCAAAACGGAAACTAGACGCCGCTTTTGTCCTCTTTTGACATAAAAATGTATAGATTCCGGCATCCATCGATAAAAGAAAGGAACAAAAAACAAAGGAATAATCCCTGCCCACACGACTGCTCTCCAGCCAAAATGAGGGATCAGATAAATCGCACTGATCGATGCCACTATTCCCCCAAATGCATGACCGCTAAACATAATGGAGACCAGCGTGCTACGCCATTTTGTAGGCGCATATTCTGTCACTAAAGCAACAAGGTTCGGCATCACTCCCCCAAGCCCTAAACCCGCACAAAATCGTTGTATGCCAAATAAAGTACTGCTATTTGCAAATCCTGAAATAAAGGTAAACACGGTAAAAATTAAAAAACAAACTAGAATAATATTTTTCCTTCCAAACCGATCGGCGATGGGACCGAATAGCATCGCTCCAAACATCATGCCAATTAATGCATAGCTGTTCAATGCGCCAGCTTCAACAGGCCCAATCCCCCACTCTTTCATTAAGGACGGTATAATCGGCCCGAGCATAAACATATCGTAACCATCGGCCACAATAATAAAAATACACATCAGTAACAAACGTATATGAAAACGATGTAAAGGCTGCTTATCAATAAGATGATTGATATATATTTTTTCCGCCATCGTTACCAAACCCTTTTTATCTCCATCAATATAAAAACTACCATCCCCCCTGTAGTAGAAAAGATCACAGGGGAGATTGATTTACACAACGCCTACCTCCGGTTTAAACTCACTAACCACCTGTTGATATCCATTGTTGTTTGGATATTCCTCTTCCCGCTGCAAACCAAGCTTCTCCATAATCGGTAGATCATTTGCGCAGAATAATAGTGCTTCCTCATTGGACACATTCACATGTTCATGCCAAGCCCAATTTGGAATAACAAAATAATCTCCTTTTGTCCAATCAAAACGGACGCCGTTAATAACGGTATATCCTTCTCCTTTAAATACGTGGTAAATAGCCGAATACGTATGGCGATGCGCTTTGGAGTGATAGCCTGCCGGCAGCTTCTGCATCCAGGCAGCGATATTTGGATTTGCGGTATGTCCGGTCGATGGGTTGATATATTCGACGGCAATGCCGTCATAAGGATCCGGTTCAAAATCGCTTAGCCCCGCCAACGCCGCTTCCGTTTGTTTCCATTTGTATAACCCTAATGGCGCTACTTTTGCATTACGATCACTAATCGGCCGAACCATTCCACCCCGATATTTTCGCGCCGAGTAATCATCCGGCAATGATGGAGGTTCAATGCCATCCGGATAAGGCTCAAAGAAAGTACCGCCTGTTGCATAAATAAATGGAATATCCAGACAATCCATCCAAAACATTGGCCCATCTCCTGGATGGCTGTGGCCATGCCATAACCCACCTGGTGTAATTAAGAAATCTCCTTCTTCCATAAATAACCGTTCCCCTTGTACGATCGAATAAGCCCCTTTACCGTTGGTAATAAAGCGCATTGCACTTTGGGTATGTCGATGAGAAGGTGCCGTTTCCCCCGGCAAAATAAGCTGCACCGCTGCGTACAACGTATTGGTTGTCGACGCCCATCCCCATGGCTGGCGATGCTTTAATCCTGGATTTTGCAGGTAAATGGCTCTTCTTTCGCCGCCGCGCTCGGGAGTAAAAATTTGCGTCGCTTCAAGCAATAGTTTTTGAATAATTTCGCCCTTCCACAGATATGGAACAGCTTCTGGTGTCGGCTCCTTATGCATTAAATCGGGAATCGCTTCCCATAGCGGCCCTAAATGATACTGTTCGATTTTTTTCGTAAACTCTTTTACTTCCTTGCTTTGGAAAAACGAATTGGCTTCCATTCTTTTCTTTCGTCCCTCCTCATGCCCTTTGTTGTGATTCATATTTTTTCAAGTTTCTTTCGATCTGTTTATTGTGGTTTGCTAAATGTTCCGTGATAAAATGTTCGACTAAAAAAGCCATCGGTTTTATCCCGAATTTTGGATTGCGGTGTGGTGCTTCCAAAGCTAAATCTGCGTCACTCAACGAAGCAAACTGTTCATTGGCAAACTGCTTTGCTTGTTCGATCCCATGAATTACATCTGAAATGGAGCGTTGATCTGCCTGACGGACCGCTGCTAATCTCGCTTCATCTTGCAAACCTCTTCCCCATTCGGTTCCGCCCGCGCGAATGACACGAACAAGCTCTCTTGTCCAATAACCAATCATTTCTTCCACATGACAAAGTATCTCCATAATAGACCATTCCTCGGCAGATGGTTTCCAGCGAATCACCTCTTCTGACAATGTTTTTGCTTTCTGAATCATTTCATCAATAGATTGATTCATTTCTTCTTGATATTGTTGAATTTTTGACATTACCGTCCCACCTCCACGGCGTTCGATACTGCTTTAATACGATTTTCAAGAACTCCTATCTTCTCTACTTCAATCCGCACCACATCCCCATCTTGCAAAAATACTTGCGGGTTCCGGGCTACTCCAACTCCACCAGGAGTTCCAGTACATACTACATCGCCAGGCTCAAGCGTCATAATATGGGATAAAAATTCCACTAAGTAATGAACATTAAATACAAGATTTTTCGTATTCGAACGCTGGCGTTCTTCCCCATTCACCGTCAACACAATCTCTAACGAATGAGGATCAGGAATTTCATCTTTTGTCACCAGCCACGGTCCCATCGGCGCGCTGCCATCCAGCGTCTTTCCTTGCAGCCATTGCAGCGTTCTACGCTGCAAATCCCTTGCCGTTACGTCATTGACGATCGTATACCCTGCCACATAATCTAACGCATTGGTCTGCGCTACATTGCGCGCCCGTTTTCCAATCACAAACGCAAATTCTGCTTCATAGTCAAGCTGTTCGGTAATTGGCGGAAGCGGAATGTCATCTTCCGGACCGATAATGGTATTGTTAAATTTAGCGAAAATCACTGGATACTCCGGCAATTCCCGTTTCATTTCCAAAATATGTTCCCGATAGTTATGGCCTACGCAAATGATTTTATTCGGTTTTAATACCGGGGCTTCGATTTTCACTTTGGTACGGTCCATCGTCAGCCCATTTTCCAAGGCGAATTCGACCGCTTTTTGCGCCTCTTCCAAACTTTTTTCCCCGCCTTCAAGCAGCTCGATTGTATTGGTCGGGACAAGCGCAGCGGCCAGCTGTTCGGCCCGCGGATATCCTTTTGCTTTTAACCGTGCAAGATACGCTTGATGAAGATCGATGACTTGGTCTTCCACGATGCACCCGGCACGCATCGCGTCTCCTAACCGGTAGTTAATGATTTTCACCATGATCCCTCCTCACGTGCGATCGTCGCGGCCTCCCGTTGCATTTTCTCGCGAACTTCAGCAGGAATCGGAGCCGCTTTCGGCCTGTCGCCGACAAACTTTGTCCAAACTCGCACCTCATATCCTTCCGCGACCAGCTGTTCCCCGCGGAAAAACTGGTGCTGAATGCGAAACGACTTTTCCCGCAGTTCGGCAATGGCCGACTTCACACATACTTGATCCTCAAAAAAGAGCGGGGAATTAAACTGGCATTTTGCTTCAACAATAGGCATTCCGATTTGCTCCTCTTGAAACAACTTCCACGTCGAATGCCCAATGGTGGCAAAAAAGTGATGGGAAGCTTCATCCATCCACTTATAAAAGTTCGGGTAAAAGACAATGCCGGCAGCGTCTGTATCTCCCCAATGGACTTGGAATCTGTACTCCATCTATTTTCCTCCTATCAATATTTAGTCGACAGTTGCGGCGGCCCCGATTTCGGACCATATGGCCCTTCATCAAGCCATTTGCCTAGGCGCGGCAAAATCGGGGCCAGTGAAGCAGCCACTTCCCTCTTCATATTGACGGCTGGAGCGCTTCCTTGAATGTGCTCTAAGGCGATGCCAGCACAGTCGCGGTTGTATCTTGCCGCGATCAGCCGCTCGTTGGCGGCCGCGGCAATGGCCGCTTTCGCTTCTTCGCGATTGGCCGCATCAAGCGCTGCCCGAATCGCTTTCGCCGCCATGATCGCATCCGGCACACCGGAGTTCATGCCGCGCGCGCCGAACGGGGCAAACAAGTGCGCCGCTTCACCGGCTAACAACACGCGATGATGACGGTCGGTCAACGACTCGGCAACGACTTGGAAAAAGCGGTACGTCGATACCCATGTGATGCGATCCGCATATTTTTCCGGCATCACTTTCGGCAGCCATTGTTTCACGCCTTCAACGCTGCCGAATTGTTCCGGATCATCCTCGTCAAGTAGCTGCAAATCAATTCTCCACCCTCCGGCAAACGGCACAAATAAGACATTGCGTCCGTCTACGGCCGGGTGTTGATAATGAAACACCCGCTCTAGCGGCAGCGGATCTGTTTCATCTTCCTTCACATCGACAACAACAAAGTAATCTTTCGTCCGCGGCCCTTCCATTTCAATGCCGACCGACTTGCGGACGGTTGAACGCGCACCATCGGCGGCAATCATATAATCGCACGCCCACTGTTCACCGGATTCGGTAATCATGGTGACTCCTGCCTCATCGGTATGGACCTCGCGAACCGGCGTCTCCCAGATAAATTCGACTCCTGCCTCAAGGCAGGCGTTATACAGAAATTTTTCCGCTTCCACTTGCGGCAAACTTGTAAATGGAGGAAGCTCCTTCGGATCAGGGGACGGATACCGTTTAACATACACTTCTTTGCCGCGGAATAACGTGCGCTTGACCGGCCAGACAACCCCATGTTTAGCAAACGTCTCCCCTAACCCCGGATAAATATCTTCCAAATGCTTTAATGTAGCTTTATGGAAATAAATCGCCCGGCTTCCTGGACGGAGACGGTCTTTCGGTTCTGCTTCAATGACCGTCGCCGGAAGCCCTAAATGGCGCAGCGCCAATGCCGCGGTTAACCCGATTGGTCCGGCTCCGACAACGAGGACCGGACGCCGCTTTACATTTGCTTGATCCATCATCAACTCTCTCCTTTCCCTTTTCGATATCCATAGCTCGGTTCCCGTCTATCCAGCACTCTACCCTACTTGCTTTTGGTGATCCCGTTGATCAACGACCCGTTTCGCCTTCATTGAAAAACGGGGCAGTGATCCTTGGGCGACCCGTTCGACATCGATCCGGATGCCGATCCGTTCCCTTAAGCGATCAGCCAGCCGTCGTTCCACGTCCGTTTCTGACTCTACTTGCACTTTGACTTGGTCCATTTCATTTTCTGTATAATAAACGATGCGAAACTCTTTGATTTCCGCAAACTCTCTGACAATCGTCTCAATGGACGACGGAAAAATGTTGACACCGCGAACCACGACCATGTCGTCGACTCGTCCAATAATCCCGCCTGGCAAAAATCGATACGGATTGCCACAAGAACACGGCGTCGAAGAACAAAGCACGATATCTTTCGTCCGGTAGCGAATGAGCGGATAGCCGTAACGGCTGAAATTGGTGAGCACTAGCTCGCCACGCTCCCCTTCCTTAACTGGCTGCAGCGTTTCCGGGTCGATAATTTCCGCCAAAAATTGCGCTTCGTTAATGTGAAGTCCGTTTCGTGCCGAACACGAGTAGCCGTACGCCCCCATTTCCGTCATCCCAGCATGATCGTACACGGCCGCTCCCCATCGCGTTTCAATCTGCTGCCGCGTTGACGGAACAGACCCGCCAGGTTCCCCTGCTATAATGATGGCCCTTACAGTAGTCGAGGGCAAATCGATTCCCATTTCTTCCGCTACTTCAGCTAAGTGAAGGGCGTAGCTCGGCGTGCAAAGCAATACTGTCGCCCGGTTTTCCATCATGCTATATAGCCGCTCTTTTGACGATTGCCCACCCCCGGGGATCACGAGCGCTCCCATTTTTTTAGCTGCCTCATATGCGGACCAAAAACCGATAAACGGCCCGAACGAGAAGGCGAGGAACAAGCGGTCGCGGTTCGTCACCCCGCTCGATTTCAACACTTCAAACCAGCAATCTCGCCACCAGTTCCAGCTCTCCTCCGTATCCAAAATTTTAAGCGGTTTGCCAGAAGTGCCTGACGTTTGATGGTAGCGAACATAACTCGTTTCCGGATAGCAATGGTTTCGACCAAACGGTGGGTATAGCTGCTGGTCTTGAACGAGCTCTTCTTTCGTCGTAAACGGCAATTTTCGGAATTCTTCCATCGACCGCATTGGCAAACAAAGGTTGCGAAATTTTTCCTTATAAAACTCGTTAAACTGTGTAACAAATACAAGCAGTTCATTAATTTTTTGCAGCTGGTATTGTTGTAACTCCAACTCCATCTCCCGAATCGACAATGTCATCCTGCTTTCCCTCCCCTCTTCCCTACTCTTTTTTACTATATTTAAATTTGCAACATTTAAAACGTTCTGAATGTTATGTTATATTATAATTGTCCCGTATAAAAGTTCGATATTCCTCTATGCGAAACAAAAGCAAAAATTATGCTGTTTTTTGAAAGCGATTTCTTATCAAAACGAGGAGGGGAGGATGCAATGAAAGCACGCAAAGGACGAACGTCGTTTTCATCATTGGAAAACGCTTTACGGCTGCTCCATCTATTTTCAATGGATGAGACAGAGCTTAGCATCGCTGATATTGCGGAGAGGCTAAACGTCGGCAAGAGCACTGCCCATCGGCTGCTGCAAACGTTAAAAAGCGAAGGCTTTGTCAAAAAAGATCCAAAGACAAACCTTTATTCTCTCGGTACTTCATTGCTGGCGATGAAAAAAATTATTCATTCCCGTTTTCCCATTTGCCAAATCGCGCTTCCTTTTTTGCAGGAACTCGTCGCTTTATCAGGAGAAAGCGCGCATATGGCCACGCTATATGGCGCTGACGTCATCTATTTATACAAAGTAGAATGCGATCATCCTGTTCGTCTTCTTTCTTACGTCGGCAAAAAAAATCCCGCATTTTGCACCAGCACAGGCCAAGCCATTCTCGCCTATCAGCCGAGAGAAACGATCGACCGCATCATCGCCCAAGGGCTTCCTTCCTTCACATCAAGAACGATCACCTCACCGTCAGCACTTCTGGAAAAACTAGCGCAAGTGAAGCAACAAGGCTATGCCATCAGCAGCGAAGAACTGCACGAAGGGGTGACATCCATCAGCGCCCCGATTCGAAACCGCAACGGAAACGTTCGCTACTCCGTCTCCATTGCCGGACCGATCCAACGCGTCAACGATCGTTCTCTTCCGTATTTAACACAGCTTGTCGTGCAAACGGCACAAGCCATTTCAGCGAAACTGTAAAAACAAGGGGGCACACAGATGGTGGAAAAAATAGATAGTACTCTCTCGTCAGTGAAAAACGGACTACGCATTTTGCGCTTATTTTCGGTTGAGGCGCCAGAGTTAGGAATCACAGAAATATCAAAACAACTGGGATTACACAAGACAACGGTTCACCGGCTGCTCACTGTATTGGAAAAAGAGGGATTTGTGGAAAAAAACAAAAAAAACCGCAAATACCGTCTTGGCCTTTCAGTATTGCATTTGAGCGGAGTGGTTGACCTGCATACCGAAATATTTAAAGACGCCCTTCCCGTCTTGCATGCTCTAATGAACGAATCAGGGGAGGCGGTGCATTTATCGGTGCTAGAGGATGACCGGGTCGTTTATCTTTATAAAATTGAATGCCCGCACCCTGTGCGTCTGCTGTCTTACATTGGCCGAAGCAATCCATGCACTTGCACAAGCTCCGGAAAAGTGATGCTCGCCTACCGCCCGAGGGCAACGATCGAAAACATCCTCCGCCGCGGATTGCCGAAATACGGGCCGAACTCGGTCACCGATCCAAAAGAGTTCATCAGCCAATTAGCGGCCATTCGCCAAAAAGGCTATGCCGTTTGCATTGACGAACTGCACGAAGGGGCAACGAGCATTGCCGCCCCTATTCGCGACTATTCCGGAGAGGTTGTTGCCGCCGTAAGCATCGTCGGACCGAATCAGCGAATCACTCCAGCGGCCATTCCTCGGTTCATCGGGCTTGCTTGCCAAGCTGCGCGCGAAATTTCGTCATTGCTCGGATATTGCGATTAAGCATCTTCTCCTTACTCGTTACTAAATGAATCTGAGACTCACTCAAAAGGTTGTCTACGTTCAAACAAAACATAACATCGATATGATATTGTTATCTAAAACGTATATAAATAAGGATGTCCCGCTCCGCTTGGGACATCCTCGCTCTTGGGCATAGCGTGATTTTGCAACCCCCGGTCATGTTCCCCAAAACTTTCATGGACAAGCACCAATACGGTGCTTACTGCCCTGTGCGCCCGATTCAAGACACTAAACATATTCATACTTTATTAAACACCTAAATATTTGTGTTGTATTTCTTCATTCGTCATTAATCGATCCGGGGTACCGTGCCATACAATCTTGCCCTTGTTCATAATCAATACCTCATCTGCCGCTTTGCAAGCAAGTGCGATATTTTGTTCAACCATCAATATGGACAGTCCTGTCTCTTTTAATTTAATGACGATCTCACCCACTTGATCAATAATCACCGGGGCAAGTCCTTCGGATGGTTCGTCCATCAGCAAAAACTCCGGATTCGTCATAAGCGCCCGACCAATCGCTAACATTTGCTGCTGTCCGCCGGATAACTGTGTGCCCAAGTGTTTTTCCCGTTCTTTTAATACAGGAAATAACTCATAAATTTTCTCCAGCTCCCAATTTATGCTCCCGTCATTTGCTTTTCTTTTTCGCGCTGACATCGTTAAGTTCTCTTTTACAGTAAGCGACGGAAAAATCCTTCTTCCTTGCGGCACTAAACCGATTCCAAGACGGGAAATTTGATGAGGAGACAAAGATTGCAACTGTTGATCCTTAAAACGTATGCTGCCCCGTTTGGATTTATGCAAACCGGCAATGGTATGAATCGTTGTCGTTTTTCCCGCTCCATTCCGCCCCAAAAGCGCTACACATTTTCCCTTTGGAACTGAAAATGTCACCCCTTGAAGAATATAGCTTGTTCCGTAATAGGAATGGACATCTTGAAGCTCAAGCATGTTGTTTCGCGCCTCCTCCGAAGTAAATTTCCTTTACCATTTCATTGTTTCTGACCTCCTCCGGAGCCCCGCTTAATATGACTTCCCCATGGTGAAGAACCGTGATCCGATCAGCAATGGCAAAGACGACTTCCATATCATGTTCAATCACTACTAGCGCGATGGAACGAGGAAGTTTTTGAATCATTTCTGAAGTTTGCGCTGTTTCCGCTGGGGACATTCCGGACGTCGGTTCATCTAATAAAAGAATCTTTGGATTGCTGGCCATGGCCAATAGTACTTCCAGCAATCGTTGTTCTCCATAGGAAAGATTTTTGACCTTCACATGGCGTTGAGAAGAGATTTCCCATTGTTCCAAAATTGCATTTGCTTCCTTTTGTATATCTGAACGATTTGCCAGCGGTGAAAAAACGTTATATCGATACGATTTCTTAGCTACTAGCGCTAGATGAAGATTTTCCTCCACTGTTAAATCGCCAAATAAGTTATTTTTTTGAAATGTCCGTGACATTCCTAAATGGACGAGATGATGGGCGGGAAGTTTACTGATGTCTTTTCCGTCTAAATAAATAGCCCCGGAATCAATGGGCAAGAGATTCGTTATACAATTAAAGAGCGTCGTTTTTCCTGCACCATTAGGTCCAATAATCACATGGCGTTCCCCAGGGTTCACTTCTAATGAAACATTGTGCAATACTTGTAGCGTTTTAAATGATTTGCTGATATTTTCAACCTTTAGTAAGCTCAATTCACTACCTCCTCTTTCTTCACTTGTTTTTGTGGAGCTGATTCATTGGTTTGTTTGCGTAAAAAAATGATATCTTTAACATATTGCAGCCAATGAATCATTCCGCCTTTCCCAATAAGAACAAGGATAATCAACAGAGCCCCCATGATCATCGGCCAGCGCTCCGTATAAGTACTCATAAAGTTTTGCAAATAGATAAAAACGCCTGCCCCGACCGCCGGCCCAAGTAAAGTACCGACTCCGCCGATAATCACCATCACCATCACCTGACCGGAAAATGTCCAGCTTGACAAATCAGGTGAAACAAACACATTAAAGTACGAATAGAGCGATCCGGCCAATCCTGCTAAAGATCCGGATAACGTATAAACTAGCAATTTATAAATCCGGACATTATGGCCGAGAGCACTCATACGCGCTTCATTTTCCATAATGCCCTTCGTAATTTTTCCGGCCGGAGATTCTACAAACAGGCGCAAAAGAATATAGGAAATGATAAAGGCAGCGCCCATTACATAATAGAACCCATTTGGAGATACAATCTCTCCAAAACCGAGATTCAAGATGGCAGAGACCGACATCCCATCTGCTCCACCTGTCCAAGGCTTCAGCTGCCAAAATAAGACATACAATAATTGTCCGAATGCAAGCGTAATCATCAAAAAGTAAAATTTAGACGTACGTATAAATACTGCACCGGTAATTAAGGCAATCAATCCGGAAATCACAACGGAGATCAGAAGCAACAAATACGTATTCGGCACATACTGACCGATGATCGCAACCGTATAAGCACCTATGCCAAAAAAACCAGCGTGTCCGAGCGACACCATTCCTGCGTAGCCCATAATCAATCCCAAACTCATGGCAAAAATGGCCATGATATAAATTTCAGTCACCAAATTCATCCCAAAATCAGATAATACAAGCGGCATAGCTAAAACGAGGAGAATAAGCAGAACAGTATAGAGAAAAATCTTTTTCACACTATGCCACCTCTCTTCCAAACAATCCTTGCGGACGAATGATTAAAACGATCATCATGATCAGAAACACCGTCAACATCGATAAAGATGGGAACCATACCTTTCCAAATGTTTCAATTACACCAATTAAAATGGCACTGATGAAGGAACCCTTCCATGAACCTAAACCGCCAATGACAACGACAATTAGGGAAGTGACAAGAATTTCATTATCCATCCCCGTATACATTCCGATCAGCGGTCCACCCAAAACACCGCTCAACCCTGCTAATGCCGCTCCAAATGCAAATACTCCAGTAAATACGAGTCCTACATTTATACCAAGAGCACCAACCATTGCACGATCATCTACACCTGCACGAATGATCGCACCAATACGCGTTTTGCTCTCCAAGTACCATAATAGTAAAGCTAATAAACAGCCAATAAAGACGACAAATAAGCGATAAAGCGGGAACACCATATCCCCGATTGATAAGGATGCGTTAAGTAAGGCTGGCGCCGAAAGTGTTTGCATTTCTGTGCCCCATATCCATTTCACAACATCAGCGATAATAAAGCTTAAGCCGAAAGTTAATAATACTTGTTCAAGCTCTTTTCCATATACATGCTTAATGAGTAGTTTTTCCAATATAATCCCTAATACGGCTGTTAAAAGAACTGATAGGAGCAAAGCGATCCAAAGCAACTTAATACCGTGTTAACGTCCCACTTGGAAATCAACCGCGAAGCGCAACCAATATTGCAACGGCTTGTTGGCGATCTGCAGGAAACGGCGCACATCGCTGTGCTGGACGGCCCAAGCGTCGTCTATATTCACCGCGTCGAAAGCCAACAGCCTGTTCAAGCGCTCTCCCATATCGGAAGGAGAAATCCGCTGCACTGTACAAGTTCGGGAAAAGTGTTGCTCTCATACCAAGAGGAGCAGGCAATTGAAGCATATATCGAACAAGGATTAGAGCGATTCACTTTGAATACGATTACCGATCCGCACGTTTTGCGCGATGCATTGCGTACGATCCGCCGTCAAGGGTACGCCATTAGCATTGAAGAACTTCGCGAAGGGGTCGCCTCAGTCGCAGCGCCGATTCGGGATTATACGGGAAATGTCGTATACGCCCTTAGCGTCATCGGACCGGTCCATCGCCTGCATCCGTATGACCCTTCGATCATTGCTAAAGTAAAACGCGCAGCGAACGAGATTTCTGAAAAACTAGGTTACTGGCCGCGATCGTCATAAATGTCAAACTTGGCGGTCCATCTCATAATGATTTAGAAGGGAGAAGGAGACAATGGAAAGCCGTTTTGATGTCCATACTCACTTTATTCCGCCGGAAGTTATGCAGTGGCTCAAAGTGGAGCAAAAACATGTTCCTGTCCATTGGGGCGACAATGGAAAAATGCTGACAATCAATCATCAATGGGGATTTGGTTTAAAAGAGGAATTCATCGACCCGCACGCCTATTTCAAGGCGCAGCACCAGTCAGGAGTCTCTCATTCGTTAGTATCCCCGATTCCTCAACTGTTTTTATATGACGTTGAGGCAACAATCACCAAAGAATTGTCACACCTCTATAACGATGCCTTATCGCGCTGGGTATCAGAGCATTCCGATCGATTGTCCGCCTTGGCGACAGTGCCGCTCAATCAGCCGGAGCAAGCGGCATTGGAACTGCGGCGGGCCATGCAGCGCGGGTTAAAAGGGGCCATCATCGGCCCATCTGTTCAGCAGAAGCTGCTTACCGATGAGTCTTTGATTCCGTTTTGGGAAGAGGCGAACACGTTAGGCGCCATTCTTTTTATCCATCCGCTTCTTTGCGACGACCCGCGCCTTCAAAGGCGGAGAATGGCGAATTTAATCGGGGTCCCTTGGGAGACGACCATTTGCGCCACTGATTTGTTGCTGGGCGGCTGGATGGACCGCTACTCGCGCGTTCGTATTTTATTGGCCCATGGCGGCGGTTTTCTCCCTTATCAAATCGGCCGGCTGCAAAAAGGATATGAAATGTGGCGCCCGGTGGCCGCCTCGTTGCAAGCCCCGCCAACCGACTATTTGCGCCGCTTTTGGTTCGATACGGTTCTTTGGGACAGTCGAGCGCTGCAGCTGCTGATCGATCTCGTCGGCAAAGAGCGGGTATTGCCAGGCTCTGATTTTCCGTTTGATTTATCGCATTGGCCGCCCGTACAGCCAAGCCTTGAAGCCGTCCAGGCTTTCTTAGGCTTGCCATAACGGAAAACAAGCCAAAGGGGACGAACGTTCTTCGTCGTCCCCTTTGCTTGCGGCCATATGCCGTCTAGAACAGATACAATTGTTCTTCATCCATGCCTAACGGCCAATGCCCGTACTCGAGTACTCGCAGCAGCGCACGAAACGGATTTGATTCCCATCCGTCAAGATCGCCAACAGATTCCCAGGCACAAGCCATTCCCCCGATATACATGACCGAACAGACAGCGGTTTTTACTACTGATGTGCCGTATTGATGGAAAGCACGATACGCCGCATCGAAACAATCATGGAATAAATGGGCTGGAATCTCATCGGCCAGCTTGGCCAAACATCCTTCTCTCCCTGCAGCTGCCGCCGCCTGCTTCATGCGTTCCGGAATGGGAAACAAAGAGCGCCATAACGGGCTTTTCGCCAAGTTCATCTCCGCTAAAGAAGGGACGAGCTCCCCTTCCTCTAGCCAACGGATATGATAACGCTCCAAATGGAAGCTGTCCATCCATTTACGGATCGCTTCTTCTGCCTCTTTCCGATAATGGGGAGTACCTACATTGGCAAACCAATCCATGTTTAACAGTCTGGAAAGGATGGCGACCGCTTGCTCGGTCCGCGGTCCATACATTTCCTTCTCCGTATTTAACAACGTGGCCATCGTTCTCCTCCTAGCTGTTTCATCTTTATCCGTTTAGCTCTTACTCCGTCTGAAACGCCGCCGAACGGGACGGATTCCGCTCGGCCAACACCCGTTTCACCTCTGCCGGAATCGGGACGGCCTTTGGCCTTCCGTCGGCAAATGATGCCCATGCTCTCGTCTCATATCCGACAGCGGCAACCGTTTCATGTTTATAAAACTCATGGACAATTTGAAACACTTTATCCCGAAATTCCGTGATCGTTGAGCAAACACGGACTTCATCGCCAAACAATAACGGGGAGCGAAATTGGCATTTGGCTTCCAAAATCGGTAACCCTATCTTTTGTTCAAACAGCGCCGTTGTCGGGTAACCGAGTTCGGCAAAAAAGTGGTGCGTAGCTTCGTCCATCCATTTATAAAAATTCGGGTAAAAGACGATTCCCGCCGCATCTGTGTCTTCCCCATTGCACTTGAAAACGGTACTCGATTTTTTTCATCGCTTCTTCTCCTTCTTTCTCAATACTTGGTAGCTAATTGCGGCGGTCCGGATTTCGGTCCGTACGGGCCTTCATCCAGCCATTTTCCTAAACTCGGTATGATCGAAGAAAGCGAGGCAGCCAGTTCCCGTTTCATATTCATCATCGGGGAGCGTCCTTGAATATGCTCTAACGCAAGGCCCGCACAGTCCCGATTGTATTGGGCCGCTGTTTTTCTCTCTTGTGCCGCTTCGGCAATGATCTGCTTTGCTTTCGACCGCTCTCCCGCCTGGAAGGCGGCATGAATCGCCTTGACCGCCACGATGGCATCTGCCACACCGGAATTCATTCCGCGCGCTCCAAACGGGGCAAAAAGGTGGGCAGCCTCTCCCGCTAAAACAACGCGGCAATGTTCATCGGTGAACGAACGGGCCACAGCTTGATGGAACTGATACATCGACACCCATGTAATGCGATCAGCGTATTTTTTATCCATGACTTTTGGAATCCATTGCCGCACCCCTTCGATGCTCCCGTACTGTTGGGCGTCATCTTCGGCAAACAATTGCAAATCAACCCGCCATCCGCCGGCAAACGGCACAAACAATACATTTCTTCCTTCCATAGCCGGATGTTGATAATGAAACACCCTTTCTAATGGAAGCGGGGCGGACGGGTCTTCCTCGATATCAACAACAACGAAACGGTCGCGGGAACGGGGACCCTCTAGCTCGATGCCGAGCGACTGCCGAACGACAGACCGGGCTCCATCGGCACCAATCGCGTAATCGGCTTGCCATACTTCCCCGGACTCCGTCGTTACAATCACCCCATTTTCATTCGTCTCTAGCTGCCGGACAGGTGAATTCCAAATAAACTCCACCCCTGCCGCTACGCACGCCTCATACAAAAATTTTTCCGCTTCCACTTGAGGCAAGCTCGTAAACGGCGGCAGCTCATTACGATTCGGGGCCGGATAGCGCTTTATATATACTTCCTTGCCG
Organism: Parageobacillus sp. NEAU-HV-2; assembly: GCF_059115485.1. Lineage (NCBI taxonomy): Bacteria > Bacillati > Bacillota > Bacilli > Caryophanales > Anoxybacillaceae > Parageobacillus > Parageobacillus sp. NEAU-HV-2. The sequence continues at coordinate 312,087 of NZ_JBXUJJ010000003.1, forward strand.
CCGAACAGCGTCCGCTTGACAGGCCAGACGACCCCGTGCTTCGCAAAAGTAAAGCCAAGTCCTGGATAAATGTCCTCCCAATGTTTCAGCGTCGCTTTATGGAAATAAATCGCGCGGCTCCCCGGACGAATGCGCTCCTTCGGCTCCGCTTCGATGATCGTCGCCGGAATGTCAAAACGGCGCAACGCTAATGCGGCAGTCAGTCCTATCGGGCCCGCCCCGATCACGAGGACGGGCCGTTGATTCGTTTTCCCTTTCATGCGAATATCTCCTTTCGACAACTTTAATGGCTTACATCCGTTTCGTTAGCGTTTATTGCAGCAGTTAGTCTGCCTTCTAAAGCAGGTTTTACGGCGATGACAAGCAGCAAGCTCGCTGCCATTAAAATGCCATCAAGCAACAACGCACTTCCCCAGCTCCCTGAATGATCGCGCATGGCCCCCGAAATCACCGGCGCTAATAACGCTCCAATTTCGGAAAACAAATTCAGCATCCCAAACGCCGCTCCTTTATGCTTCGACGGGGCAAAATCGGCTGTAATGGCATGGTTGACCGGCTGAAGCGCGAAAAAGAACACCCCGGAAGTAAACAAAATAAGAGACATGATTGCCGGATTGTTGCCCCCTGACATGACATAAAAAGCAAAGATGAAAATGAAGATTGTCAACAGCCCCGTCAACACCGCCAATACATTTCGTTTTCCATTGGCCGTGTTAGCATATCGGTCGGCTAATCTTCCCCCAAGCGGAAACCCGATCAGTCCCGCAACGGCATTAAATGAAGCGATGAGCGCCGCCGAAACGAGCGTGCCGCCCCCGAAGTCTTGAACAATGGCAACAGACCAGAAGCCGTAAAACCACAAATGCCATAAAACTGGAATAAACGAAAGATATAAAAGCAACAAGTTGCGGCTTTTTACGATCGGTCCGACTTCCTCGCTCTTTGTTTTATAAATATAAATGATATACAAAACGGCCAATACTGTTAAAACCAAGCCGATCGCTGTCGGCGATAATTGCATGGCATTGGTGGCATAATACAAGGCCATGATGATGACTAAGAACAAAATGGAAGTTTGCATCAATTTGCCTACCGGTGGGCCATACGACTCCGATTGGACCGTAAAGCCGGCCGGTCTCATCCATTTGTACATCATCGTACCAACGAGCAAAGTAATGATCCCCATGAACAAAAACGGCGCTTTCCATGCATGCGTCCCCATCGATGGCTGAAACAGCTGAATAACATATGGAGTAGCAATCGTCGCAATCGTTAACCCAAGCGTAAGACCGGTCAGCACAACGCCCATTCCCAGCCCGACTTTTTCTGGCGGCGTCACTTGGGTAATCAAGGAACGGTCGTTAGAATAAAAGACGCCTTCCCCTAATCCGGTAAGCACACGCAACGCGATAAATACTGTCAATCCGCCGACCAAACCGGTCAATAACGTCGTCACGCCAGCCCACAAAATGCTAATGATGACAATCACGCGATAACCAAATTTGTCGCCAAAATACCCGCCGGGAAATTGCGTTAGCATGTACCCGGCAAAGAACAGGCTGCCAAGCAATCCCCCAAGCGCGTGCGGGTTGGGCGATTCGGCCAAAAATTCGACCTTATTTTCAATCATCCATGTGACGACAGGCCCTGTTAACGTCCTGTCAATATAAGAAACGACCCAGCCTAAAAAGAGCATCAACCATATTGTGTGATACCTCTTCCAGCCTTTCTCCATGAACCATTCTCCCTTCCCCTTCTCATTTACCGCAATACAGCCGCATTAGGCGCTAAGGAAACTCGGACGGAATAGCTCCCGATCCCCTCGATCTCCATACTGACAACATCCCCGTCATGAATCGGCCCGACGCCATCCGGCGTCCCTGTCGTAATGACATCACCCGGCTCAAGAGTCATAATATGGGAATAAATTTCCACGAGTTCAGCGACAGAACAGATCATTTCCTTTGTGTTGACCCGTTGCCGGACTTCGTCATTTACTGTTAGCACCATGTTTATATTGTTTGGATCCGCAATCTCCTCTTTTGTCACGATCCATGGCCCCATCGGTGTAAACGTATCAAACGACTTGCGCAAACACCGTTCCTCGTGGTGCGTTTCATCCGGACGCAACGTCACATCCATAAGCCCGGTATAGCCGAATATATAATCGTAAGCGTTTTCCGCCTTGACATTTTTCGCTGTTTTTCCAATGACAAAGGCCAACTCTAATTCATGATCAAAACGGCGGTTCGGATCAGGCAAAACGATTGTGTCGTTCGGCCCAATGATCGAAGATGGCGCCTTTAAGAAAAAGCCTAGCCCCCTTGCTGTATGTTCCACTTTCATTTCTTTTTGGTGAGACACATAGTTAACGGGAGCGGCCACAATTTTCCCCGGCTTCTTCACCGGCTGGCGCAGCCGGACATCCGCTAAGGCATAAGAGGGATATTCATGCAGCTTCTTTTCAATTTCCGAGCGATATGCGTCAAATTCAGCAATAAGCTGAACCATCGGGCAAAAGCCGATTCCTTGATGAAAGCGGCCAAATAAATGGCTCCCGATCTCATAAATGACATCATCTACAATCACTCCGAGCTGAAAGTCGTTAAATAATGCCAGTTTCATCGGCTGTTCTCTCCCTTTCTCTCTTTATTTAACTTCTAACTGTACATACTGTTTCCGCAAAACTCCCTTGCTCACTTTTCCTGACGCAGTAGTCGGCAATTCGTTTAATATTTTTAAATATTCAGGCAATTTATATTTAGCCATCCCTATTTCAAGCAAGTATTGTTGCATTTCTTCCAATGAAAACGTTGTTCCTTCTTTCAATGAGACAATCGCACAGCCGCGTTCCCCAAGCCGTTCATCTGGAATCCCAATAACAGCGGCCTGACGGATATGCGGATGCATAAGAAGCGCTTCCTCAATTTCCGCCGCGTGCACTTTTAATCCGCCGCGATTAATAATGTCCTTTTTCCGGCTAACGTAGTGAATGTAACCATCGTCATCTTTCCACCCTAAATCTCCGGTGAGGAAAAACCCATCTTCCGTCATTGATTGCCGGGTGGCTGTTTCATTTTTATAATATCCTTTGAATAGAGACTGACCACGAAAACCGATTTCTCCTACTTTTCCGTTTGGCAGCAGCTGATGGTTCTCATCAAAAATGCAAATTTCCCCCGTCGGGCACGCCCGGCCAACCGTATCTGAAGCGAGATGGGCTGCGTCATTCGGTCGTGTGAACGATCCCGCTCCAATTTCCGTCATTCCCCATTGGGCAGCAACGTCACAACAGAAACGCTGCCGGAACGATTTCACCATCCAGACCGGAATTTTTGTTCCCCCGGTTAAGACAAGACGTAGTTTTGACGGATATTCTTTTGTTTCATCCGTTCCTTTTAACATATCAATCAAATGGGCAGGCGCAGCTACGCAAAACGTCACTCCGTGCTGACTGAAGGCATCTAAAACACGCTCGACCGAAAATTGCGATAGCATCACTTGAGCAGCACCACTATAAAGGCCCATTAAAATCATCGGCAAGGAAAACATATGGCCCATAGGCGTCAAGCAAAGCATGACATCGTCAGCCGTTAATCCGTATTCCTGCCCATTATGTAAATGGGCAGGAATAAATGTCCGATACGTATGGATCACCGCTTTTGGGTCGGACTCCGTTCCGGACGTAAACATAATCAACATCGGATCGTCCGGAGAAGGGAATGGCTTCTCCCCCTCTCTATCTGCCGAAGACAAACCGCTATCGTTTAACAACGTTTGAAAACTATATTGACGCAGTCCTTTACTTTCCCCAACGACGATTATATAATCTAAAGTTGGGACAATCTGCTGGAGGGATTCCATCATTTCTGCATGGTTAAATCCTTTCCAGCGGTCAATGGTAACGACGGCTTTCACATGGGCAAATGAAAACATAAACGATAACTCTTTTTGCCGGTACATTAAGTTCACAGGCACCATTACGATTCCGAGGCGTGCTAAAGCTAAATGGGTCACGGCAAACTCCCAGCTGTTTGGCAACTGCACCGCCACTACATCGCCTTTCTGAAGGCCTAAACCGCTCAACCGCTCGGCAAACCGCAAAGATCGCTCGTTCACTTCCTCAAAAGACAGCGTTTTCTCACCGTCAATAATCGCTGTTTTCTTTCCATAGCGGGAGACGGCATGATGAAGCACCTCTTGCACCATACTAGGCATTTTGTTATTCAACCGCATAACCTCCTCCGTCTTAACTAGCGCCTGCCAATACGAAACATTTACAAATACAAAAGAGAAAGTCTTGGGAAACGTGATGAGTGCATTTCGAAAAGTCATGCGTACCCAAGAACCCCTCGACTCGAGTCGTGGGAGATTCAGAAGGTCGGCTGAAATACATCGATAATGGACTGATGGCCGCCGTTTTTGTTGTAAGCTTCTTCCCTTTCAAGATCAAGCAGCTCCATGATCGGCAAATCGTTAATCGAGAACAGGTGGGCGTCGGCTTCCCCGGTGTTGACATGCTCGTGCCAGCTCCAAGGCGGCAAAATAAAGAAATCTCCTTTCGACCATTCAAATTTGACCCCATCAATAACGGTGTATCCCTCCCCATCAAGGACGTGGTACACTGCGCTATGGACATGGCGGTGCGCCTTTGTGTGCATGCCAGGAGGTAATTTTTGCATCGTTGTTCCGATTCGCAAATCCGCCGATCCCCCTGTCAACGGGTTAATATAATCGACCGCATAGCCGTCATACGGATCTGGATCGAGCTTGGACAAATTCTCCAACACTTGTTTGGTTGTTTTCCACTTATAGGCGATCAAGGGAGAAGGATATCCTTTTCGCTTCCGGTCAGTGACCGGACGCAATGCGCCCACTGAATATTTGAAAGTCGAACCGTTGTGAGGGCCGGTAACAGGGAATACATCTTCGGAATACGGCTCAAAGAACGAACCAGCAAAGTTTCTCACCAATCCGACATCGAGGCCGTCCATCCAAATGACTGGTTCAGTTCCTTCATGGCCGTGATCATGCCACGTCCACGCCGGAGTTAAAATCAAATCTCCTCGCTCCATATACGTTCTTTCGCCATCGACTGCTGTATAGGCTCCCTCGCCTTCAATAATAAACCGGATGGCCGATTGGCTATGGCGATGCGCAGGCGCTACTTCACCTGGCAACAACAGTTGCACTCCTACATAAAGCGTATTGGTCGAGTAGCCGATCAAGCCACGCTTCAACAAGGACGGATTTTGCAAATAAACAACCCGGCGCTCGCTTTCCCTTCCTAAACGAAGCAGTTCTCCGGCTTCCAGCAAATATTTGCGGATCGTCTCCCATTTCCATAAATACGGGACAACTTCGTGGTCAGGCTCCGGCGTCACCATTTTTCCGAGCTTTTCCCATAATGGACCTAAATACACTTTCTCCAAATCTTCGTTCAGCCGTTCAAGCGCTTTCATTTTTGTGTCCGCCAATGTTCTTTCTCCTTTCTAATTCATATAGTGAATTAATAATTCACTTTTACAACTTAAATATATAACAAACCCTGTTATTTGTCAAAATTTTTTAAATATAACAAAAGTATATATCCTTTCCTTCATCAAACGTATACATTTATTATCGCTTTATGCTACAATACTTTTAAAAAACGGAGACTAGAAAGTAACAGAGGGGCACAGCAATGAGAAATGTAAATGTGGAAACGATTCGTTCAGTAGAAAGAGCGGTTCATATTTTAAACTGTTTTAGTTTCGAACGTCCAAGCCTCTCCATTGAGGAAATCGTCGCCAAAACGAAGCTGGCGAAAGCGACTGTCTATCGCCTGCTATGGACGCTAGAGACACAAGGGCTTATTCATTATGACCAAAAGGAGAATTTGTACCGCCTCGGCTATAAAATGCTCGAATATGGGGGAATTGTCCTCGAAAACTTAGACATGCGGCGCGAGGCGGAGCCGTTTTTGCACGAATTGCAAGCACAAACAGGACATACAGTTTTATTTGCCGTGCGCCAACAAGACAGCTTGCAATATTTAATTCGCCTCGATAGCGACGACAGCTTCCAGCCGCGCTCGTATATCGGCCGCCGGCGTGTATTGCATTACGGGGCGCTCGGGACAACGATCATGGCTTATTTGCCTGAAGAAGAGGTGAAAGCCATCATTGAAAAACATCCGCTAGAAGCCCACACACCGAATACGATCGTTGACGAGCGCGAATTTATGGAACGTTTACACACGATTCGGAACGATGGATTTTTTGTCGATAAAGATGAGACATTTATCGGCTTTACGGCTGTCGCCGCCCCTGTTTTTGACCGAACCGGGATTATTGGCGCCATCGGGTTGGCCGGCGCAACGTTTAAGATGATGGAGTCGCTGTCCGAACTCGTCCGCCAAACGGTCGGCACCGCCCAACATATATCGAAACGGCTCGGACATATCGCGCACTATCCGTCATAAATAGCACGTGACCGAACCGTTGAGGTGGAAATCTCCTACGCCTTCCTCGTTTTAGTACAGCAAATTTTGCCCTTGAGACGTCGGCCGTGCCGATTGTGGAAATAAAATAAGGCGGTTTTCCCTGCTAAACGGGGAAGACCGCCGCTATGCCCGTTTTCGACTCGTATGGAAGATTATAGTCTCTCCCAAATCGCGGCGATTCCTTGGCCACCGCCTATGCATAAGGAGGAAACGCCGTATTTCTTGCCTCTTCTCGCCAGCTCATACACAAGCGTCAACGTAATCCGCGTTCCCGAAGCGGCCAATGGATGGCCAACGGCGACAGCGCCGCCGTTTACATTGCCTTTTTCATCGTCAAACCCTAATTCCTTCTGGCACGCTAAATATTGGGCCGAGAACGCCTCGTTAATTTCGATTAAATCTAAGTCATCCATAGACAGATTGGCTTTTTCCAACGCTTGTCGAATCGCCGGAACAGGGCCGATTCCCATGTACTGCGGTTCGACCCCGACGATCCCCCAAGAAACAAGCCGGGCAAGTGGTTTCAACCCTCGTTTCGCCGCATACTCTCCTGAAGCGACGACCACCGCCGCCGCCCCGTCGTTCATCCCGCTTGCATTGCCGGCCGTCACGACACCGTTTTCAATGAAGCGCGGTTTTAGCGCTCCTAACTGTTCCATGCTCGTTTGGCGTGGATGTTCATCCGTATCAATCACTTTTTCTCCTTTTTTCTCCTGAATGGTCACCGGAACAATTTCTTGTTGAAAATACCTCCGCTCAATCGCCGCCAAAGCCCGCTGATGGCTTCGGAGCGCATGACGGTCGACTTCCTCGCGGGTAATATGATATTTCTTCGCCAAATTTTCCGCCGTAATCGCCATGCTGCAGCCGCCAAATGTATCATACAGCCCATCCCACAGCCAGTCTTCCACGGTCGGGCTGCCTAACGCCGTTCCCCACCGCATGCCGCGGATGACGTGCGGAACCTGGCTCATGTTTTCTGTCCCTCCTGCCAGCACCACTTCCGCCTCTCCGCTTAAAATAAACCTCGCCGCCATGACAATGGCCTCTAAACCCGTCCCGCATAAACGGTTGACTGTCACAGCCGGCACATCGATCGGTACCCCCGCCTTTAAGCCAACATGACGGGCCAACAAATGAGCGTCCCGGCTAGACTGTTGCACATTTCCAAACACCACATGATGAATTTCTTCCGGCTCCACTTTCGCCTTCTTCATCGCCTCCCGTGCCGCAATCGCCCCCAAATCGGTCGCCGAAATATCCCGGAACGAACCGCAAAATTTAGCAAACGCCGTACGTGCTCCTTCAAGCAACACAATATCTGTACGCATCGTCTTACCCCTCTCAATGTTCAAAAATCTTTTAACATATCTTTTAATTTTCCTTTTTGGATTTTCCCGCTTGCCGTTATGGGGAATTGTGTAACAAAAACAACCTTATTCGGAAGTTTATAGTCGGCTAGCAACGGGCGTAAAAACTCAAGAATTTCTGTTTCAGTTACGTGAACTCCTTCCTTAGGCTGGATAACCGCACAAACAGATTCGCCTAAGACTGGGTCAGGCAAACCAATAACGGCAGATGCGAGAACGCTTGGGTGCTGCTGTAAAACGTTTTCGATTTCTTTTGGATATATATTGTATCCGCCTCGAATAATTAGCTCTTTCTTTCGTCCCACGAATTGAATATAACCGTGTTCATCCATGACCCCGAGATCCCCGGTATAATACCAACCGTCTTGGTCAAGCACTTCGGCTGTCTGTTTAGGCATGTTATAATACCCTTTCATAACGCCAAACCCCCGGCAGGCAATTTCCCCAATTTGCCCTGGAGGAAGCACCTCTCTTCGGTCGTTGACAATTTTCACTTCGTTTCCTTCCAATGCTTTGCCGACCGTCTCAAAAATTCGGTCCTCTGTCGCTTCAAACGGCGTAATCGTGACAGATCCGGTTTCCGTTGTACCGAACGATATACATAACACCATTCCCATTTTTTCGCGTATGGCTTTCACTGTATCTAACGGACAGACGTCAGCCCCTGTTATACCCGCACGTAAGGAGGATAAATCAAATGATTCAAAATTCAGAATATTTAATTCCATCTTAAACATAGCCGGAACGGCGTGATGGATCGTCACCTTTTCTCTTTCGATCAATTGCAACGCTTCTTTTGGACTGTATCTTTCTTGCAGTACCATTTTCGCTTGGCTGTATACAGCCGACATTAAGTTGCACGCCATGCCAAATATATGAAAAATTGGTGTGCAAATAAGAAAAACATCGTTCGCATTACACTTTAAACTGTTCGCAATGGCAATACCGGATTGGACTACGCTGCGGTGGGTGATCATTACCCCTTTTGGAGAGCCGGTCGTGCCTGAAGTATATAAAATGCAAAATAAGTCACGATACGAATCGAGCGCAACAGCTGGCAACGGTTGTTCTGGTGAGCGGGCGATGAGTTGCTCAAAGGAATCAATCCCCGCTTTTGTAAAACGAACTGTAATCACTTTGCCCACTTTCGCTTGAATTAGATCCAACCCGGTATTTTTCTCCAGTTCCTCGCATATAAAAACGACTTTCATCCCGGAATTTTTCATAATATGTTCTACTTCATGCTGTCTGTATTTTGGATTAAAAGGGACGGCAATGGCTCCGATTTTGGCGATGGCAAAAAATAATTGAACCGTTTCAAGCCAATTCGGCAAACAAACCCCGACCCGATCCCCTTGTTTGATGCCAAGTGAAACTAACGCAGACGCTAAGCGGTGAACTTCTTTATGCAAATCACCATATGTGATTCTGCGTCGAAGGTCATAAACCGCCTCTTTGTGCGGATTTTCCATTGCTGCTTTTTCTAACAGCTGAGGAACGGACAACACGCTAATAGCCTCCATATTTCCCCATCCCTCCATCTCGAAACAAGTTAAAGAATGTAACTTCTACTTTTATCGATTTTCTGACTCCTTAATAAACATCATTTTATTAAGAAAATCTATTGGGCTCCCTATTTCAATATGAGCTGTGAATAAGTGTTCAAATTTTTTGGTTGCTCCCCCCTTTACAATTGAACTGGATATCCTACAGTGACGAAAAGCTACAAATATTTATGAAACAGTAATTCTCTCACTAGTTGATCCAACTTGTTCTTTATGATAAACAGCATATTTTTCTTGTACTAATAACATCGCCAGCCCGCCTAGTACGGCTGCGCTCGCAATCGCCGCAAAATTATACTGGGGTAATAAATTAAAGGATAATAAAATCCCTACAAATGTCGGAGCAACGATTCCGCCAATTCGTCCAAACGCCATCGTACTTCCTAAAGCAGTGGAGCGCATTATTTCCGGATAGTATTGGGAAACAAACGCATTCGCAATATTTTGAACGCCGACCGAGGCAGCACCAATAATCGCAATTAGAGCAAAAGCGACTAACATACTGTTCGTAAAGCCGATGAGCGACAAGGCGATCGCTCCACAGAAGAATAAAGGAACAAGTACTTTCTTAAATCCCCATTTATTGACTAACGGACCGAAAACAACCGTACCGATGATCGCTCCCATTTGCATCACGGCAGTAAACGCAAGACTGGAGCTCAAATCATAACCCGCTTTCATCATCAGGCGAGGAAGCCATGTATTCATCGAGTAGATCAGCACAAATGCACTGAAACAAGAAATCCAAAACATGACTGTGCTAAAAGCTCTTTTCTCTTCGAATAATTTAACAATAGGCAAAGAGTCTTGAACTTTGCTTTCGGGCTTCACTAGTTCAACTGCACCATCATTGCCGATATTAGGATCGATCAATAAAAGAACTTTTCGTGCTTCTTCTTCCCTTCCCTTTTCCAAAAGAAACCCAATTGATTCTGGAACACCTTTCATTAGAAACGGGAGAAACAGCAGTGGAACACCCCCGATCCAGTAGATGGCTTCCCATCCAACCATCGGCAAAAGAGCCCGGCTCGTCAATGCTGCAGCAATGGCTCCGACAGAATAACCACAAAAAATAGCGGCGACGATCGCTGTACGAATTCGCTTTGGAAAAATTTCTGTCGCTAACGCAATGACATTGGGCATAACGCCGCCGAGGCCAATCCCAGCGATTATACGAGAGATGGTGAATAAAATCGGGTTTGGGGCAAAACCGGAAAGCAATGTGAAAAAACCAAATAAGAATGTCGTTAATAAAATAATTTTCTTACGCCCCATTTTATCAGCTAACATTCCAAACAATACCGCGCCAATGGCAGTTCCGATTACCGTATAACTACCAATGGCGCCTGCGGTAACGTCTGAAATTCCCCATTCTTGAATAAGCAAAGGAACAGAAGCGCCATAAATGACAACATCATACCCATCGAACGTGATAACAAGGAACAGCCAAACAATGAGCCAAATATGGAAAGAACGGATTCGGCTATTGTCGATCACATCGATCAGATGAATTTGTTTCATACTAACTCCCTCCTCATATATTCATTTTTTGTCCTCGTCATCCGCCACCTTTGGGGTGCTAGTTGTTAAGGACAAATCCGCCCCCAAAGGTAGCGAACCTATGTCCAAGTTGATAGGGCAGCGGACTTTCCTAACCATCCCTGATACCAACTGCATACCCTGATGTTTATTTATTTTCCGCTAAACACCGGCTTTCTCTTTTCTGCAAAGGCACGCATTCCTTCTTTCCGGTCTTCTGTCGCAAAGGCGTTTCCGAAGCAGGCGTTTTCCACCATAAGCCCCGACTGCAAGTCAACATTGGCTCCTGTGTTGACCGCTTCTTTGAGCATTCGCATCGCAATTGCTGGTTTTTGCGCTAATTTCTCGGCCCATTCTTTTGCGGCCGGCAATAGCTGATCGGATGGGACAACTTTATTCACTAAATGAATGTCGAGCGCCCGTTGTGCATCGATCATCTCTCCGAAATATAACAGTTCTTTGGCCACCCCTTGGCCGACGATGCGCTGCAGGCGCTGCGTCCCCCCGCCGCCTGGGATAATGCCGAGGTTGACTTCCGGAAAAGCAAACTTGGCTTTATCTGAACAAATGCGCAAATCGCACACGAGCGCCAATTCGCAGCCCCCGCCAAGCGCAATCCCGTTAATGGCGGCGATGACCGGTTTGGAAGCGTTTTCGATTTTTGAAAAAGCGGCCCGTGAAATTTTGTTCATTTCCATCATTCCCGCTAAATCCAAGTCCAGCATTTCATGAATATCGGCCCCGGCTACAAACGCCTTTTCTCCTTTCCCAGTAATCACAATGGCTCTAACATGGCGATTTGCTTCCAACTCATCGATCAGAGCGTATAACTCATGAAACACTTTTGTATTCAATGGGTTTAACGGGGGGCGGTTAATGTATACGACCGCTACTTGATTCTCCACTTCATATTGTAAAAATTCGTAGTTCATGATAACTCCCTCCAACAGTTGGCTAATGTTTGTTCAACACGAATGATCAACGATGATGGTCATGCCTACTTCTGATGGCAATGTTTATTGGGCATCGTCATAGTCATAAAAGCCGGCTCCCGTTTTTCTGCCTAGCCTTCCTGCCCGAACAAGCTGTCTCAGCAGCAAGGGGGCGGCAAACCGGTCGTCCTTAAATTCTTGATAAAAATAATCCATGACGTGAAGGCCGATATCGACTCCGGCAAAATCTTGCAGCGTAAATGGCCCCATCGGATAGTTCAAACCGAGTGTCACTGCTTTATCAATATCTTCCATCGAGGCAACTCCTTCTTCAACTAGGCGAATCGCTTCGATAAATTGCGGAATCATAATGCGGTTCACAATAAAACCCGGAGAATCTTTCTTGACCTCGACCGGCTCTTTTTTCAGTTTTCGCGCGAGTTCTTTCGCTTGTTCGACCGTTTCATCGCTAGTTTTATATCCTCGAACGACTTCAACGAGTTTCATCAGCTGCGGGGGATTGAAAAAATGCATACCGACAACTTGGTTAGGACGATTTGTTGCGGAAGCTATTTCGGTGATGGACATCGATGAAGTATTCGTTGCTAGAATGGCGTGTTCAGGAGCAATTTGATCCAACTTTGAAAACACTTCTTTTTTCACGTCCATGTTTTCAATGACCGCTTCAATGACGACATCGGCATGTTTCATTTCAAGCAAATCCGTAGATCCTCTCACCTTTTCCATCGCTTCGTGCTTCTGCTCGGGGGTTATTTTTCCTTTCGCGATACTCTTATCCATAAACGATTCCATTCGCGATAACGCTTTTTGCAGTACGCGTTCTTCAAGATCTACTAAAATGACGTTAAATCCTGATAAAGCGGCTAAATTGGCAATGCCACTTCCCATTGTGCCAGCTCCAACGACTCCAATTGTCGAAATCATTGTTCAAGTCCTCCTTTTTTGAATTTTCTTTTTATTTGCTAATTATTATAAAAAAGGTGAATATAAAAAAAATACCTGCATAATGCAGGAAAACAAGCTTATCTTTTCATCATTTTTGCGGAGTCAAGACCATATAAATCGTATAATTTTAACGCCATCATTAGGTTAAACCGTTGCTCCGACTCGTTTAAAGGAAAGCCAAGCATTTCTTCTATTTTTTCCATCCGATATTGAAGTGTGCTTCGGTGGATATACAGCTTTTCTGCAGCCTCTGTCAAATTGCCGTTGCAATGGAGGAAGACGCGGATCGTTTGCAGCAAATCAACGTGTCTTTCCGATGAATATTGAATCACCGGGCCAAGATATTTCTCCACAAACAGTTTCGCTGCCGAAATTTCTTTTAAATGGTGCAATACCGTGTACGCCCCTAGCTCATCAAAAAATGCCAAACTCGTCCCTTGAAAATCATGGAAAATGACTTGCAATGCTTGTACCGCCTGCCGGTAGCAAAAATAATAATCGCTGATCGATTTTGTAATTCCCCCGATGCCAAAAAACGCGCGGCAAGACGCTCCTTCCGCCTCAATCCATCCATTGATCCGCCGATGCCACTCGTTCCAATATTTCGCTGGCTGATTCTTTTCTTTGCTTGCCGGAACAATCAAAATATATTTATCTTCTATGGAGCCGTATAAAACGGCTGGATCCTCAATGGCAATTCGCACTTTTAATTGGTCCCATAATGCCGCTCTCTCTGCGTTCAGCTTTAACAAATCGGTATGTTGTTGCTCGAGGGCGGGAAATTGCAGATGCAATACAGCGATTCGATGCTCGTCAAAAATATTCCATTGAAATACATTGGCATACTGGATAATGCTCTCTTCATCCTGAATCTCTGCTGTCAACAATTTATGCAAAAAGCTATCTTTAAGCTGTTCCTTTGTATCAAAAACGAGCTTCTGTTTAATAAACTGGATAGAGAAAATATTGAGGGCTAATTCGACACTCAAGCGAAAAAAATCATCTATTTCTTGCGGATATGCTTCAATGGCTAAATAGCCGACCACATCTCCCCCGCTGTTAATTGGCCAAACAGCAACCGAAACATCCAGGAGGCAATCAAGTTGAAAATATCCACCCATACTGCTTTTCCACGGCACTTGCCTTGACGCTTGTTTCGCAATTTCCCGAAACTGTTGCTCGTTCAAGCGCCCCAATTCATACGCGATCGGCCGCATAAACCGGTCAAATAAAATAACGTCTTTGGCAAACATTTTACTCAATGTTTTTGTGATGCCGTGAAAATCCTCGTGCCGAATCGTTTCTTTCATTAACGTTTGTTGATATTGAAGCAGAAAGCGCAGGCGATGGGTATGGTCCCGTTCCTGCTGGTATAGCCGGACATTTTCCAGCATCACGGCAACATAGTTCGCAAGCATGTCGAGGATCTCTAGATCCTCTTTGGTGAACCTTCCTCCTTTTTTCCTCTCGACATGCAATACCCCGATCGTTTTGAAATTGACGACTAGCGGAACGGTTAATTGATCTCCGCCCGGTTTCTCTAAGAAAGGAAAATAATCGCTTACCCGGTAGTTATTTTTCATCATAATTTGATCCGGGCTGTTCACTCTTCCGTACGAAGGGGGATGAAAAACAAAACTATTGTCTTCTTCTCTGTATAAATACATACAGGCACCGGCTGCATTTGTCCCTTTCCCTGCCCGTTCGACAATTTTTTCAACAAACTGCTCAATCGGCATATCCAAAGAAAAATGTTGTGCAATCCACTCGATGCCGACCATTTTCCTCCGCTGTATTTCTTTTTTCTTGGCCACCGTAATCGCAAGGGCGACATCTTCGCCAAAATGGTCGAAAAGCTGCTTTGCCTCAGCAAGCAAAGATACATGGCGTTGAAATCCGATCATGCAAATACCATATTCGTTTTCCTCGTCTTTAATTACGACGCTAAACCATGTCTTGATGCCGTTCTTTCTCAATAAACCGATTAATGGACACGTATCATCGCCTTCCATCTCTTGAAACGTTACGCTTCCTTCAAACAATCGGGGCGAGCAGCTGGTGATCTCAATAGGGGGATATGTCGTTCCGTATAGAAAGTCACCCTGATACAATGTAGGGACTACATCATTTCCTTCTTTTAATACAATGACAATTAAATCACATTCGAGCTCCGCCCGAAACGAATTGACCAAGTATTGCAACGCTTCTCCTTCCGTATCAAACTTCACTAATTTTCTCGCCGTCGTCCGCAAATGACTTTCAATTTTTTTCATTAGCTTTTGCCGCTTGCTTAGCTCCATGCCCCGGTTCTCCTTTATTTGTAATCAAATCTCATCGTCAACATGCATTGAGGTTGTTATTAAGCGGCAGCACTTAATAACAACCTCTTGTTTATCCTCCCCATGAAGGAGGAGATCCGATCCATCAACTCGTATGCGTCTTCGTTTCGATCGTCTTTGCCAGCTCAATGAAGAAGTTAAGCGCCTCCGGATTCGCCATCGACCCTGGATTAACCGCTTTTTCGAGCGGGAATCCCAGCAGCAGCTTGCGGATTGGGATTTCCATTTTCTTTCCGTTTAACGTTTTTGGAATTTGCTTCACTTCGTAAATTTCATCCGGGACAAAGCGCGGCGACACGTTTTGTCGGATGGATTGCTTGATTTTCTCTTTTAACACCTCATCGAGCATCGCGCCCGGCTTCAATACGACAAAGAGCGGCATAAATGAGGTTCTGCCCATCATTTCCAAATCGATGATCATGCTTTCGAGCACTTCGTCGACCGCTTCCACGGCGCGGTAAATCTCGCTTGTGCCCATGCGGACACCGGCGCGGTTAATCGTAGAATCAGAACGTCCGTAAATGACGCAGCCGCCTTCCTCATCGATTTTAATCCAGTCGCCATGCTTCCAAATCCCTGGATACGTATCAAAATAGCTGCTAATATAGCGTTCATGATTGCTGTCGTTCCAGAAAAATAACGGCATCGACGGCATCGGTTCGGTAATTACGAGCTCCCCGACTTCATTAATTAATGGCTCGCCATTTTCATCAAATGCCTGCACATTCGCCCCTAACGCGCGGCAGGAAATGACGCCGGCGCGAACCGGCAAAATCGGCGAGCCGACGACAAAGGCCGTGCATACATCCGTCCCCCCGCTGCAGGAGGCCAAATTAATGTCTTCCTTGACATTTTCGTATACCCAGGAAAAGCCTTCGACAGTGAGCGGAGACCCAGTAGAAAGAACCGCCTGCAAATGAGACAAGTCGTACGATTCTTTCGGTTTCAGCCCTAGTTTCATGCATACGTTGATAAACGCTGCGCTCGTGCCAAAATGGGTAATCTTCGCTTTTTCGGCCAGATCCCATAATACGTTACCATCCGGATAGGTCGGGCTGCCGTCATAAAGCACCACTGTTGCCCCAACAAGCAAACCGCCGATGAGAAAATTCCACATCATCCACCCCGTTGTCGTAAACCAGAAAAACGTGCTCTCCTCTGTCATATTTTCCGCAATCGCGAACACCTTTAAATGCTCCAACAAAATACCGCCATGCCCTTGGACAATTGGTTTTGGCAGCCCGGTTGTCCCCGAGGAATATAAAATCCAGAGTGGATGGTCAAACGGCACATATTCGTAGGAAAGCTCGCCTTTTTCCTGAATAATATCCTCCCATAATAACACGGAATCATCCGGCGCTTGCACCTGTTCGCGCCAATACGGAAGCAAAATCGTCTTTTTCAGCGATGGCAGTTTCTCACGCAATTCATGAACAATCGGCATCTTATCAAATTCTTTGCCGTTATATTGGCAGCCGTCGATCGCAAACAGCACGGTCGGCTCTATTTGCTGGAAGCGGTCAATAACGCTGCCCGCACCAAAGTCCGGTGAGCAGCTCGACCAAATCGCGCCTATGCTGGCGCACGCCAAAAAGGCGATCACCGTTTCCGGAATGTTCGGCATATACCCAACAACGCGGTCTCCCGGCTTGACGCCAATTTTTTTAAGGGCGGTTGCCACAGCTGCTGTTTTTTCCTTTAGTTCCTGCCAAGATACTTCCCGATACGGAACGCGCTCCGAGCGGAAAATAAGCGCTGGACGGTCATCGCGCACATGGCGGAATACATGCTCCGTATAATTTAACGTTGCCCCCGAGAACCATTTTGCGCCAGGCATTTTGCGTTCTTCCAGCACACATTGATATGGAGTCGCTGATTTGACACCGCAATATTCCCACACCGTTTCCCAAAAGTCTTCTAGCTGCTCTACCGACCATGTCCATAATTGCCGGTACGTTTCAAAAGAAAGTCCTTTTTTTTCTTTAAGCCAGTTCATATAACGTTGAATGTTGGATTTCTCTATTTGCTCTTTTGTCGGTTTCCAAAGCACTGTCCCTTCCGCAATCGCTTTCATAATGATCTGCGTTTCAAAACGCAGACGCCACCACCTTTCCTTAGACTTTTGGTGTTTATAATACAGAATTGTTAGACTATTTATATAATACCACCTTTTCTTATTATTGAGAATACAATTCATAAATGATAAAAACTTATCTACATAGGGAAATTTCGTCGTAAAACGGCGAAACAAAATGATTGACAAAAATTCAAGACAGGAATAAGATAAAATAAAAAGTTGGTCTAGGTAAAAAAAATAACACCAGGCAAACTTATTAACAGGAGGGAAACTATTATGGCAGGAGCAAAAATTTCCCGCTTATCCGACTCTGAGCCGGGAGAACGTTTCCGCATTGCAAAACTGGCTATAAATGATGCCATCATGAAGCGAAGATTGCTAGATTTAGGGTTTGTACCCGGCTGTGAAGTCACGGTGCTGCAAAAAAGCCCGCTCGGCGATCCAACGGCCTATCGGGTATTTCAAACGACCGTTGCTCTAAGAAAAGAAGAGAGTGACCATATCTACGGGGAGAGAATCCGATATGGCACTAAATAACTGCACAGTCGCTCTTGCCGGAAACCCGAATACGGGAAAAAGCACGTTGTTTAATGTCTTGACCGGGCTGCGCCAACATACGGGAAATTGGCCGGGAAAGACAGTCGTTCATGCGGAAGGATTTTTCACCTATAAAAACTGCCGTTATAAGCTGGTTGATTTGCCTGGAACGTATTCGCTATATTCCAACTCGGCAGATGAAGAAGTGGCGCGGGATTTCATCATTTTTGAAAAGCCGGATGCGACAATCGTTGTACTTGACGCCACCGCGCTTGAGCGCAATCTCAATCTTGCGTTGCAAGTGCTCGAAATGACGGATCGCGTCATTGTTTGCGTCAACTTAATGGACGAAGCGAAAAAGAAAGGGATTCGCATCGACCCCGAAAAACTATCAGCTTCGTTAGGAGTGCCGGTCATTCCGATTTCGGCGCGCAATAAAGAAGGAATTGACGCATTGCTAGAAACGCTTGATCAAATGGTACACGGCAAAATCAAAACGAATCCCATTGTCGTTCGTTACGACCCGGACATTGAGCGGCGCATTCATGAACTGACTCCATCCATTAAAGAAATGTTCGGCGATGCGTATCCGGCCCGCTGGGTAGCGCTGCGGCTGCTCGATGGGGACACGTCATTGCTTCGCGCTTTACAGCAGCGCTCCACTCTGTTACAAAAGGAGGTGGTTTCCCATGCAGACCACCATTCCGCAACATCGCTTTGATCAGCTCGTTCACCAGGCACAAGCGCTTGCGCCTAATGATGCCCGTGAACAAATCGTATCGGCAATTTTCCGGACATCCCAAACCATTTGCCAAGAAGCCGTAACATATACAAAGCAAATAAAACAAGACGAAACGGAAAAGCTCGACCGCATTTTTACTTCCAAATGGCTTGGGTTTCCGATTATGCTTGCGATGCTGGCCGTCGTCATCTATATCACCGTTGCCGGCGCGAATATCCCGTCGAGCATGTTAGCGAACTTTTTCGGCGGGGTGGAAGGCTATCTGACGCTGTTCTTTCAAGCGATCCATGCGCCTGACTGGCTACACGGACTGCTTGTGTTAGGCTTATATCGAGGCACAGCCTGGGTGGTGAGCGTCATGCTGCCGCCGATGGCGATCTTCTTTCCAATTTTCGCGTTGCTTGAAAATTACGGCTATCTGCCGCGTGTCGCTTTCAATATGGACCGCTTGTTTAAAAAGGCAGGCGCACATGGAAAACAGTCGCTCACGATGGCAATGGGATTCGGCTGCAACGCCGCTGCCATTATGTCGACGCGCATCATCGAATCGCCGCGCGAGCGAATGCTGGCGATTTTAACGAACAATTTCGTCCCTTGCAACGGACGCTGGCCGACATTGATCTTGCTATCTTCTCTATTTATGGCGGCAAGCTACACAGGCGGATGGAAAACATTCGTCACCGCTAGTGTTGTCGTCGCGATGGTGCTGTTTGGCATCGTCGTCACGCTGACGGTTTCATGGGTGCTATCAAAAACAGCATTGCGCGGCATCCCGACCCATTATACATTAGAACTGCCGCCATACCGTCGTCCGAAAATATGGGATACCATTGTTCGCGCCACATTAGATAAATCCATGTATGTGCTAAAACGAGCCGTTGTGGTTGCCGCTCCGGCCGGGATCATCACATGGGTGCTCGGAAATATTCATATCGGTGATACGACGATTCTCGCTTATTTGGCAAACTGGCTCGATCCTTTTGCCAAAGCGCTTGGACTCGATGGCTATATTTTAATGGCGTTTATTTTAGGACTGCCTGCGAATGAAATCGTCTTGCCGATTTTATTAATGGGCTATTTATCGACCGGTTCCTTGACGGAAGTCGATGGCCTTCACTCGCTCAAACAAATTTTTGTCGACCACGGCTGGACATGGCTGACCGCGTTCAATATGATGCTGTTTTCCTTGCTTCATTATCCGTGCGGCACCACGCTTGTTAATATTTATAAAGAGACAAAAAGTAAAAAATGGACGTTTGTCGCATTTGCTCTGCCAACCGCTATAGCGATTACCGTCACGTTTTTGACGGCGCATATTGCACGATGGTTTGGACTCGTTTAATCATATTCCCCCGCCCTTTTTGGAACAAGGGACGGGGGATATTAAATATCATGAATATTAAAGATTTTTTTTTGCACCTCATTTATTTTTAATTTAGAAATATAAGCAATCTTATGGCTGTCCAAAAAGTGGGCTAAATATGTTTCCCCTGCTGGTTCAATTTTTACTATTTTTTCCAAATTGACTATGTACGAACGGTGGGTTTTGAAAAAATAATCGTCTAATTTACTCTCGATTTCACTTAGTGTTTCTGTTGTTTCATACCGTTCATTTGAAGTATGAATGACGGTTTTTCTGCTTTCCTTTTCAATAAATAAAATATCCTTTAAAGGAAGGAACAGAATGGAACTTTGTGATTTGATGCCAAGTCTTTTGTCTTTGTTTTTTAATAAATAGTTCTGTCTGGATAATTCGATTAGTTTGCGGGCTTTCTCCAGGGCATGGAAAAGACGAGTTCGCTCAATCGGTTTGACAATATAATCCGTCGCAGAAATCTCGAAAGCCTCGACGGCAAATTCATCATAGCCAGTAATAAAAATAATCTGCAAGGTAGGAACAAGCTGTTTGCATATTTTTACCGCTTCCATCCCATTTAAGTCAGGCATGTCTATATCTACTAATGCAATTTCGGGTTTTTCCTCTAGTACAAGCCGTACCAACTCTTCCCCGTTTTTCGCTTCCCCGACAATTTTATATTGCGGCAAAAAATGAATGAAGTGGCGTAAAAGGGCTCTCGATGTCACATTGTCATCCGCAATAATAATTTTTAAGAAATCCATTATTGTGTCCCCTTTCTATCATTTCCCCCCTCACGCACAAAACATCATCCTACTTTACCTAACCGCAGGTCGTGTGTCAAAACTGATCGTCTGTTTCTATCTATCTACTCAATTAATTAAATCCAGTAGCATTAACAAAAGAAACTTATTTCTAAAACCTTTTCATTTACTTTATAAAAAAACAATTTGTTGCTTCTCATTTAAAGCAGCTTCAACGTAGCTCCGCTCTTTTTGGAAAGTGTATTTTACTTTGCCAATTTGAATCACTGTTCCTTCCCTAGCAAGTTCGATTTTAATCGTTTGATCAGATGGAACAACAATACGCGTCGGAACTCCTAATTCTGAGCCTGATTCTTTAATGATCGCCCCTCGCTCGGCATAAACTTCTCCTCCGCGCATGACCCCGTTTATTTGCAAAGAACCGCCAGCGTGAATTTTGCAATTATAACATCCTTGTCCGAGCACCGCCACATTGCCGCTGCAATATATTGTGCTATTTAACGCGTACATCAACTCTACATAGCCATTTTGGCGCTCCGCCATTCGATGCCTATTCATTGCCTCTCTTATATCGGCCAGCAATATGGTAAGCTGTTCTAAAGAATGCCATTCATTTGGAACATGGGAAAAGAAACAAAGCCGGAATCGCTTGGCGAGATCCATCCAGTTGCGATCTAATACATCTTTTCCCCTTTCGCTAACCTCCATATATTGTTTTGTTGTTGCAGCTAACAAACGAAATTTATCGCTTAACAGCAGCTTAATGAAAGGAAACAAGCTATTTTGCGCTTTAAACGCAGAAAAAGCCGTTAATTGTTTAATGGAGAGAACGAACTTTTCCATCTGTTCTTCGATGACAGCCAGCAAACGGATTAACTCTAAAACGAATATATTGCTTTGTCCAGAGGAAATGATGCTCCCAATTACATTTTGCCGCACAAAGATTGCCTGTTTGGACGTAATATTGGCGCGGTTGACATTTTGAAACACTGTAATATTTCCTTCTGCTTCCACGATCATTCCATCTTCAACATTGCCTAATATATCAACATCCCCTTTAAAATGAATATTACCTGAAGCGATATTTACATCCCCTTGATGAATGAACTTTTCCATAATAGATACTTTCACTAGCATCCCATTTTGTTCCAAATGGGGACGCCCGCTTTTGATAGTGACAATTTTCGTTCCGTCCTCTACTGCCGTAACTCCCTTGCCTAATTGAACAATCACTGGATACGTCGGCCGCGGCGGGATTGGCTCGTTCGTGACAGTTACGCCAGGCTTCCCGGGAATTGGGGGATGAACAACGGCAATCACTTCGCCTTTACGGACAGCAGGAATGTTTTTCAACTCACGAAAATCCACCGTGCCATCTTCGCGAAGCTTAGGCCCCGCTTGTCGGCTAGCCAAATTTACCTTTAATTCTACCCATCCATTTTTTCCTTCTTGCGGTTTAACACCTCTAGCAATCACAAAGCGGCCGGCTTTTTTCGTATTTACCGCATTTGCCATTTCGGCAAAATCAAAGCCTCGAACAACATTTAATTCTTTCAGCTTTTGCAATATTTGTTCATATTGCAAATCACTTCGAATCTCAACTTGTTCCTCCGCACTCAGTCCAATATGATAATCAGGGGCAATGTCTTTGATGATAAAACTTTTCTTCATTCCCGGTTCTACGTGCAAAATGACATGTAATTTGTTTTCGTCAACCGTTATGCTCCATTTCGTTTCTATTATTCTTTCATCTGTTTTAATTTCGAATTGGTCCGTTTCCGTCACGATCGTTGTCCCTGTGACTAATTTATTGTTTTTAAAAAGCTTAATTCCGTATCCAGCCGTAACCGTTGGATAACGCAAAGGAGATGGTTTACAAAAAATTTTTCCATCCTTTACCCACACTTTTCCCTCTAATTCATCTTGCAAAAGCTGTTCCGGAACTTCCTGACGTTTTTCTTCCGTCTGAGTAGCAGAATGTGAATCGAAATCAGGAGCGTTCATCACGTCTTCGATATTACGAAGATGATTAAGGTCATTAAGTTGCTCTTTTGGTTTTGCGATTTTTGTCAGTTTTACAATCGCAGGTTTGGATCTAATCCGAAAAATTCCTTTTTTTTCCTTTTGGATAATTTCAATCAACACTTCCTCGCGGGTGCTTTTCAATACCATGAGCCCCACATTGATTGCTTCCTCTATATTATGTCCTTTGGAAATAATTGTTTGTCCCATTTTCATCTACCTCTTTAAGCAGATAACAGAGAAATCGGAATGGACAATCATCTGATTAATCCTTTTTGATCTAATTTTTCATTTGTTACCATCCACTTATAAAATCCGTCAGCTAACACTTGAATTTGTCCCATCCTGTTTGCGTATTTGATAAAAAGCGGGCTTTGACTAAATTTCGCACATAGCCAGCCAATGAAGTATCAGCCTGTTTTCCATCACAAACAATCTTTTTACAAAAATGTCTGAGGCTTTCCTAAAAGATAGCCTTGCGCCGCCGGTACTCTTAATAATTTTGCCTGCGCTAAATCAACTTCTTTTTCAATCCCTTCTAGTACAAGGACCATTTTTTTGCGGCAATAACTTGCCAGCAAAGCAACTATTTGCTGTTTTTCTTTATTGGCCGCCAAATCTTTCGCAAAATACCGGTCTAATTTAATGTAGCTCGGCTGGAACTCAATGATTTTTTGCAGCGTCGAAACTCCTCTTCCAACATCATCAATCGCAATGTGAAATCCGTAATTTTTTATCATTTGTATTTTCTCTTTTAATTCAGCAATCTCCCAAATTTCTTCCTCTTCCTTCGCCTCGTTTAACTCAAATACAATTCGCCCGCTTACCGCAGGAAATTGATTAAACAAATCATCCAAAAAACATTTAAAACGATCATGAAGAATCGTCGAAGGATAAATATTTAAAAATAGTAATTTTTTATTCAGCTTTGAAAAAGGAAAATGGGATACCGCATTTTTGATGGAGGCTGTATCGAATTCATATAAATATCCGTCTTCCCGAGCCTTTTGAAACAAATGCTCTACATTTTGTATATTTCTATTCACTACACGAATTAATGCCTCGTACCCAAATATGCTCCAATTTTCCAAATTCCAAAGCGGTTGATAAACATGTTCAAATGTTTTTCCCTCTGTTTCCCATTTCTTTATGTAAAAATTCATGGTTTTCCCTCAATTCGCTGTTTTATTAGTGAATTTTATTGATGAAATTAATGTAAATTTTTTCTTCTTCATTTGTCTAATGATCTACATGCATATGAGACGATAATATTCTCTTATCAGGAACAAAATGGGACATATCAGATCGATTTTTCGACTTTTAACGACATCTTTCTACAAAGTTAATAAAAAAAGAATGATCCCTGCTAAACGAAGGATCGATTCTCTTTTTTTCATTCTTGTGTTAATACTTTCTAAAAAATAGTTTTACTTCTAACGGCTTTGTCGTATATTCCCTGAAACTAACCGATCGCTAGAATAATCTCCTTTTATGGCGGGAAGGCTAAACCAAAAATCACTTCCTTCTCCTAATTGACTTTTCACGCCAATGGTTCCTCCCATTAATTGAATAAGCTGCTTTACAAAAGCCAGTCCAATACCGGTACCGTCAACTCCGGTTCCTTTTATTCGATAAAACGGTTCAAAAATTTTTTCGTACTCATCTTTAGGAATACCAATCCCGCTATCTCTTATATGTATATATATCATTCCCCCTTCCGTTCTCCCCGTAATTGTCACTATGCCATTGTCGCGATTATACTTCACAGCGTTATCTAACAAATTTAATAAAATTTGTCTAAATCTTGTCGAATCAATATACACATAGTATTCGTCAAGCTGCACTTGATTAACGATTTTTATCTTTCTCTTGTCCGCCAACGGTTGAATTAACTTAATCGTTTCGTCAATAATAGAGCCGGGTCTAATCATATCATAATTTAATTTTAACTTCCCTGTTTCGATTCTCGAAACATCTGACATTTCATTCACTAAATTTAATAAATGGCGAGCGCCACTTAATATTTCTTGTACAAATTCTCGCTGTTGACTATTTAATGAATCATCCATTTCTAACAGCTGCGCAAAACCTAAAATGCCATTTAATGGAGTCCTAAGTTCATGGCTCATCCTCGAAATAAGCTCTGACTGTGCCTGATTGGCCTTTTCAGCTTTCTCTTTTGCGCAAATTATCGCTTTTTCCATCGTTTTTCGTTCTGTAATATCAATGGCAAAACCAATAACTTCGACCACTTTACCATGTTTTTTTATAGGACAAAGACTAGTCAAATAACTAATGCCGTCTATCTCCGCCTCATAATACAACGTTTTTCCCTTCCAAGCCTCTTGATAATGTTCTATTTTTTTATCGGCAACAGATTTAGGCAAAAAATCATGCAACGTTTTCCCAATAACATCGCTTGGAGATATCCCCAAGCGACGAAGCAATTTACCGCCGCAAAATGTATGGATAAATATATCCCCTTTTTTAACAAACTTAAAAATCAGGCCTTGTTGTTGAAAAATCATTTGATATTTCGAACGATGATGAACAAAAAAACGCAAGAAATAAAAATAGACAAGAGAAAACAACCGTAATAACAATAAAAAGAGCAATTGTTAGATCATGGCATCCTGTAACGCTCATAGTTACCTCCTTTATAATTTATTTAAATCAAGGACACCATAATCATAGTAAAATTTATAAAAGGAAACAATTACATATTTAAGACAAACATGCCAATTTGCTGTGGAGGAAGGCAACAACCACAGACAAAACATTTACAAATTATTTCTAACAGGAATCTAAGTGAAGAAAAAATATTATTGATGAAAATGGTCTAGGACAGGATTACGTGTAACGGGAGGCAGCTAGGCAGATGACTATTATCGATCGAATTAGCTTGCGGACAAATGTCTTTTGTATAGCGCTATTAAACCATATCCCGCTCCTTTGTTTTCGAAAAGGAGCGGGATATGGTCCATTATACTTCCCTTACTTCTTCCAAATGCGACACATCGCCTTCTGAAAGCAGCTCAAACTTCCCATCGTTCACCCGCACGGTCGTCACACTGGTGCCATACATATACGGAGGAGCCCAAAGCTCTTTTAACGGCGTGTTTTTGAAACGAGCGATGACCGTCTTTAACACCACCGCATGTGTCACAATTAAAATGCTTCCTTCGGAGTGACGTTCGATAATTCGTTCAATGGCGGCAAACGCCCGATTTTGGGCATCGATAAACCGCTCGCCGCGCCGCGGTGCGTATAAATGCGGATGATTCCAAAAGTGGTCAAACGCAATAGGATCCATTTCTTTGATTTCCTCATGGGTCTTTCCTTCCCAGTCGCCGAGGTGAATCTCCCGCAGCTGTTCCTCTGTATAAATCGGAATCAACCGCTCGCCGCGAATCAGCTGGGCGGTTTCGAGCGCGCGTCCGCTTGTGCTGGCATAAATCGCGGTCAAGTCAATCTCTTCTAATCTTTTTCCAAGCCGCATCGCGTCTTGCCGGCCTTTTTCCGTGAGCGGCGAGTCTTGCCATCCTTGCATCCGCTTTTCGATGTTCCATTTGGTTTCTCCGTGTCTAGTTAAATATAACGTTAGCATTCTTGTTCCCCCGTTCCTGTTGTTTTTTATTGTTCCACCGCTGGCTCAAGCAAGCGGAATACTACGCTCCCTTCATCGGTTGCTTTCAATTCGGCGTGGATGCCGTTTGGCAAAATCGCCATCGGGTCGGTATGTCCAAAATCGGCATCATACACAATCGGAAAATCGTATCCGCGCGTCGAGCGCAACAACATGTCCTGCAATAGTTGCGACTGGTGCTGAAACCCTACAGACGGGTGAAATCTTCCGATAACAAGACCACAAATTTGCCGAAAAACACCGATCTGGCGCAGCTGTGTCAAATAGCGGTCAATGGACGCCGGCGTTTCTTCCTCGTCATCCTCAATACATAAAATCGCTCCGTCCATATTCGGAAAATACGGCGTCCCCGCAAGCAAAAGCAACGTTCCCATATTTCCCGCAATAATGCGCCCGGCAGCACATCCCGATTTTAACACCTTCATCCCGCTGTTTGGAAGAGAGCTCCGCGGACGATTGTCTTCTATGTCCCATTTCAAATGTTCAAACACCCAGCAGTCGGAGCTATGGATTTCAACAGCTTTTGCCTCTATTAAAACTGCCTCAAAATATGTTTTCGTATAGGCAAGCAATCCGCCATATTCGCCAAACTGCGGCAGCACGGCGAGGCCCAAAAACGTCACCAGTCCTGTCCGCTGATGAATCGCGGCATGAAGGGCCGTAATGTCGCTGTAGCCCATCAATATTTTCGGGTTGTTTTTGATTAGCTCATAATCCAATTCCTCGAGCAGTTGGTGCGAACACGTTCCGCCGATCGTCGTAATGATGGCTTTAATTTCAGGATTAGAAAACATTTCATGCAAATCTTCAATGCGCTCCTCGATCGTTCCTGCCATATACTCATTCCGCTTGCAGGCGTTCTTTCCAACGACGACCTTAAATCCTAAACGCTCTAGCTCATCGATGCCCCTTTGTAATCGTCTTGGGCACAATGCCGCTATGCCAGATGAAGGAGAAACGATGCCAATCGTATCTCCCCGCTGCAGCCTTTTCGGACGTATTATCATCCCTACCCCTCCCATAACCGTTTTACTTCCATGAGACGCTGCGCCTGATCAAACGTGAGACGGTAAATATCGGGCATCGACAGCTGCTGCCAAAAGGCATAATGATAAGAAGAGTCGTAATAATTCATGATTAATACCATGATATTGCCATGTGTGCCAATGACAATGTTTTTTCCGCTATATGTATCGAGCACATCTTGAAGCGCCTTTACTCCCCGCCGCTGCGCTTCTTTATTCGACTCTCCTCCCTGAAAAGCAAATTCTTCGTTATGCCAAAGCTGATCCATCGCCGCTTCAAAATCGGCCACTGGCTGGGCCGCAAGCTTCCGTTCCTTAAATCCGTCTACAAGAATAACAGGAAGCTGATGATACATCGCAACCTCTTCCACCGTTTCAATCGCCCGCGCATACGGACTGGAAATGACGACATCGATTTTTTCTTTGTTCAAGATTTGCGCGACGCGCTTAGCATCTTGTTTTCCCCGCTCCGATAACGGCCGGCGCCGTTCATCGGACGTAAAGATCGAGTGGGCGTGCCTCACCAAATATACGTTTGTGTTCATCTTGCCTCATTCCTTTTTAACCAGTCTAACGTAAAATCGACCAACTCCCGTTGTTTCATAAGACGGCATTCGGCATTGCCAACATAGCCTTTTTTTACATGATGTGTCTTTTCAAAGTCCTTGCCAATTTGCACAAAACGCTCTTCATCGGTTTCGACATCGATAAATGTCTTCCACACCCGCCGGCCATTTTCCATTATGGCAGCTCCTTGCAAAAATGTTTTCTTGCTTGGCAGTCGGTATTCCGCTAAATGCATCGAAGTGTTCGCATCATAATCGACGCCGATTAACAGCACATAGCCGTCTGCATCGTAAATTCGTGCGAGCGGGGATTGTTCGCCAAGACCGTAATCTAACGAATGGCCGTGAATTATTTTTTCTTTCTGTCTGCCCCAAGCGGCAAAAGAGTACATCGGATGTGCGCTGCGAATCACACGAGGCATCGTGCGAAACGTCTCGGCAATCACGCCCATTCCCATAGTTGGCGTGACAAGCGGATCATACGCAGGCATGGAGGAACGGATTCCCTCCCACCATTCTTCCGGCACTGGCGGATGTCTCCAATAAGAAGGCTCTGAATTATAGGTCGTTTGTGTCGGCATGACGATCGTTCCTCTTTCCGTCACGGTTTCTTGCAATGCTTGAATCACCGCTACCGCCCCGCCGCACACCCAGCCGATCGCGCTCAAGGAAGAATGAACGATAACGGTTATTCCTTCTTGCAGCCCTAATTGCCGAAACTCTTCTTTTAACGTGTCTTTCGTGATTAATGTTTTTGTTTTTGTCACTATCGAATACTCACTCATACCAGATCCCCTTCTCTCCCTAAACACATCGTTTCCATCCCGATTTCTTCGACTCCCTGATCGTTTCTCGTGTCAGCTCGAGAGCGGACAGCTATTGTCTCAAAATATACAAATCTAACAGCGGATTTCCCGGCTCCATCGAAAATCTGTCGCCCCCAAGCGAGATGATTTGCCGCATTCTCCTCCCCTTCATGCCAGCTGTTTCACGAGTTTCGTAATAAAAATCCCTTCTGGCATCTTCATTTGTTCGACTTCGCGGAAACCGTGACGTTCATATAGACGAAGCGCAGGTATATTCGCGCTTCCTGTCGTAACGATGATTTCGTTCGCATCTCGTTCTTTATGACAAACAAACTCGATCAGGGCGCTGGCGATCCCTTGTCGAAAAAAGTCAGGATCCACCATCAAGCGGCAAATGTGCACGGTCTTTTCTGTCCGCTCATAGGAAATCGCTCCTGCCAGTTGTCCCTGCTTTATATATCCATAAAACCGTTCACCGCACTGCTGTAACGTTGCGACTGTATCTTGTAATGGCGGAAGGTCCGCAAATCCGATCAGCTGCGCCTCGACAGCGTAAGAACGCAATTGAAGGCGCAGCACCGCCTCCGCCCATTCGCCTGCCTCTATGTCTATTTCCTGAATCATGCCTTCCTTTCCTTTCTGTTTCATCATGCGCCATCCATTTTTACTTCTCGATGATCGCTTTGTTTTCCTTTTTTCTTCACGAAAAAAGACGATCTTGCCGGGTGGCATAAATCGTCTTCGTTATCGTCTATCAGTAATTTCGTCCATCGCTTCTTGCAGAAATTGATATCCTTTTTGTTCCCGCCCATCTTTTCGTATCGTCCATTCTTGTTTTTCCAATGCCAGCTCACCGCGTTCATTTTTGACAAATGGCATATGAAGGACAATCATGTCATCATCTTTGTTGATCGTATAGCCGATGTAATACTTGTTCCCTTCTCCTTCTTCTTCGAAAATACCAACTTGGTCCAACTGATAAACATCCATCAACGGCTGCAACGTGTCAATAAACTCGTTGATAATCACGCTTCTTGGCGCAAATTCCATCTTTCTCCTCCTCTCATGGACGCAATACATATAATCGTCCGTTAATGGCAAACGAAATGGTGCCGGTTTCTTCGGAAACGACGATGACAAGCGCATCACTTCGTTCCGTTAATCCGATAGCGGCGCGATGACGGGTACCTAATTTTTTCCTCGTCGTCACATGCTCCGCAAGCGGTAAAATATTGCCCGCGGAGACAATTTCGTCGTAACGAATGAGCGTCCCTCCGTCATGTAGCGGATTACCTGGATAAAAAATCGTTTCTAGCAGCATATGGGAAACTTTCGCGCCGATCGGAATGCCGTGATGCAATAAACCATCGAGCGAGTCGTTCCTCTCAACGATAATCAGCGCGCCATGACGGCGTTCCGCTAGATGCTTCGCAGCAAGAGATATGTCGATATAATGCGGTGTATATTCAGATAAATATGCTTGCAAATAAAACGAAGCCGCCGCCGTTTGGACATCTAAAATGAGTTTTTGCAGCGCTTCTAGCCGCGACAATATGCAGCACTCTTCCGTTACTAACGAGTGACGGATGGCCTCGGCTTCTGCCGTGATCTCATATAAATAACGAAGAATTTGCTCCTTCATCGGTTGATCAAGCGGTAATGACTCCTGAATCATGCAATTCCCCCATCACTGTTGGTTACTTATTAGTGTGTGGCATTTCCGGAAAAAAACAAATGGAAATAAAAAGAAATCCCTTCTAATAATGGACATTAGAAGGGATTGTCACGGTTACATACTGATCGGTTGTATTCTTCGAGCCATTGTTGCAATTTTTCTGCCTCCAATGACTTGCTAAAGTAAAACCCTTGCGCAAAATCACAGTGCATTTGCTCTAACAACGCTACTTGCGGATAAGTTTCCACTCCTTCCGCCAACACTTGAATGTCTAGGCTTTTGGCCAAATGGATAATCGTATCGACAATCGTCGCGTCTTTCGAGTTTTCGGCGATTCCTTGAATAAAGCTGCGGTCAATTTTTAGCAATGACACCGGCAGGTTGCGAATATATGCTAGCGAAGAAAAGCCGGTGCCAAAATCGTCGATAGCAACTTGGACGCCGATCTTTTTTAATTCTGTTAAAATATGTTTCCCCGTTTCAATGTTTTCCATTAAGCCAGTTTCGGTTACTTCCAAAATTAAATGTTCCGGGGCAAAATTTGTCGTATGTAAAATATGCTTGACATGATGAATCAATTCGGGTCGGTTTAACAAAAATGGAGATAAGTTAACGGCTAACTTCAATCCTGGAAATTTCGCCTGCCATTCTTTTACTTGCCGGCACGCATGCTCTAGCACCCATAATGTAATTTCAAAAATAAATCCGCTTTCTTCCGCCAGCGAAATAAACTCCAGCGGCGGAATTTCGCCAAGCGACGGATGGCTCCAGCGCAACAGCGTTTCCACTCCCATTGCCGCACCGCTGCCAAGCTTGATTTTCGGCTGGTAGCATAAATAAAATTGCTCACGCATAATCGCAAACGGCAAATCTTGTTCAATGACCGCTTTCCGATTTGCGAGCGGACGATAAAATTCATAACCGTTTCTTCCCCGCTCTTTGACGTTATACAGTGCTTGATCGGCATATTTCATCACCTGCTCGATGCGGTCGCTGTCTTTTGGGAAAAACGCGATTCCCATTGACAGCGTCGACTGAATGAGTTGTTTTTCGTAGTAAAACGGCTGATGAAACGCACTCACCAATTTATCAGCAAGTTTTGCCATTTCCTCTTTTGTCACATTAGGAAGCAACAAGACAAATTCGTCCCCGCCAATACGGGCAAAAAAGTCTTCGTCTCTGAGCACGCTTTGCACGCGCTTTACCGCTTCTTGCAAAAAGTAATCGCCCGCCTGGTGGGAAAAATGATCATTGATCCATTTAAACTTGTCAAAGTCTAAATAGCATAAGGCAAATGCGGTTTGGCTTTCGATCAGCTGCTTTATGTATCGTTCAAAATAACTGCGGTTCGCAATTCCCGTCAATGAATCAAAATAAGCGAGCTGGCGCAGTTTTTCTTCGTATCGCTTCCGTTCGCCAATATTTTTGATCGTTACAATGACATAATCAAGTTCATTTTGTTCGTTCATAATCGCTTTTCCGTGCGCTTCCATCCATATCCAGTTTCCTCTCTGGTCGCACTTGCGAAATTCAGCGATTTGCGCCTTGTATGTATGATATAGCTCATCGAACTTTTGCTTAATAATTGGCAAATCATCAGGATGGACAAACTGAAAAATATCTTCATACGAATAAGGAGGGGTTGCCATTTCTTTTTTCTTCCATAAAGAAGGTATGTATACGAGCTCACGCTGATTAGAAAAAATGAGAATGTAATCGGTAGAATGTTCTACAATTAGTTGCAGGCGTTGCTGCGTTTCTTCCAACATCTGTTTGAGTTTCTTTTCTTTCGTCACATCGCGGCATACACATAAAACCGCATCGACTTCCCCTTGTTCATTGACAATGGGGGAAAATGAAGCACGCACAAATATAACATTATTCTCAGATATTTTTATCGTCCGTTCTATAGGATGGACGGATTCACCGTTTTTGACCGCTTCTAACATTGGATCGATGACTTGCGCAAACGCCATTCGGTCCCATTCATTGGAGGGAAACAGTTCTTGAAATATTGAATTCCTATATAAAATAGACCCTTCTAGGTTAAAAATGGCTACCGCTTCGGTGAAGTGTTGAAAAAAAGCAACATACTGGCTTGTCATACAACAATTACCTCGCCATAATCATTTTTCAGAAAAGCTTCCTTCTATACTTCCATTTTCACGAAAATATCGATAAAAATCAACAAATTTCGCAAAAATTTTGGCAAAAAAAAGAAACAACACCGCAAAATAGGTGCTGTTTCAACTCGTTTTCGAATGACGCTCACGGACGATGCACGGGCATGTCTGGCAGTGCGTTCCTCCTTCTGTTTGGTAGTAAAGGCAGCATGTTGTCCGCTGCTTCACGCTCGTATTTCCTTTCCAAAACCGTTTTAACGGATTTTGCTGCGGTGTACCAAATAACTCCCCGTCCGCTTCGTAGACGAGAAAACGAAAATCATCGCGAAGCCGGGGATGAATATGGGCAAGAGCTTCATCGTTCAGCAGCGTTTCATAAATCCAATAAATGTAAACAGCGATATTCTCCCATAGTATGTAGGAAGATATTTTCGTTGTTTTTTGCAGCTTCGCAATAAGCGGAAAAACATGTTTGGCAAACAGACGGCGTACTGTCTCTTCCCGCCATTGGCTGCGGCAGGAGGCGCACACTTCTGCCTCCAGCTTCTCAAAGCGGAACGTCGGCATCCACATGGCAGCATGGTCGTCCGTTTCCATCCAAATCCGCTCTGGTGACAACACAAGCCGTTTATTCCAAACGGACATCGCATAAAGCGACATCGCGACAAGGAAGCTATATCGCTTGATCAACATCGATGCCGCGACAGCGTCATTGGCAGCGCCAAGCCTGTCACGCACTTTCGCTACATAATCGATGAGCACGCTATCCTCAAACAAACGATCCAAGCGAATCGAGAGCGGCGAGTTTGTTTGAACGGTTGAAAGCCGATACGTTTCTAATACCTTTCTTTCCTCCGCGGAAAGAATCATGATGAAACGCCTTCTTTCTGTAGAATGCATCTTCCTTTTCCATATGGAATACAAAGCGGTGTACCAAATAACGGATCATATGTCACTTGACAATCCATTTGAAACACGTCTTTCACCAGTTGGCAGGAAATGATTTCTTCTGGTTTTCCTTGCGCATATATTTTTTTATCGCGAATCGCCACAATATGGTGAGCGTAGCGGCACGCTAAGTTTAAGTCGTGAAGCACCATGACAATCGTGCGTTTTTCCTTCTCGTTTAGCTCAAACAATAAATCAAGAATTTCAATCTGGTGCGTCATATCCAAGTAGGTTGTTGGTTCGTCCAATAAAATAATATCCGTATCCTGCGCTAGCGTCATCGCAATCCACGCCCGCTGCCGCTGTCCTCCTGAAAGCGAATCGACCGGACGCTCCGCTAATTCTGTCATTCTCGTCGCTTCCAGCGCGCGTCGCACCGCTTTTTCATCTTCTTCGCTCCATTGTTTCAGCCACGTTTGATACGGATACCGACCTTGTTTAACAAGCTGCAGCACGGTTAATCCTTCTGGCGCCGTTGGCGACTGCGGCAAAATCGCTAACTTTTTCGCCACCTCTTTTGTCGGCAATTTCGCAATTTCTTTTCCTTCTAGTAAAACCGCACCGCCCGCCGGCTTCAAAATCCGTGCCAAAGCGCGCAATAACGTCGATTTCCCGCAGCCGTTTCCCCCGATAAATACAGTAATTTCTCCTTTTGGAATCGTTAAATCCAGCTCATCAATAATGATCGTATTTCCATATGATAATGTTAGCTCTTTTGCTTGTAAGGCGTTCATATTCTTCCACCCCTTTTATTATCGGCTTTTATATAATAAGTAAATAAAATACGGTGCCCCAACTGCCGCTGTAAACACCCCGGCTGGAATTTCCATAGGCGCAAACAGCATGCGTCCAGCAAGATCAGCGGCCATCACGAAAATAGCTCCTAATAGCGCGGATACAGGAAGAAGCGCTCCAAATGAGGAACCGACAAGCCTTCTTGCCATATGCGGCGCCATCAACCCGACAAAGCCAATGCCTCCTGCGAAAGCGACCGCTCCTCCGGTTAAGGCAGTGCTTAATAATAGAAGAAAAAAACGTTGCTTTTGCAAGGAAGCCCCCGCGCCGATGGCCAATTCATCGCCTAATTCCTGAATGTTCATCTTCCGCGCTGATAAAAAACTGATTGCTAATAAAATCAACGCCCATGGCGCAAGCAGTGTGACATGCTTCCATGAAGCGCCGTAGACGCTTCCGGTAATCCAGACGTTCGCCTGGCTCGCCCGGTAAATCGGTCCGGTAATCATCAATAACGTCGTGCATGCCTGCATAAGCGCCGATATTCCAACCCCTATTAATACAAGCCTTAGCGGCGCCATGCCGTTTTTCCAAGCCAGCACATACACGAGCAAGGCAGTTACCGTCGCACCAACAAACGCGCCGAGCGGCAGCCAATGGATACTGATGGTTAAGGAATGATTTTTGTTGCTAAACAACGTCAAAAACGTGACGACCACCGCTGCGGCCCCGCCCGTAATGCCGAGCACGTCCGGTGACGCGAGCGGATTGCGAATCATTCCTTGCAAGATCGCCCCTGCCACGGCAAACGACATTCCCGCTAACAATGCGACAAGAATGCGTGGCAAGCGAAACGTATAAATCACGATTTCGTTCATGTCCGAACCATTTCCAAACAGCGTTTTTGCTACTTCCAACGGGGAAATATACATTTCGCCGCTGCCTGCGCTGACAAGAAATACGGCGACGCTAACAGTGAATAATATCAAACTAATCGTTATCGCTTTTTTATCGACTAAAAACGAGATCGATTTCCCGACTCGCAACGATGTATACTTCTTCATTTCGCTAAAATCCCCCTACGGGCAATATAAACAAAAAACGGAACACCAAGAAACGCCGTCACGATTCCGACCGGAACTTCGCGCGGCATTAAAATATAGCGGGCCCCAATATCGGCCGCAATTAATAAAATCGCTCCAATCAAAGCACAATACGGTAATACCCAGCGATGATCCACGCCAACTAGCGCACGCGCAATATGGGGAACGATGATGCCGATAAACCCGATCGGTCCGGCAACGGCGACCGAACTGCCGGCAAGCAATACGACAAGAAGCGCTGTTCCTACTTTCACCGCATTCGTGCGCTGTCCTAAACCTTTTGCCACATCATCTCCCATCATTAAAATATTCACTTTTTTCGCGAGCAGCAGCGATCCAGCCCAGCCAACGATAATGTATGGCAAAACTGCTGTTAACATTTCCAGCTTCCGTCCCGCTACCGAACCGGCCAGCCAAAATAACACTTCTTCCAACGCCTTTTCATTCGCGGCCAACATTCCTTGTGTTAACGAAGCAAATAAGGCGGCGACCGCCGTGCCGGCAAGCGTTAATTTCAACGGGGTTGCTCCGTCTTTTCCGACTGCGCTAATGATAAACACGGTTGCCGCTGCCAGTGCAGCACCGCTAAAAGCTAGCCATGTAAATATTTGCAGCGAATGTACTTGGAAAAAGGTCACAAATAGAACGATAAAAAAGCTAGCACCCGCATTAATGCCGAAAATTCCTGGCGATGCAAGCGGGTTTTTCGTCAATGCCTGCATGAGCGCCCCCGCCATCGCTAAACTCGCCCCCACCGCTGCAGCAATCAGCGCCCGCGGCAGACGGACTGTTTCAATAATGATATGGACATTCGAACCGTTATTGTTCGTGAACGCCTCTATCGCATTTTTCCAACTTGTATCGGTATAGCCGTAAATGATGCTCATCCAAATGCTTGTAAGCAACAACAAGCATAATATAAACAAGCCAATCGATCTCTTCCGGTTCGTCGCTAACATCGTAAATCTCCCTTTATATATCTATCTCTATTGATAAGTCTATTTGATAATGACTTTCAATGTCAATGGTTTCTTATTTTATTTTCAACCATTTCTCATCATTTTTATTGACAATGATTATCGTCTTCATTTATTATTTTTGTTGTAAATGAAAATCATTATCAAAAATAAAGGGGGATACATAATGTTCAAATTTAAACTCTCTTTTCTCATCGCCGCTGCTCTCTCTCTTCTTTTCATTCTTGCTGGTTGCGGCAAAAACGAGGAAGCAGAGACAAAAACCAATGGAAATGAAAAACAAAAAGAAGCAAGCTATACCGTTGAACACGCAATGGGCACAACGGAAATAAAAGGAACTCCAAAACGTGTCGTCATTTTAACGAATGAAGGAACGGAAGCATTGCTAGCGCTGGGAATAAAACCGGTCGGCGCGGTCAAATCATGGACTGGCAACCCTTGGTACGATCACATTAAAGATAAAATGGAGGGCGTCAAGGAGCTGGGAACGGAAGCAGAACCAAGCCTAGAAGCAATCGCCGCATTAAAACCGGATTTAATTATCGGCAATAAACTGCGCCATGAAAAAATTTACGAGCAGCTATCCAAAATCGCTCCTACTGTTTTTTCGGAAACGCTGCGCGGCAACTGGAAAGATAACTTTATGCTCTATGCCAAAGCAGTGAATAAAGAAGAAAAAGGAAAAAAAGTCATCGCCGAATATGACAAGCGTATCGAAGAATTAAAAACAAAATTAGACGACAAATTGAAAATGAAAGTATCCATTGTTCGCTTTATGGCCGGCGATGTCCGCATTTATCATAAAGACTCGTTCTCCGGTGTTATTTTAGACCAGCTTGGGTTTGCCCGTCCGGAATCGCAAAATGTCAATGACTTTGCCGAAACGGGTGTAACGAAAGAACGCATCCCAGCGATGGACGGCGATATCCTCTTCTACTTCACCTATGAAACAGGAGACGGAGAAGCAAACAAACTAGAAAAAGAATGGATTAACGACCCGCTCTTTAAAAGCTTAAACGTTGCAAAACAAGGAAAAGTGTACAAAGTGAGCGACACGATTTGGAACACGGCAGGCGGTGTGCTCGCTGCCCATTTAATGCTCGATGATATCGAAAAATATTTCTTGCAACAACAATAAACGGAATAAAGCTGCCTTGCTTCCGCAGGGCAGCTTTTTTATGCAGGCACCCTCCATCGACAGCGCTGTCGATGGAAAAAAGTTGTCGCTTCCACGATACTATGTTAAATTCAAAATACAAGCCTATATAGAAAGGATGACGATGGCATGAAGCGAACCGCCATCATGGCAGCGTGTCTGCTCTCATTTGGCATCATCATGGGCGCTTGCTCCGATGACGAAACAAGCAAAGCGAAGCATGACCATTCCATGACATATACAACCAATTCCGGGGATATCCGCGAAACGACAAAATCGATCGACCATCTTCCAACCTTTTTAAGCAATTTTGAAGAAGATATGGCTGTTTTGTATCAGCAAGCCGCCAAGCATAAAGACTTGCTCGAGCATATTCCTTGCTACTGCGGCTGCGGCGAAGCGGCCGGACATAAAAATAACTATGATTGTTTCGTTCATGAAACGAGAAAAGACGGCTCTGTCGTTTGGGATGACCATGCAACCAAATGCGGCGTCTGCCTCGATATTGCCGCTGAATCCATCGCCGCCTATGAGCAAGGAAAATCCATCAAGGAAATTCGCCAAATGATCGATGAAAAATATAAAGCAGGCTATGCGGAACCGACGCCGACGAAGCCATTATAACGCGAAAGGCTATCTCCCTCTTGCCGGAGATAGCCTTTTTACCGTATACTTAACGCTGCGTACAAATCATGCAATGTTTCGATGTTGCGTTGCTTTAATTCCTCGAATAACACCTTCCATAGCTTTGCCATCGCCTCCACATCACCGTCAGCCGTATGCCGTTTTTCGCAGGGGATTCCATAATATCGCAGCGCCTCATCGAGCGTAGGGCACGAACAGCGCAAAATCATTTCCACTATCGGTTGCATATCGAAAAAGCGTACGGTCCATTTCGTCCGGTAATACATCCAAAGAAAGTGGCGGAGAAACGATAAATCATGGCCAATGTGATAACCGATCATTACTCCGCCATGAATAAACGATAAAAACGAACGGAGCGCCTCGTCTAGGCGCGGGGCATGCAATACGTCTTTCGTTTGAATTCCCGTCAGCGCCGAAATGTGCGGCGGAATGGCTTTTTCCGGACAAACGAACGTAAAATATGTCTCTTTTACGATTCCGCTTATTGTTTTTGCCGCCGCCATCGCCAAAATTTCGTCGCCCTGCTGCGGAGAAAATCCTGTCGTTTCCATGTCAATAATCATAAAGGACACTTCTTCTAAAGGAGTGTTCATATCGATTTGCTGCCGTTTTTCTTTCCGCAGCGACCGCAGCCACATTTCCTGCTGCAGCGAATGCTCCCCGTCCAGGAAGGCTGACGATGCTTCGCGCGGTATTTCTAGCGACAGCAAGCGAAGCGCCCGCTGCCAAAAACGATGCCGCTCACTCACTTATACCACCTGCCTGCCGCAAGACAAGCCGCTGCAACTTTTTGGCGGTCTTCATCGCTTTTTTCAGCCGTTTTTGTTCGTTTGCTTCCAGCGTGCGCCATAGCACATAGTCCCGCTCGCTTGCCGCTTCTGTTGCATACTTTAGCCGAATGTAGTAATACGTCAAGAGCGCTTCCCTCACTTCCTCCGCCAACGACAAAGGAAGCAGCTTCTTGTTTGTGATCTCGCGCCATCGTTCCCACGTCGTCGCTGTGGAAATATTAGCAACACACGTTAGCCACTTTAACGCATTGACGATTTGCACATAGCCGCTATGTTTCATATGAATCGCTCCGCTGTGGGGCCCCCATCGTTCTATTTGCACGTTGCCTAGCCAGCCTAAAGGGACGTCAGGAAACATCACATGCTCCCCGATTTGCCGCAGCAGCCGCCTCTCCTTGTTCATCGAGCAAAACAGCGTTCGCCTGCTGTCGGTAACCAGCTCGCTATCCCCATAAATCGGCCGCATATCCATCGCAATAAACAAAAAGCGGATATCGTTAGGGAGACAGCCGCTTATATACATCTTGATCTGTTGCTCCCAATCGCGAAGCGACTGCCCCCACCGTTTGTTTGTCGCCATTACGTAGCCGGAACAATACGGGTAGCCAATTTCGTGCAGATAATTCGTTCCTACAGCGGCCATATAGCGGATGAATTCATAACATTGTTTCTCTTCCTGCTCCGCGCAGGCAAACAATATGCCATGATCTTGGTCCGTCCATACTGTAGGCTCCCTCCTCCCGATGCTTCCCATCACATACCAGCACCATTTTCGCGGACGGACGCCGACTGCCGCGCGCAATGTTTCCTCTTCCGCCAGGCAAAACACCCGCCTCATCATCGCATCGTGCGCCTCAGCGACGATTTCAGAAATAGCTTCAAGTTCCTCCCAGCGCAGCCAATAACGCAGCTGTCTGGCGAGCTCATCGTGATACAGACGAAGCTCCCCGATCGTTTGTGCCTCTTCCAATTGCTTCACCCATTCATATAACGATTCCATGAAAGTTCTCCGTAAAACAAAATTACTGCTGCACCATCGGCTTTGGCTGGTAGGCAGGATCTAACTGCTCCGGATAGCCGTATGAACCGTGTTCGCTAATATCCAATCCGGAAATTTCTTGTTCCACCGTTACGCGCAATCCAGTCGTTTTCTTCAATACAAACAAGACGACAAAGGAAACTACTGCTACATAAACCGCCGCGCCGAGCACGCCGACTGTCTGCACGATCAATTGATGAAATCCGCCGCCATACACAAGGCCAGCCTTGCCGATTCCTGTTATTTCGACTAAACGCGGCGAAGCAAAAAATCCGGTCGAAATCGTACCAATGATGCCGGCAATGCCGTGCACGGAAAACGCGTAAATCGGGTCATCAATCCCTTTTCGCTCAAAATAAATCGACGTCCAAAATGTCAATGAGCCGGCAGCCGCGCCGATTACTACCGCCGCCCACGGTTCGACGAAAGCGCACGCCGCTGTAATCGCCACAAGCGCGGCAAGCACCCCGTTGACCATCGCTGGAATATCCGCTTTTCCAACCATGATTTTCGCTGTGACAATCGCGGCAACTGCTCCCGCCGCGGCCGCTAAATTCGTCGTTAACGCTACATAACCGAAAAAGCCATCGCCTACCGCCATTGTGCTTCCTGCATTAAAGCCAAACCAGCCGATCCATAAAATTAATCCGCCGATGACGGTATACACTTGGTTGTGCCCCGGAATAACATTCGGCGTTTTATCTTTATTAAACTTGCCGATGCGCGGTCCAAGCAAAACTGTCGCCACTAGCGCGGCGATCGCCCCTTGCAAATGCACGACCGTAGAGCCAGCAAAATCTTGCATGCCTATTTCGCCAAGCCATCCGCCACCCCATACCCAGTGGCCAATGACCGGATATATGGCAATCGTAAAAATCGTTCCAAACAGAAAATAGACCGATAACTTGGCGCGCTCGGCAAATCCTCCCCAGGCGATCGCAAGCGATACCCCGGCAAAGCCGAGTTGAAATAAAAATTTCAATGTTAGCGGAACATTCGCCCATGACAACGAAGCAAACGTTTTTTCATCCCCTTGCAAAAACCATCCATCCGTGCCGATCAGGCGGTTTCCCTCTCCAAACGTAATCGCGAAGCCAAACGCCCAAAACGCCAGCGAGGCGATCGCAAAGCTGAGAATCTGTTTGCCAGCGACATGCCCCGAATTTTTCATTCTCGTCGACCCTGCTTCCAGCAAAGCAAACCCGGCCTGCATGCCGATTACTAGCACCGCGCTCACCATTACCCATAATGCGTCAAGACCTGCAGCTAGCATTTTGCCATCCATTCACTTCTCCCCCTTAATGTTATTTTTTATAACTTTATATGTAATAATATATAACACATAACAAACAGATTTCAATATTGATTTCTCTTTGTAACCGTTTACTTATTAAATTTTGTTATTTTTTATAACATTAAGTTTTGTTTTCATAATTGCCTTTATCAATAAATAAAAAAACGGAATGCCTTAAAACCAGCACATTTTAAGGCATTCCGTACATTTTACGCGACGAGAATCGGCTTTCCGAACGGCACGCGCAACATATAGTCGTCCGGTACAAGCCAAAAAGTATTAGTAGTATAAACGGGAGCGAACTGTTTTTCTTTCCTTTTTCTCCTACAATTTTGTCAAAACTAATCCGCATAAGGCAGCCGCAATGCCGATCAGCTGGTACGCTTTTAGTCTTTCCTTGAATAAGTAACAGCCTAAAATAACGACAATGAGGCAGTTCAAGCTGACAACAGGAAAGACGACCGATGCAACGCCCGTCGTAAGCGCATAAAAATAACAGCTAAAACCGATGACACTGAAAAAAGCCACCATTGCGCCAACACGAAACTCCCGTTTTTGGACAATCGTTTTACGGCAGCTCCAATATAAATACAGTCCGCCGCCTCCATACATCGCCGTGAGCAAGTCAAGCGAACCGATTCCGACGACCGAGCACCACTTCATTAAAATTCCTACTATTCCAAACGAAACGATCGCCATGGCGATATGGAGCAGCCAAGGTATGTATTCGTAATCTCCTTTCTCCACTTTCGGAGTATATTGAATGATTGCGGCTGAACATAACATACATAAAATGCCGATCCAATGTAAAAGCGGAATATGTTCGCCAAAAATCATCCCCGCTGCCAGCACCGGAAAAATCGCATTGACGGCAATAAGCGGTGCCGTCAAACTGGCTGGCCCTTTCTCAAACGCCGCGGTCATTTGCATGTTTCCCGTCGCATTGCAAATCCCGATCAGCGCCCCGAGCATCATCGATGCCGCGCTCGGATGGAGCGATTTTGCCATCCATCCATACAACGCCATGATGCTAAACGCCACCATATAAAAATAAAACTGAATATGTTGTTTCGACATGGAATGGCGCGTGCTCCATTTAAACAGCGTATTGTTAATGCCGAAACAAACCGCGGTCATCACAGCAGCAGCCAACCACACTTCTGTCTCTCTCCCTGTTGAATAAATTGTACAACCTCTATTATAAATCGAAGAGATGAAAAAACGTCAAGGCTTTTTCCGCCTTGACGCTCCGCTGTTACTGTTTTCGTTCCTCGGAAAGAGGAATGTCTTTTCCCTTCACGTTATCGATGACCGCTTCCACTGTCCCTTCCGCATACACATCGCTCACCTGCTCATGCGTTTGTGCCAGCGCAGCATCGAAAAAAGACGACGCTTCTTCATCGGATGGCGCGTATTGTCTTCCTGCAATCTGCAACTGTTCATTCTTTTCCATGACCACATTCCTCCTTGTTCATTCCCGCTCACTATTAATGTGGAACAACGAGGCAAAATAAAAAGAGGAAGTTTATGGGTATTGCATGCATACATTCGCACCAAGACGGCAAACTAATGGTAAACCATTATGGAAGAGAGGATGAACATCATGAAACAACCAAAGCAAAACAACAATCTCGAACAGCAACAAAAAAAGCAGCAATCTGAAAAAAATAGCGAAAAACAACCTGGATACGGGGATAAAAAATTGGAAGGACCAAATTTCCCGGCTGAATAATGTTCGGTTAAAGGATGGCGTATAGAAATGAGACATTTAATCGCACTTGCATTAAAGTACGTGTTGCTGGCTACCGTCTTTTTTGCGATCGTCCCGTTATTTTTACGCATCTCCTCAGCAGAACTGTTATGGTTCAGCCTGTGGATGACACTCGTTGCTTACGTGCTCGGCGATTTATACCTCCTCCCGCGCTTTGGAAATCTGTCAGCGACGATTGCGGACTTCGGCCTCGCCTTTGTCGGCGTATGGATCGGCATTGGCGCTTTTTACGATGGCAGCGGTGCCGCGGTTTTAAACGCTGCATTCTTTTCCGCGCTGCTTGTCGCGCTCGGTGAAGTGTTGTTCCATGCTTATGTCCAACGCTTCATCCTTCGCGGCCAAGAAGAAGAAAGTGTACCTTTATTTGGACATAAATGGCAAACGGAGATGGCGGAAGAATTCGACGTCCGCCGTGAAGCTGATCATGATGACGAGAAATAGAAAAGCTGACCCCATCAAATGAGGTCAGCTTTTCCTTCATCGATCGTTGCGTTTTAATGACAATAGCGTCTGTTTCAGCTGTTCTTCCATCGTCACAAGCTCCCGTTCGACCTGTAGCCGCTTGCGGCGGCCTTCCTCCTGAATTTTCAACGTTTCCTCTAAGGTAGACACCAAGTTTTCCTGCGTTTTTTTCAACGTT
The DNA here is from genome assembly GCF_059115485.1 of Parageobacillus sp. NEAU-HV-2. Lineage (NCBI taxonomy): Bacteria > Bacillati > Bacillota > Bacilli > Caryophanales > Anoxybacillaceae > Parageobacillus > Parageobacillus sp. NEAU-HV-2. The sequence goes on from NZ_JBXUJJ010000003.1 coordinate 355,721, forward strand.
TCAATGTCAATGAGCCCGCGCTCATTTTCCTTTGCGACTTCAATGCTGTTTGTTTTCAACATTTCCGAATTGCGAAGCAGCAAGTTATTCGTCGTTTCCGCCACTTGCTTTTGCGCCTCGACCGCTTTTTGCTGGCGGAATAAGGTCAAGGCGATCACGACTTGGTTTTTCCATAGCGGAATCGCCGTTAAAATCGACGATTGAATGCGCTCGACGAGCGTTTGGTTCATATGCTGAATCATGCGGATTTGCGGAGCCGTTTGAATCGTTACTTGCCGGCTTAATTTTAAATCGTGAATCCGCTTTTCCAAACGATCGGCAAACTGCAGCAAATCGTTGACTTCTTGCATTTCCATTTGGTTTCCCGACCGTTCTGCCTGAGCGCGTTTTTCCGGAATCACTTTTGTCCGCAATTCTTCCAATTTATATTCCGCCGCGGCGATATAAATATTTAGCGCATCAAAGTATTCTTTATTTTTTTCATACAGCGTCTCTAGCATCATAATGTCGCGAAACAGCATCTGCCGGTGTTTCTCGAGCTGATCGGCGATTTTATCAATTTCGACGCCGATTTTTTGATACTTGGCAACAAGCCCCTGCAGCGATTTCGACACCGTGCCAAACAGCCGCGAAAGCAGCCCTTTTTTCGCCGGAAGCAAATCATCCGGATTAACCTCTTTAATTTTCGTCATTAAATCGCTGATCACTTCGCCAACAGGACCCGCGTCTTTCGTTTGCACATGATGGAGAATCGTATGGGAAAACTTAGACAGCTCCGCTTGCGCCGCCACCCCGTATTGGATGATTGCCTGCTGGTTGCGCGGATCGATTTGCTTCGCAAGCTGAAGCGCTTTATCGCGATGTTCTGGCTTTAACGTATCAATGAGCCGCGTCGATTGCTTTTGCTCTTCTACGGCCGTTTCGGGCTGCTCGTTCGGCAAGGAAAACGGGTTTTCTAGCAGCGAGTCAAGTGAGCTTGTCCACTCTGGATATTGCAGATCACCGTCTGGCACCTTATCGGACGGTTTCATAGTCGTTCTCCTTTCTCCATTGCATCGTTTCCGAAAGCTTTTGCTGCTCTAGCGATTGCTCGAGCATTTTCGCCTCGACTTGTAAATCAAACACGTCATTTGAAAGTATTTCCAGAAGCCGTTTTTCTGCTGTCTCCGCCAGTTCATTGAGAAGCCGTTCCGTTTTCCAAAGTACTTCTTTCATCTCCTGACTGCGTACAGGCTGATTGGTTAAATACACATATTTTTCGATCATCGTCACCGCCATTGGCAATTCATTTAAGAAAAACGGCTGAGCGATGCGAAATTGATGCGGATGCTGCTCCACCGCACGAATCATTTTGTCGACGATCATGCACATACGCGAGATTTTTTGCCACATCCCCAGCGAGCGAAGGCGGTAACGGGCGCGCCGCATTTGTTTCCACTGTTTCCGCGCTTCATGGATCTGGGAGCGAATATACGCTTTTTCCTCTTTGAACATCTCTTGCGCCGTGATGCGATGACCTCGTCTTTTCATCATCGCGGATGTAACGAACATCGCCCCCATTCCCGATAAAAAGGAAGGAAGGAAATGAAAATCGGCGAGAAAAAACACGATGACGGCCACCACGACTCCTATATTCCATGAAACAAACCAGCGCCATAACGTTTTCAACAGCTGTTTCATCGTTCATCCCTTTCTTCTTATTTACTTCCATTATAACATGTCCTCTTTTTTTCATACGTATAAATGACCATTTTGTTTCATCCTCATCTTGATTTTCTGCTTCGATGGAAATGGCGCATAGGACAACGCTGCGGACGAATATGCTTTAACAAAAGGATTGACAAAGGAGAGAAACGGATGAAACAGATTGATTGGCAGATGGTATATTTTGTCGGAGTGACATTATTAAAAGAATATTGGTGTTATATCGGGCTACCGCGCGTCTACTACTGGCGCATCCATGATTATGATGACCGCAAAGCGGCATAACCGGGAAAGGAGAGAAAGGACATGCAAGAATGGTATATGCCGATGCAGCGAACCAAACCAATGGCGCAAACGATCACCGTGACGGGCCAGGGAGCGGTCACGGCAAAGCCCGATACGGTCATCATCACTCTTGGGGTCCGAACCGAACACGCCAACGTCCAAGAAGCGCTCGCGGAAAACGCAAAGCGCGCTAACGACGTTATCCGTGCACTAAAAGCAATCGGGGTCAGTGAAGAGGACATCGATACCGCCTCGTTTTCCATTTATCCGAAATATAATTACTCTGATGGAACAAACACCTTGACCGGCTATGAAGTCGAGCATATTTTCGACATTACCGTCAAAGATACAAAAAAAGTCGGCAATATTTACGACACCGCCGTCACCAACGGCGCGAACATCGCCCGTCACATCCAATTCCGCCTCGCTTACGAACAGCCTTACTATCAACAGGCGCTGATGCTGGCGGTGAAAAACGCCAAAGAAAAAGCGATCGTCATCGCCCGCACCATCGGTCTGCCGATGCACGACATACCGCTGCAAATCAAAGAAGAAAGCGTCGCTCCCTCTTTCCCGCGGGCACCTTACTCATCAGTGGCCACGCTAGCAGAATCTTCAACCGCTCCGCCGATTCAGACGCAAGATATTATCATCAAAGCCACCGTCCAGGCGGTCTTTTCCTACTAAAAAAAAGATCCTTCCATTTGCCGAAGGATCTTTATTCTTTCGCTAAATCCACTTCATGCACACGCGCACCGCCAAATAAATGAACTTTCGCTTCCCTATTCTGCTTTTCTTGTTTCTTGACCGCAATAGTATATGTTCCAGGCAAATACGGGCCGACTTTTTTCACAAATGGATCTTTTGTCGGTTCCCCTTCTACTTTCTCGCCGTTAATAAAAATTTCATCATTCGGCTCATTCAACCGAATGTTAATAAAGTATAAGGTTGGTTCAAACACATAGCGGTCCCCAAACACTTTGATGGTGAAAATGGGCGGCTTCGACGTCAATCCTTTTATGTATACATGCTTCATGTTGCGCTGTTTGTCAAAGTCGCGTTCGAGTGTTTCATATGCTTTTGGGTGCGCGTCTAAGTACGAAAACAACGGTGCGAGCGTCTTTTCATTGACCGGAATCGTCTTGTCCGGCACACGAAGATACGTTTGCAGCGCGGCAACATCTTTATCTTTGAGCGCATCCTCAAGGCGCATCACGGCCATTTCCCTACTGGCAGCGTTTTTCAACGTGATGTATCCTTTCCATATTAACGCACCAATCATCCACACTGCCGCTATGGCCAAAGCCGTACGCAAGAAGGTGCGGTAATACTTTTTCCGCCGCTCTCGCATTAAAAGACGCGCTTGCTTCCGCTGCTCATAGCGCGCCAATGCCGCCGCACCGCTTCCGGCATCCTTTGTTTCTCTTTCTTGCCGATTGCCCCCCTGTATGGTTCCCTCTAAAGATACACGCTGTTTCACCGAGCTTCCCCTCTCCTGTTGTCTGTATTCTAGTTCATCTTTATGACAGAATCAGGGAATTTATGTTGAGGGAGCAACAAGTGCATCTTTAGCTTTTTTTATTATAAAACGTGTACAAAACCGCATGCCAATGTTTTGCACTTGGCGATGCGGTTTGTTTCTACCCCCGTTTCTTTAACGCTGCTCCAATGAAGCGGACTTGAAATGAAAAGTGACCCGTTCTTTATCATTTCGAGAGCGGTTGCTGAAATTTCAAAATACCGTGCTCATCATACGCTCTCACCCATTCGGCAAACTCACTCCTCGTCATCCACCCCCGCTTCTACCAGTTCGATCTTCCATGACGGATAATGCCCTTCCTCCTCACCATTTATAATGACGCCGCAGCCCGCTTCTCGCGCCGCTTTTCAAACTGTTGAAACATCGCCGTATATAAAGCTGCGCTGATGAAAGAAAGCATGCTTAACAAGAAAAATGTCCATTCATACCCGAGCCATATCGTTGCCGTAATCGAAAGCGGGGCAATCATCCGCCCGATCGTAAAGCGTAAGCTCGCAGCCGCAAAATATTGGCCACGCATTTCCTCAGGAGCCAATTTAGAAATAAATGTTTGCTGGATTCCTGCTGTCATCAGTTCGCCAAACGTAAACAGCGCCATCACAAAAATAAGCCCCCAAATCGATATGGTTTGGCCAAATAGGAAAATAGCCACTCCATAAACAATGGAAGAGCCAATAAAGGCCGTGCGCTCATGATAACGCGACATCCATCTCGTCACCAATACCGTAAACAGTGCAACAAGAAGGCCGTTTTCCGAAATAAGAAGGCCAAACGCTTTCTCTCCGCCAACGGTAACCGACCAATCACCAAACGAAAATAACGTTTGTCTCTCCACAGTGTCTTTCGTATACACAGGAATCAGTAAATCCAACTGCATAAACGTTTGTGCAACAAGAATACCGGCAATGATAAACAATAGGAATATTCGATCACGTACAATCACACTATATTGCTGGACTTGTTGTCGTAAAAACTCATGCCACTTCCCGCGTGCTAACCTTGCTTTTCCTTGCGCTGGAACCGTTTCGCGGAGCCATTTGGAAAGGAGCATAGCGAGCAGCAAAAACGAAAACGCGGTGGCAAGCAATAGTTCAAAGCGATAGTTTTCGTAAAAAATTCCACCAATCATCGGACCGATCACCACTGCAATGTTGATGGACGTATAAAACACGGCAAATACGCTGCTTCGGTCTTTTTCTGGAACGACATCCGCCACCATTGCCTGGCTTGCAGGCCAATAAAAAGATCCGCAAATTCCTGCGATCGTAAAACAAATAAAACCGACCAGCGGCGAAGTAAACCATGGCGAACTTGCAAGCGCAAAAAAGAAAAACGCTGCCCCTTGACTATAGGCTGACAGCACCATCATTCGTTTACGCCCAAACGCATCCGCACAATACCCTCCTATTAAATTAGCAATCACGGAAAAAAGCTGCGAGATGATTAACAAGATTCCTGCCTTATCTTTCCCAAACGATTCAGTAAAATATATCGCCATAAACGGGAAAAACATCCAAAAAGTGATATTGACGAGCGCCTCACCAAATAGACGCATTTTTAAATTCCGATCCCAGTCGCGTATCCTCATAAATGACCTCCGTCTATTTCTTTGTATACTGCAAAAACTATTATCCTTGAAAATTATACCATTATTTTGTCTTTTTAGAAAAATATTTCTCTAACAAAAAATAGCCCCTCACTCCTTTACATCTCTCTACGTTCGGACAAAACAAGGACCCCATGCCTTATAACATGGGGTTCTAGTAGCTTTATATCCCACTACATTCAGATAAAACCTCTTTTTAAACAATAACAACATATTGATGTATCAACGTTTTACGCTAAACATTATCAGTATACTAAGTTTTGCAGTAAAGCGGCAGTTGTGTTTTTTGCTTTAGTTAAAAAATACGTAATTTTTGTTGATATATCAGGTTTACTGCAATTATAAAACAATTTTGGATTTTGTTGCTCATCGAAGTTCCGCTCTTGTCCAAACACTTGTTTTTTTACATTTTTTAGGTTAGCCACTTGATAAAGATAAATCAAATCTTCTTGAATTAATTTTCAAATCGGAAGCAATCCAAATTTCTTTTCATAGTGACTTAACGTTAACAACGGAAATACATGGCGGTAACTATGATAGTGAATATAAAATCCGCCAGCCATCCCCTGACCTGTCGGATACGAAGCCGTCCAATCCTCTTTTTTTATAGATTGAAGCAGAAATTTAATCCCGGCTTGAATTTCCGGAATTGGTTGATCAAAGACAGCGATCAAGGCATCTAGCGCCCAGGCGGTATGAGTGGTAGTGCTTGCCCGCAATGGTACGTACGTTTTTGCGCTGTCGCTTTTACACGACTCTCCCCACCCGCCATCGCTGTTTTGAATGCTTAATAGCCATTTCGCCGCCTTTTGGATGGCATGATGCGTCCGGGGAACACCGACAGCGATCATTCCGGTTACCGCCGCCCATGTACCGTATATATAACAAATCCCCCACCGACCATACCACGACCCATTTTTTTCTTGATAGTCGATCAACCACTTGATCCCGCGCGCGATAGGTGGATGATCTTTCGTCAAATTCGCAAATGTCCCCAAAAATTCCAGCGTCCTTCCCGTTAAGTCCGCTGTCGATGGGTCTGTCAATAAAAACTCCGCTCCTTGAATAGGAAAATAATGAAACAGACGTTTATTGACGTTTCTCTCAAATGCGCCGTATCCCCCATCATCATTTTGCATGGAAAGCAGCCAATGAAGGCCTCTGTTCCAGGCGTGGCGAAACGAAGTTTTTTTGGACGCCTGGCTGTAAATCGCCCGCAACGAAGCAGTCGTATCATCCACATCAGGATTGATCGTATTTATGTTGGAAAATCCCCATCCCCCTGGCAAACTGTAAGGGTTGTGCACGACCCAATCTCCGTATCGGTAATGCTGGCGGGAAAGAAGATAGCGGTTTGCCTTTTCAATGGCGGCATCGGACGGTGGTACGCCCACCTCCTGCAGGGCGTAACTGGCTAAAGCGGTATTCCAAACCGTTGCTGTAGTATATTGCATATGCGTATGTCCATTGATGGAACAACGAAACGTTTTGAGTCCCTCGACCGCTTTGACAATGACCGGATGATCCTTTGGATATCCCAGTGACAATAACGCAAAAATCATCAGAAACGTCGAGCTAAAATAACTATAAAACGTTCCATCCGCTTCCAAACGCTGCAGCATATATCGGACGGCACGCTGTTTCGCAACGGCGTGAATCTGCTTTGGCAGCCCGATGAGCGCTTGTTTGAGGTACGAAAGAAACAAACGATCGGCACGCAGTCCCCATTTTTCGCCGCGTTCGGCCCGCGACAGAAACAAATCGGAAAGGTCAGGACTCTTTCGTGTTTTTCGATAATATTTGTTATCGGTCAAAATGAGCAGCGGTGTGAGGTTGGCCCGCCCATACACAGAAATATCAAAAAAATGAAGTGGAAATGAAGGCGGGAGCAGCAAAAATTCAACTGGAATCGGAAAAAACTTCGGCCAGCGATATTGCCCAGTCATGGCCAACATAAACTTCGCGAACATATGCACATTTTCGATTCCGCCCATTTCTAAAATTCGCTGTTTCGCCGCTTGCAAATGTGGATCCGTCTTCTTTCGATATCCAGAATATAAAAGCGCATAATACGCCTCCACCGTCGCGGTGAGGTTCCCTTCTCCTTCATCGTAAAAAAGCTTCCACGCCCCATTGCCCTCCTGCCTGCTTTCAATTCGTTCCACCAGCTTCCGAATCAAATCTTCATCATTTATTTCCAGCGTGCGTAATAAGATGATCATATAAGCATCGGTAGAAATGCCAGTTTCAAATGGGTAGCGCCAAGATCCATCGGGAGCTTGCTCTCGTTTCACTATCGCTACAAGTCTGCCTATTTCGCCTGGCATGCTGTATGTCACACTCGCCATCCCTTCCTAGTAATATATAATCCTCCTCTAATACTTATTCCCGCACCGGCAAAACGATTCGCAGAAGGAGTGGTTCGCATGTTTTGGGCAAAAAAGAAAACTCCTTCCCTCTCCCCATTGCTTCTTGAGATCAAAAATGAGTTAAAGAAAAAGAGGAAAGGGGTGAGCGATATTGTAAAAGAGGCCAATCTAACAATGGAAGAAAAACAGCTCGTGCAGCAAATAGCAGCCCGGACAAAGGAGAAAAACGAAAACAACGTCACAAGAACAGCGGCATACCTGGACTTTTACAAGCGGCACCCGGAAATTCATTGGGCTTTTTTAGGACATATGGTATCGAGAAACGGCGGCTGGAATATGACGGATTTAAAAGGGGAACTGCTGCTGTATTTATTGACCGAGGAGGAACGGCAAGCTTTCTTCTCCTTTTTGGAACGCGGAAACTGGCTTATTTTTCAAGATGTCTATCCACAATTTTTACTTTATGAGGAAAGCAAAAAACGGGGAAAACCGCTGTTTTATCTTCTCCCAATGTTTCACGTATCGACCTTCATGGAAACGATTTGGAACCATTTTTGGCGCCGCGGCGATCCTTATATTCTTGCCATTGCCCTGGTCATTAACGAGCAAAATTATTTGGAAAAACGGGTTATCCAAAATCCCGTTTTTCAAAAAAGCGTCTTCCATACCATCGAATTCAAACTGCAAGATTTTCTCAGCTTAAACCATATTTTGTTTCCGTACGAGGATCAACAAGGAAATACCGTTCTCATCGGTCAAACGCTCCATCAATTCCATTCGCTGCATGAACGGATTTTATTAGGAAAGCGGCTGTACTCGTTGCTGTTTCAAAACAGCGACACATTGGAAAGAGTGTTCCGCTGGGCTTCGCTTCACCCCCATACCGGGACACGGAAAGATTATTGGCCCCATCTGTTCAATGATGTTTGGGAATTGGCCCCTAGGCAACCATACCGCCGGCGGATTAAAGATTGTCAAATACAGCCGGGGGTGCCCCGAATTTACAGCCCGCGACTCCTATATGCATGGAAAAATGTTGTCCATGAAGAAGCGGAGCGCGGCGACTGGTTTGATGATTGGAATGTTGTGGAATACCTTGTGAAATCAAACGAACAAATAAATGGAGAGATTACCCATGCCTATTGTGAAACGCTCGAAAAAATGGAACTGGCGATCATCGCCAAAAACACCTTCTTTCATTCGCACTAAGCGCGCTCCTGCCTATATTTCTACGCTTTTCTTTGCGTCATGGATTGGAACATATTTAGACCTTTATTTTGTCGGAAATGGATGGTACCATTTCCCACACAGGCCGTTCCCAGCCATTTTTTCGATTGATCTTTCCTTCACCTTAATCGGCCTGCCGCTCTTTGTCACTTTTTTTCTTTACGTCATGGCAAGGCTTCATCCATGGCAACGAGGAGGTTTTCTCATCGCAATGGGCCTGCTGATGACATGGATCGAAAAACAGGCAGAGACAATAGGATGGTTTGTCCACAGCTCTGAATGGAAACACATATATTCGTTTGTTGGGTATTCGCTGTTTATGGCGATGGTCTGGAGGTTTTATCGCTGGATGAGCTTGCACTAGAGGCAAGCCTGCGAAGTTGTATTTCGTGGGTCTGAATATAATTCATTTTTACATCACAAGTTGCTTTCAAGAAAAACTGAACGGCCTTTCCCCGATGGAATATCGAGAAAAGGCCGCAGCTATTATTTTGCAATTGTCAGAGGATAATGTCCGCTTATTTTTACTCCCCTGTATATCCCCCTAAAGGAATATTATCTTTCCGCGCCACGCCGGTCCGGTACGCTGCTTCGATGACCGCTTGCCGCACTCGTTCTACTACTTTGCTATTAAATACGCTTGGAATGATATAAGTTTCATTGAGTTCGTCTTCCGTGACGACGGAAGCGATCGCTTTCGCGGCAGCGAGCTTCATTTCTTCGTTGATTTCTTTGGCGCGGCAATCAAGCGCACCGCGGAAAATGCCAGGGAAGCATAGCACGTTGTTAATTTGGTTCGGATAATCCGAGCGCCCTGTCGCCATCACGCGGACATACGGTTCGGCGAGTTCTGGATCGATTTCCGGCACTGGGTTGGCCATGGCAAACACGATTGGGTCGCGCGCCATTTTTTTCACATCTTCCACCTTCAAAATGCCTGGAGCGGAAACGCCGATAAACACGTCTGCACCGGCGATGACATCGGACAAGCTTCCTTTTTCGTTGTCCGGGTTAGTTATTTGCGCATATTCCTGCCAATACGGATTATCGTATTTTTCATCGCGATGGATGGCGCCGTAGCGGTCGACACCGACAATATTGCGCACGCCAGCCGCCAGCAGGATTTTCGTGCAGGCAATTCCTGCGGCGCCGATTCCTGTCAATACGACTTTAATATCTTCTAGTTTTTTATCGACGATTTTGAGCGCGTTTAACAATCCGGCAAGCAACACCACCGCTGTACCATGCTGGTCATCATGAAACACTGGGATGTCAAGCTCTTCTTTTAGCCGTTTTTCAATTTCGAAACAGCGCGGTGCCGAAATATCCTCAAGGTTAATGCCGCCAAACGCCGGCGCAATCGCTTTGACAATTTGAATGATTTCTTCCGTATCTTTCGTATTCAAACAAATTGGAAAGGCATCGACCCCGGCAAACTGTTTAAACAGCATCGCCTTTCCTTCCATCACCGGCATCGCCGCGTAAGGGCCGATGTCGCCCAGCCCCAATACCGCTGTGCCGTCCGAAACGACCGCAACCGTATTGCGCTTAATCGTCAGCGAATACGCTTTTCTTGGGTCTTGTGCAATTGCCGTGCACACCCGCGCCACTCCCGGAGTATACACTCTCGATAAATCATCGCGCGTTTTGACCGGGATTTTCGATTTCGTTTCAATTTTTCCGCCGATATGCATCAAAAACGTCCGGTCTGATACGTTAATGATTTTAACACCTTGAATTTTTTTAAGCGCTTCAATAATAAGATCACATTGCTTTGTATCCAACGCACTGACGGTAATGTCGCGTACGGTATGTACTTTGCTTGAGGAAATGACGTCAATCCCGACAATGTCTCCGCCTGCTTTCCCAATCGCTGCGGCGATATCGCTGAATAAGACACGATCTTTTTCAAATTGAAGACGAATCGTAATGTTCATTGTTGCACCACTTGGTAATGCCATTACAATCTACCTTTCTTTTACATTTTTATCCATCTCAAAATCTTCTACGGTACACATGTTATCCTATTAAAGGAAAAAAGACAACCCTTATCTTATTAAAAAAAAGAAAAGGATGGAAATTTACTCACAGCCGTCGATTCCGCAAGCCATCCCTTCACCAACTTCACGCAATGATTGTTGCAACCAGACGAATATCACCTGAAAAAATTTTTGTCTCCGCGAACGACCAAATTTTAGTACAATAAAGAAAAAGAGGGATGGGAGGCCTGTGATGAGGGAAAAAGCTTTTTTAGTGCTGGCCAATTTATTTTGGGCGGGAAATTACATCTTTGGCAAGTATGTCATTACAGAAACCGGGCCTTTATGGCTGACATTTATCCGTTGGAGCGTCGCCTTTGTTTTTCTTCTTCCTATTTCTTATTTATGGGAACGTCCGCGCTACAAAGAAGTGGTCAAACAATGGTGGCTTCCGCTCATGATCACTGGCATTCTTGGCATTACCGGCTATAATCTACTTCTGTACAGGGCGCTTGAATATACATCGCCGATGAACGCGGCGATCGTCAATGCCTTGAATCCAGCAACTATCGTTATTTTATCGTATTTTCTTTTAAAAGAACGGGTGACGTGGCTCAATCTCATCGGCTTTTTTCTTTCGCTTGTCGGCGTTTTGTTTATTTTAACGAACGGGCATTTACAATGGATTTTCCAAACCAACTATAACCGCGGCGATTTGATGATGCTGCTTGCCGGCGTTGTCTGGGCGCTTTACTCGATTATCGGCAAAAAACTAGCCGTCCCGCCGATTACGGCAACAACTTGTTCGGTATTTTTCAGCATTATCCTCTTACTGCCGTTTCTATGCTTACAGCCATTTCCGCTCGCCGAAGTCAGTAAAACCGGTATCATCGGCATTAGCTACATATGCTTGTTTCCGTCCGTTCTCTCTTTTTTATTTTGGAATATAGCCGTCAAAAAAGTCGGACCGAGCTATGCCGGCGTTTATTTAAATTTGATCGCCGTATTTACCGCGGTCATCACCTTTTTGCTTGGCGGAAGCATTTCCGCCTCCCAGCTCATCGGCGGCATAATTGTGCTATTCGGGGTATATTTAGCAACAAAAGTGCAAAAAGCGAAAATAGAAGAAACAAAAGGCATAGCCACTTAAAACTCCGAATGCGTAGCAATGATTCTATTATTTGCTTGACATAAATAAGTCCCCTCAAGTTGCCTTGAGGGGACGTTTATTTCCTTATTTTTGAAGCAAACGGAGAAATTCGCGCATAAAGGCAGGCAAGTCCGGCCAAGCATGAGCAGAAACAAGATTTTGGTCGACGTGTATGGTGCTGTCCGATACATACGTTGCCCCTAACGCTTCTACGCCTGGTTTGCACGCGATGTAAGCCGTTAAGCTGCGGCCTTTCAACACATCTGGCATTGTTTCAAAAATGAGCGACGCATGGCAAATCGCCGCAATTGGCTTATTCGCTTCAAAGAAATGGCGCACAATACGCCGCAAATCTTCATCAAGGCGTATATATTCCGGCGCGCGCCCGCCTGGAATGACCAGTCCGTCATATTGCGCTGGATCGATATCAGCAAACGCTGCATGCGCGTCAATCAAATACCCTTGCTTTTCTACATACGTATCCCAGTCGGCAAAATCATGGACCACGGTATGCAATTTCTTTTTCTTTGGCGCGGCAATCGTGACGTCATAACCTTCTTCAAGCAGGCGATAGTACGGATAATACACTTCCAACGCTTCTACCGCATCCCCCGTTACAATCAATACTTTTTTGCTCATGATCACGCCTCCTTACCTAATTTTTATTACCATCTCTATCATAGCGAAAATTGGAAAAAAGAGAAAGCGAAATGATTGTCGAAAGATGAAGATAGGGAATTTTTTCGATTTCATATAAAATAGAAGTACCTACTTATGCGTAAAGGAGAGGGGAAATATGATTGCGTCATGGTTAATGTCATCCCGTCACGCCGTGGTGCTGACCGGAGCCGGGATGTCGACGGAAAGCGGGCTTCCCGACTTTCGCTCGGAAAAAACGGGGCTATGGACACGGTTTAATCCGCAGCAGCTCGCTAGCACCTACGCGCTCGAGCACCATCGGCAGGCATTTATCGAATTTTATCAATACCGCATTCGTACGCTGCAAGCATGCCGGCCGCACGAAGGGCACATGATTTTAGCCGATTGGCAGCAGCGCGGTCTTATTCAGGAAATTGTGACGCAAAATGTTGATGGATTTCACCAGCAGGCCGGAAGCCGTCACGTCATTGAACTGCATGGTTCATTACGGACGGTACATTGCCAGCAGTGCGGCAACACGTTTAACAGCATCGTATATCTGGAGCATCGATTTACGTGCGAATGCGGAGGCTTTTTGCGCCCGTCCGTTGTCCTGTTCGGCGAAATGCTGCCGGAACAGGCGCTCGAGCAAGCATGGCAAGCAGCGCAAACAGCGGATGTATTGATCATCCTTGGCTCTTCCTTGCAAGTATCGCCTGCCAATCAGCTTCCGCTCGTCGCCAAACGAAACGGAGCGAAAATCGCGATCGTCAACTGGGAACCGACTGAACTTGATGACATCGCCGACGTTGTCATCAACAAGCGGAAAATCGGCGATGTGCTGCGCGAGATCAACGATGAATGGAAAGCGGGGAATGGCCGGTGAAGGTGGAAGCGATCTTGCAAGAAGCGCTACATTCGATCGGCGATTTCTCCCCGATTCAACAATACCGCCGCGTGCACGGAGGCGATATCAATGACGCCTTCTACGTTCAAAGCGAAAAGCAGCCATATTTTATAAAAATGCGCCGCACCTTTCCACACCGTTTTTTCGAATGTGAACAGACAGGATTGGAGACCATTCGAAACGCTAACGCCATCCGCGTTCCGTTCGTTTACGGCATGAAAGAAGCGAAGGAGTACGGGTTTTTGGTTTTAGAATGGATTGAAGGAAAGAAAACTAACAAAACGGCCGAACAGCTCGGGCATGGCATCGCCCGCCTTCATCAATGCCGCGGCTTGGCATTTGGATTTGCGGAAGACAACTATATTGGACTATTACCGCAAAAAAATGGATGGTACGACAATTGGATCGATTATTTCCACGAATGCCGCCTGCTTCCGCAACTTCGGCTTGCGGAACAAAAAGGGCACATGCCTCTACAGCGGCGAAATAAGCTTGAGAAGTTGCTTTCCTCTTTGGAACGCTGGTTGCCAAAAGATTGCTCTCCGTCCTTATTGCACGGCGACCTGTGGGGCGGAAACTGGCTCGTCGGCGCAAACGGTGTTCCCTACTTGATCGATCCCGCTGTGTTTTACGGACACTATGAATTCGAAATCGCCTTTACTGAACTGTTCGGCGGGTTCCCTAGCCGCTTTTATGAAGCGTACAACGAACTCATGCCGCTTTCTTCCGATTATCATGAACGGAAACAATTATATCAGCTTTTCTATTTGCTTGTGCATTTGAACTTATTCGGGGAAACATACGGGAGTGCGGTCGATCGTGTGCTGCGAAGGTATGTCGGAGAATAATAGAAAATATAAACACCCTTCCCCTGCTTCTAAGGAGAAGGGCAAGGGTGTTTATCTCCAATCCGTTATTTCACTTCCACCACCACATAATCCCAAAACGTATCCCCAATGTAGACAAGCAACGCCCATTTTCCTCGTTCGCCAAGCATCATATTCGACGGCAAATGGGCATCTGCTCCGTTATTTGGGCCTCCTAGGTCGCGTGTTGTCCAAACACTTTTTCCGTCCCATGTTAATGCAGGTGTGATAGCGCCGCTGCCTTCTTTTACTGCCACGATCGTCAGCTTTCCTTCCGGAATGGAATCGCCCCAGAAATGCCACATATATTTGCCGTTTTGATTGGCAAAGAATGGCGCATCGATAAAGGCGACCTTATTAGGCACGCCTCTCATTTGATAGCCGCCTGCTGAGAAAACGGGGCTTACCTGCCAGTCAATATTGCGAATAACTTTCTCGTCCACATGAACCGGTGGTTTTTCTGCCCCGCTTGTTTCTTCCGCATGGGATTCTATCCCCCGCGTTGGTTGCTTTGCTTCCTCGCTGCACGACGTTAAAGCAAAAACAATAACTGCTCCCAACAAACAGTAAATCGACCTTATCTTCTTAATATGCAACACATCCATTTCTCCTCCCCTATATACATTGCTTGACTTATACATTCGTCTAGCGTGGAAACAATCCTGCTAAGAAAAAAGGAATAGGCTCTTGTTTGTGGCAACTATTCTTTTGGTGTTAAAGTAAGTACATCCCCACCTTCTACTTTCCCTAATGTTGTCACATGATATGTTCCCTTCACCCAATCATCGATTTGATCATGATACCAGCGGCTGCTGAAATGCCCCGCCTGACCAGGCCCGACGATATGGTAGCCATGCTTGATATCGTTTACATCGATGACAAACCGCCAGGAAGCGCCATGGTTGACAATGCCTTCGTCCGTGAAGCTCGCTGCCTGCACCGTCACTTGGCTGCCGCCGACAGAAACCGGCTTTTCCCGATTGAAGAAAAACTGCAGCAACGGGGAGGAACTTGACATCGGATGGGCAAAGTAAAGTCGATGATAGTCTCCCCACTTCCACTTCGACGGGTCAGCGCCGTATTTTTCCGCCAACTGGTCGGTAACATGATGCAGCGCTGTCGCAAGCACACGGGCAAATCCGCCGTTTTCCGTAAACCATGGCGAGACATCTCCTTTCGCCGCCCGCCGCAGCAACTCATCAACCACCATCTGTTTTCCTTCAAACAACTTATCCACTTGTGGCGGAATATCTTTACGGAACAAAACTTTCGGAATTTCTTTCATCCACAAATGGAAAATCAGCGGGGCGGCATCGTCTTTGCGATCGACATAATCCCAATTGCGCAGCTCGGCGAGCACTTTTCGCTCGATTTTGGAAAGCGGCTCGCTAGCCACCGCTTGCACCAATACCGGCACAAATTCTTTCGCCCATAAGTTGGTTTGATCCATTTGCAGCTTTTTCATGTCTTCGAGCGTGAGATTATTTTTGCTTTCAAGCACTTGCGCAATCCGCATATAACGGCACGGCTGCGCCCAGTGGTGGCTGATATGGTATGAATAGTGATTTCCTATCACCTTGTTGTTCGCCGTAGCAATAAATCCTTCTTTTGGATTTACCACACGCGGCAGCCTGTCAAACGGAATAAATCCGATCCATTCGTATTCGTCCGTCCATCCTGGGACCGGAAGCAGACCGTCTCCTTTTTTGCGAACCGGAATCTTCCCGTTTGCTTTATACGCGATCGTTCCGTCTTTTGCCGCAAAAACAAAGTTTTGCGTCGGAACATGGAAATGCTCGAGCGCTTTTTCAAACTGCTGCCAGTTCGTTGCTTTATTCATTTCCAAGATGGCCTGCAGCTCTGTAGATGGATCCAGCGCCGTCCAGCATAGTGAGAACGCCATATTGTCATCTTTATATGCAAAATCGGAAATGACAGGACCGTGCCTTGTAATCGTCACCTTATATGGAATCGTTTTGCCGCCTTTGACTTTGATCGGCTCTTTCACGACCCTCGCGTCTTCCCACTTTCCGTTGTACAAAAATTGCCGCTTGTTGGCTGGATTTCTTTTTTCGATATATAAATCTTGCACATCCGGTCCGGTGTTTGTCACGCCCCACGCTACATGCTCGTTATGTCCTAAAATGATGCCTGGGATTCCTGCGAAAATCACTCCACTGACATTCAAGGTGGGGGCCTGCAAATGCATTTGATACCAAATGGACGGGGTGCTTAGCGATAAATGAGGATCATTCGCCAAAAGAGGTTTGCCGCTTTTTGTTTTCTTACCGCTGACTACCCAGTTGTTGCTACCATTCCATTCCCGCGGAATGACAGCGGACGCAAACGCTTTTTCAACGGAAAGCTGTACATCTTTGTATGCTTGCACAATCGTTGGTGCGTCTTTGGGATAGGAGGGAAATAGATCGTACGCTTTTTCCTTCGGCAAGTTTTTAAGCGTCCAATAGCGGAACGCCTGCCCTTGCCAATGGCCGCCTAAGTCAAAGGCCATATACTTTCCAATCGTTAGCGAATCTATCGGAGTCCACGGCTTCGGCTCATAGCCAAGCAGCCGAAACTCAATCGGCAGCCTCCCTTCCTGTTTGGCAAGCTCGATATAGGCGTTGACACCGTCGGCAAACGCCTGCAGCACCTTTTTCGCTTCTTCGTTATATGCGTCATAGGAGGCTTTCGCGGCGCGGCGCAATCCGAGCGTGCGGAAAAATTTATCGCGCTTGACCGTCGCCTCGCCAATCACTTCGCTTAATTGGCCCGACGCCTGCCGTCTGCTTAAATCCATTTGAAACAGACGATCCTGTGCCTGAACAAAACCTTGGGCAAAAAATAAATCATGCTCATTTTTCGCGGTAATGTGCGGAACACCGTTTTCATCCCGAACGACTTTCACTTCCGCCAACAATCCCGGTACAGAAAGTTCTCCCTTTGTTTGCGGAAGCGAACGGTTTATGTAAGCGTTTACAAACATAACGATTCCGACCACAGCGAAGACAATAATAACTAACGTACTCCATACAGTCTGTTTCCATCTCTTCGTCTTCATTTGCGGATGAGCAATTGTTTTCATCTAATTCCCCCTTTCCTTGTACTTAAAATATATTGCAACCGAAATTAAAAAACTCCTTGTTTGCCTCAAATGTAATATTTTTATATATTTGGTAACATCCTTCCGATTATACACTTAAATGTGCCGCTATGTCCGAAAAAAATTTGCTAAAAATCATTCAAACACTCGATCCAAAAAAGAATCCCGTTAATTAGAAACATTCCGGTAAATCATTGCTTTTTCGCTTTAAAACAGCCGAGAGCGAGTCTATTGATTCACCCTCGTTACATTATTTTGGTTTTGAAGTCTTCTTGCATAAAAAAGAGAGGGAGCCCCTCTCATTAGTAAAGCAAGTACTTCTTTCTGATCTTCATAAATGTTTCTACATCTTTCTCCCATTTTTGTTTCATTTCTTCCACCGGCATTCCGTCTTCAATCGCCTGACGCACCCAGCCATTGCCAATAAGCTGATCGAAATACGAAATACCTTGGCTGTTTTCTTGGCTAAAGGCAAATTGACCTGGATATAAATCATGAATGGTTTTGACAATGGATAGACCGGTTTCTACTGGTTTAAACGCATGACGATCCGTCACATGAATTTGGATGCCATGTGTTAATTTTCCGCTATGTTTTGAAAAAGTCGGCGTGAAACTGGCTGGGCGGAAAATAACGCCTGGCAGATGCAGGGCATTTAGTTTCTCCGCCAATTCGATACTGTCGATAAACGGAGCGCCGATAAGCTCAAACGGCTTTGTCGTTCCCCTGCCTTCCGATACGTTCGTTCCTTCGATGAGAGCCGCTCCCGGGTACACAAGCGCAGTATCTAACGTCGGCATATTCGGAGACGGCAATACCCATTGCAGCCCTGTATCATCGTAATACATGGAACGCTTCCAGCCTTTCATTTTCACAACCGTCACATCGGCACCGATGCCAAACTCCTTGTTGAACAACAAAGCAAGCTCTCCTACCGTCATTCCATGGCGCAGCGGAATCGGATACATGCCAACAAAGGAAGAATACTTCGGATCGAGTACAGGCCCTTCTACTTTCATGCCGCCTAGCGGATTTGGCCTATCTAATACAATAAATGGAATATTGTTTTCTTTGGCCGCTTCCATCGCGTACGCCATCGTATAAATATACGTATAGAAGCGGGTGCCGACATCTTGAATATCAAAAAGAAGCACGTCAACTCCTTTTAGCATTTCCGGTGTTGGTTTTTTCGTCGGTCCATATAAGCTGTATACAGGAAGACCAGTTTTTTCATCGATATAAAACGGAACATATTCGCCGGCTTGAGCGCTGCCACGCACGCCATGTTCCGGACCATATAAAGCGACAAGCTGGATGTCAGGGTCATTGTAAAGGAGGTCCACCACACTATTTAGGCGCTCGTCAACACCAGTTGGATTGGTAATGAGCCCAACCCGTTTTCCTTTAATTAAGTACTTTTTCTCCTTTAATAGCACTTCTACACCAAGCTCTAGTTTTTGGTTTCTTTTCTCTTTTGATGGGCCTTTTGCCAATACACCAGTAAACAGCGACAAACTCAAGATCACTGTCGTAAAAACAATCCACCATCGCTTTTGCATGAAACCGCCCCCTTTTTAATAAGTGAGACCATGGCCGTATTCGTACAGTACGCCGCCATCGTAACTTGGAATCGTTACCGGAAGTTTGCCAGTCGGTGTATTTACTCCGAAAATCGTATCTACTGCCGCTTGGAAACTTGCCTGCTGAAAACCGTACTGCGCGAGGTAGGCATCCACATTTGGATAGGACATCACATCATACGGATTGCGAATCCCGATTGCGATGATAGGAGCATCTGTGTTTGCGATAATTTGCTGCACCATTTTCATTTGCGGGCTCGACGGCAACCTTCCTGAGACGTTCGAAGTATACGTGCCGACAATGACCGCATCTGCTTCTTTCACTTTTTGCAGCTGCGCCTCATCTAAAGGAGCCGCCGCTTGGATGACAGTTGCATTTGGAATGTAGGTCTGTATTGCTTCCGCTAATGATTCCATCATCGTATTTCCTACAACGACAAGGTTGTTTATTTCGTTTGCTTGAAGCGGTAATACATTGTCATTTTTCACAAGTGTAATCGATTTTGCTGCGGCTTCGGATTCAACTTGTTTATGCTCTTGCGAACCGACAACTCGCAAAGCATGGTCGACGATTTCTTGCGGATCAGGCGGGGTTTCTTGTTTAAAAATGCCGCGTTTCACTTTTAACGTTAAAATTCGTTTTACGGAGGCGTTGATCCGTCTTTGCGAAATGTCGCCGTTTTGCACTGCTTTCTTTAATCCGCTTGCTACTTCTTCCAGTCCCACCGGCATGAGCACAATATCAGCACCAGCTTGAACCGCTCTTATCGCCGCATCCACCGATCCAAAATGATCGCTAATCGCTTTCATATTCATCGCATCGGTAATAATGACACCATCAAATCCCATTTCTTCACGCATTAATCCGGTCAGCACTTTATACGACAAAGTGGCAGGAAGCGAAATTTCCGTCCCGTCTTTTTGCGAAATCACCTTCGTATCATCGATTTTCGGGAACGTGACATGAGCGGTCATAATCGCATCAACTCCCGCTTCCATCGCTTTTTGAAATGGATATAGTTCAACTTTCTTCAAACGATCACGGTCATGCGGCACTTCCGGCAACCCAAGATGGGAATCGACAGCTGTATCTCCATGTCCTGGGAAATGCTTGGCGGTAGCGGCAATTCCGCCGTCTTGCAATCCTTTGATATAAGATACCCCCAGTTCCGCGACAAGCTCTGGATTTTCGCCAAACGAACGGACGCCGATCACCGGGTTATCGGGATTATTGTTGACGTCTAAAACAGGAGCTAAATTCATGTTAATGCCTAGCGCGTATAATTCTTCGCCAATCGCATGCCCTACTTTGTAAGCCAATTGTTCGGAACGAGTCGCCCCCAGCGCCATGTTCCCCGGCATATTCGTCCCTGACTGCAGCCGCGTCACAATGCCGCCTTCCTGGTCTATCGACATAAGCAACCCAAACTTTTCAGCCGTCTGCTGATAGTCCGCGACGAGCTTTGCCGTCTGCTCCGTCGTCACCACATTTTCACGGAATAAAATGACGCCGCCAATATGATAGGTTTGTATCAGTTCCTTGATTTCCGGAAGCATGGCAGTGACAGGCTTCCCATTGAAATTGCGGAAATCCGGCATCAGCATTTGCCCGATTTTTTCTTCCAACGTTAGTCCATCTATCGCTTTTTGAATAATGTCATAGCGGCTTCCCTTTTCTTTGACAACGGTCACTTTCACGTTCTGTTTGCCGCTTTTTTTCGATGCAGGAGCGGTTTTAAACTCAAAAGCGATGCGGTCTTTCTGCATTCCGTCTGTCACTGTAATAAACGTTCTTCCGCTTTTTTCGAGGAAAGTAACAACACCATGATCATCCACAGTAGCTACCTTTTTATTGGATGATTTCCATCTTAGCCCTTCGGTTACTTCGGTGAAATATCCTTCCCGATGAACATGAAGCGCTCGCAGCGAAATTTTATTTCCATCGACTTTCACATCTACTTCCGGAATGTTTTGATAAATGATTAAGTCGGTCTCCGATTTTTCTGTATGCGCTTGCGGTGAAGTCCATGGAACGAAGAGCATCATCACTGCTGCTAAAATTGCCGTTATTTTTTTATAAAATGACAACATCCTTTTTCCTCCTCAATCTCAAAATGAACGTTGTTCCCACTCACTGCTTTCCCATGTTGCCTTCATCTTCTTACCGTTCTCATCCGTAAGACAAATATTCGTTACATACCAGCCACGCCCGTTGACAGAAACATCGGTATGATAGCGAAAGCGAATCGAGACAGTATGTGCTGGAATTGTCACGGTCTTTGTTATCCAATCCCCGCTGCTGCCTGTCAATAATTCTCCAACTTGCGTCCAATGAATGCCGTCTTGTGATACTTCCACCACGCCAAAATCAACGTTTGGTTCGATTCGATACCATGTATCAAAGGTTAATGTTGCTTGTTCGTTTAATGTTACATTTGTCGATAGCACCGCATTCAAACCGTCACCATATCCGGCAAACCAAGCTTGTTCTTTTCGAGGCATTGCAATCGGAATTGCATCCGCCGTTAAACGGGCAACTTGTCTGCGCAGCGGATTTGTAGACACGGTATTCCGCGTAGGATGCACACGATTTGTCAACAAAATAGCAATAACATGATTATTCGGGCTTACTACGATCGATGTACCGGTATATCCCGTATGCCCCAGTGTGGTACTTTCCGACAGCGCATCCATGTACCACCCTTGAGCAAGTTCCCATCCTAATCCATGATCGTCGCCAGGGAATTGCGGAATTTGGTTTTCCATTAATAGCCGAACCGTTTCCGGTTGCAGGATCCGCTTACCGCCATACTTTCCGTTTTGCAAAAACATTGAAGCAAAAATTGCTAAATCGTGAGCGGTTGAAAACACTCCCGCGTGGCCGGCCACCCCGTCCAGCGCCCACGCGTTTTCATCGTGGACTTCTCCCCAGACAAGCCCTCTTCCGGTCCACGGCTGGTATTCCGTAGCGGCAATTCGCGTCTTTAAGTGTGGAGGGGGATTATACATCGTATCGTTCATGCCAAGCGGTTTCGTAATGTATTTATACACAAACTGATCAAGGCGCAAACCGGACAGCCGCTCCACCAGCGCTCCTAGTGTAATCATGTTCAAATCACTGTATGTATACGTGGTTCCCGGCGGGTGTTCAAGCGGCTGTGCAAACACGATTTGCAAACGGTCTTCGCGATTGGTTCCCATTTTATATAGAGGAATCCATGCCGCAAGTCCGGAAGTATGGGTCATTAATTGACGAATGGTTACTTTTTCTTTTCCGTTTTGCGCAAATTCCGGTATGTACTTAGCGACAGGGTCATCCAAAGAAAACTTTCCTTGCTCATAAAGTTTCATCGCCGCGGTAGTCGTAAACAGCTTGCTGATAGAAGCTAAATCGAAAATAGTATCTTCCCGCATCGATATCGGCTGTTTGGATTCGGTAAACACATCATCCTCATATCGCTTTGCGTATCCATACGCTTCGTGTTTGACAATGATTCCTCTCCGAACAATATAAACAACTGCCCCTGGGATAACACGGTCACGCATCGCCTGTTCTATTACTTGATCGATTTCCCGTAAAGGTTCTTCCCTCATGCCAGCCGCTTTAGGCGATCCCGGGTGTATAACCGGAGAAACGGGGCCGGGATGATCCCAAGAAAAAGGTGTTTGTATTTTGGACTGAGTTGTTTTGTATACTTTCTTTTCAGTTTGCTCCATCGTGGGAGATGGATGTTCATGGGATATTGCGAAAACAGGTGGGGGTGAAGAAATGATGACTGATCCTAACATTACAGACGACAAAACGATGGAAATAGACCGATTGCTCATCAGCAGCCTCCTTTTCATCAAAATAACTAATAGAAAAAACGTATTTCTCCTGGTGCATTTTCTTGGGGCAAAAAATGTTGAAGCAGAGATATTGGAAGGGTTTTCATTTTTTATAGAATAGCAATTTATGGTATAGTTGTATATACCACTTTACTCCTGATTTGATTAGGACATTTTCCCTAATTTTTCCTTTCTGCGAAAAAGAAAAAGCTAATTCGAAGAACAGTTCCTTTTTCGAATTAGCTTTACCAAACATATTCCCTTTCATGAGGAAATGGTTCCCTCATTCACTGCTGATCTTTTCGAGCAGCGCATCTCCGTCCTCACTAACGCGCACATAGGCAAAGCGGGCCTTCTCCTGCCATTTTTTCCCTTCTCCTTCCGGAACAAAATACGATTCAATTCCATACACGACCGTATTGCCGTAAAACGTTCCATTGATGATTATTTTTTAAAACTCCCTTTGTTCGTAACCGGCATTCTACTATAAACAAATTGATAAACAGAAATGCAAACAGAAAGATAAGCAATCCCTAACAAAAACCCTGCCAAAACGTCAGACGGGTAGTGAACTTGAAGGCTTAAGCGGCTAAGCCCTGTCAATAATGCAAGAAGGCCGAAAATGAAAAAAATCATCCACCGTTGTGATGCTTTCTTTACCTCTTTGCTTAGAAAGTACGCGATTAACAACAAATAAATGCTGCCGACCATCGCGTGGCCGCTCGGGAAGCTAAACCCGTACACCCCTTGCGCAAATGGCGGCCGCGCCCGTCCGACAAGGTCCTTAATAAATGTATTCAGCCCGTAACCGCCGCCGACAGCAACCAGCACAAGCACCATGCCGTAATAATCGCGTTTGCAAAACCATAAAAACAACACAAGCAGGATGCTGGCAATGCCGATGAAATAGCCATAGCCTAATATCGTAAAGCCATCTAACCAGTCCCATGAATCAAACAATTGTAGCAGCCGCTGATCTATCGCATTGGTTGCTCCCGCCGCCACCGCGGCCCATATGGCAAGAAACAGGAGAAAACTAAGTGCAGATACGGATAGAAGACGTTTGTTCATATTCATGCTCCTTGCTTTTGTTATGATATTTATATCGAAATTATAACTCAACTTTAGCCATTTGTTAGGTAAAATCTTGTAATCATCTAAAACAGCTTAAAAACCTTTTACGATACAATATTAGCAATTGTCCTTGGGCTGCCCCTCGCCATCTCACACCACCGTACGTACCGTTCGGTATACGGTGTCCCTTAGGCCGGAAGTTTGCGCCCGCTTCCTTCCGATTCCGCGTTGCCACGGGCACCCTTGCACCAAATTAACAGCTCTTTCTCCTTCACAACTCAGGACCATCCACCTATAGACTGTACCCATACCGGACACACCAAAAGAAATTTCTCATTTAGGGGCGTTTCTTTTTCAAACACAGGATGATTGAACAACTTTTTCAAAAATCAAATAGGTATTTTTTATCATATTTTTATGAAGAAAATGATTCCAAATCCTTAATTTTCCTGTTTCATATTTCTTGGAAAACAAACGCTGTGTAAAATATATAATGGGATTCCATATTTTCTATAAACAGTATTTATTTTGAAGGAAGATGATGAATATGGAGGAAAAAGAATACGTCATTCACCAATTATATAATGATATTTCTAATCTTGAAGACCAATTGCGACATAATTACGAAAAAATTGCACGGTTAAAAAAAGCTGAAAGCGGCATATCTAATGAACTTAGTGAATTGGTTGATCACAAACCACTTGTATTTGACCCCGAGCTCACTCCCTATACATGGCAAGGCAAATATGCCGATATGTTTTTAGATATAAGAAACGGCATCAATTACGCGTACACAGGCATTATTCAGCAAACGGAAAGCCTTTTAAATGATATTTCCAAAAAGATATCGGAACTAGAAGCGCTGAATACAAGCATTTCCAACTCTATTTCTTCAAAACGAAGCCAGTTGGCTCATTTAAAGGCTCAGTAAGCAGGTGGGATTACAATGACAGAAATTAAAGTCCATTTAAAGGAAGTTGAAGCGTCATTAGACGAGCTAAAACGTAAAATCGGCGAATTAAATACTAATCATTCACATCCATCGTTCCCGGTTTCCTCTCTTGATTTCATCACAAAAATAAAAGCAATTGAAGACCTTTACTATCAAATCGTTACCGATTATAAAAATACGCTATTACACATTGAGAACGATGTTCGCAGACATATTGAGAATCTTGCGGAGACAGACCGAAATATTGCCAAAAAGATGACCATATAACGGGGAGTCAAGATGATGAGGGTATTAAAAGTATCGGAAGTTTCACATGAAATCAATCAATTGATCCGTCAAAAACAGCAAGAAAAAGAACAAATCCTCGCTATTCGCGATGCTGTGAACAAAATAATCCATTTAGACGATGCTTTAGAGGGGGAAGGCGGTGAAGCGATTAAAGAACACTTTGCTACTTTGCATATCCCTGCCATTCTCCTGCTGCATCAATTTCTTTATCAGTATTTAGACATCCTAGAAGACATTTTAA
This sequence comes from Parageobacillus sp. NEAU-HV-2, assembly GCF_059115485.1. Lineage (NCBI taxonomy): Bacteria > Bacillati > Bacillota > Bacilli > Caryophanales > Anoxybacillaceae > Parageobacillus > Parageobacillus sp. NEAU-HV-2. Next base: position 381,059 of record NZ_JBXUJJ010000003.1, read on the forward strand.
CTAAGATCGAACATTTTGAAACAAATAGCGGTTTTATAAGCGAACAATTTATCGAAGCAGAAGTAAAAACACGCCTTAATCAGTTAGAAAACTTTACCGAGGAAACGGTCAATAGCATCCATCAATATTTTTTAGACGTGGCAGATTTGGTTCATGGCACTCCTATTCAAATTCTTCCTTTTCAGCATCAAATCGCATCGGCAAAAAGTCACGCTCAAAAAACTGTCCATGAACTGGCGAAGCTTGATGAAGAAATCTCTAGCGAACTGACACCCATGCAAGAGCAGCTCGCTCAAATTCGTCAATTCACCCAGAAACTGCACGAATGGACAAAAGGCGGCGTTTTCTTAAGTAAAGAACAAATAAAAGAAATCGAAAATTTCATTTCCGAAACAGATACGTTCAAAGAAATGATTGATGATGCGATTGAGCTGTCTGTACAAGAGGGAGATTCCACTTTTGTAGGCGCCGTCGCCGAATGGCTCGATTCCCTCGGCAAATTTAACGGCGCGCTTAGTGTTGCAAAAGGATTGGTTGCAGTTCACGTTCTCCGTACAGGTTTATTAACTTTATCCAAAGATGGAAAAGGGAATTTTATTATTAAAGCATCCCAAACGTGGTTAAAAGGAGCAAATAAAAAATACGAATCAAAGCTTGCAGAAAGAATCTACCAATTATTAGAAAAAGGAGATAAAAACTCTAGCAATATAATTAAAAGAGCTTTAGCAAAATATCACAATGCACCAAGCGGCGTTTTACGCGACCTTATTGGTTTGTATCCGAAAACAAATAAAATCAGTTTTGGGAAAATCGTCGCACAACAACACAAAATCCTTGTCTTTGATGAAAGCTTATTAAAACAATACAATGCAAAAGTGGATATTAGAAGCACCGTTCGGCAATTTACAGATGTTAAATCTATATCAAAACTTATTAAAAGGTTGCCATTAGCAGGGGTATGGTTCTCATTAGGTACAAATGCAGGTGAATTTTTCAGTGACGAGAATCAATATAAATCTTTGTATGAAAAATTCGGGAGATTTTCGGCAGGTCTCGGACTTGATGTTGGTGTTGCTGCTACAACGTCTGCAGGAGCATATATAGGTTCATTAATAGCACCAGGTCCAGGAACAATTATTGGCGGAGCTATTGGTGCCGGAGTTGGTATTGTTGGGTCATGGTTGATAGAAGATGCGGCAAAAGACTTTGGCGAAAAAGTCGGACGCGAAATTGAAGAAGTTGTACAGGGAATCAAGGAAGGTGTGGAGGAAGTTGGAAAAGAAATTGAAGAAGGCATTGAAAACGTTACAGAAATGGTAAGTGATTCTTTAGCAAACGCGGAAAAGTTTATTGCGGATTTTTTTAATTAGTGTAATAAAAATTGAGATGGTAGATACCGTTCAATTCAAAATCACTTTAATAAAGGAGATATTTATATAATGAAAGTATTATTTCCAAGTTCTAAATTGAAACAACAAGTTCGCACATTTCCATTAAAAAAAAAGAACAAAAAAAATTTTTCTATTAAAAGAGGAGCAGCCTTTTTTTTAGAGAGTAATCTCTTTGTACTTCTCATTCTCGCTATACTTCTCATCAATAAAAATTACTGGGATGAAGACGGTTCAATCATGGTTTTCATTTTTATTTCCGGTTTTGAACTCTTGTTTATTTTGCTTTTTGTTCCTGCTTGCTTTTTCTATGAACCGGTCCGTATAAACCGAATCATTCAATCTATCTTCAAAAAAAGAGAAAAAAATGAATGGATAGGAATGGCCTTAGTTTTTTGCCTAGCAACTCTTATTTCTTTAGGTCTTATTTTCGATATGCCTTATCCAAGCATCTATCTTCCAGTGTGGCTTGCAGTTAGTTGGGTATGCGCTTTTGTATCCATATTTATTCAGCGTTTTGTTATTGCTTATTATTATTCTAATGTGAACATAGAGAATGACCAGAAAAGTATATTTAATTATTTTTTTAAATACAGTGCATTATTTATTATGGGCTTTAACCATTATATTCAATTACTTCTATCCAAAATGCCGTTTTTGCTCAATAAACTATTTGCGATCTTAACTTTTCTTGTACTAATTTTGCAATCTTTTGTGGTTCTTGGCGTATATGATTGATGTAGCTATAAGTGAATACTTTTGAAGGAGATGCGATTACATGAGTACAAATGGAACCGTTACTTTATCCATAAACGAACTAGTTTCTGCTTTAGCTTTATGCGGATACAGCGAAATAGCCAGCCAAATATTAAACGACGCTACTTTAGTAGAAAATGAAGAAGAAGAAAAACGTTTTATCCGTGAAGTAGAGCAGTTGCTGCATCAGAAAGGTTATTTAGATGTGACAAGAGAATCTTTATTAGTTCCGGGATTAGAAAATTTAATTCACTTGCTAGTACAGTCCAGAGAAAAAGTTCGATGCGTGGATATGAAAAAAAGACACGTATTGTTGCTGCACCGTGTTCATGATTCCAAAACTTTAGTTCAACATGTGAAAGGAAACGAACATTCCTTTTCATTTCATGATCCTCAAAAAGGATTGTTTAACTTGCTTTGTCACTTTTTTGCTTCAAATACTAGAAGAAAGAAGCCCGAAGATATCTTGCCTATGGAAATAAACGATAAGCTGTTTGATGAGCTTCATACATCAGAACCGGAAGTTCTTCTTGAAGCGATACGAGATGAAAAGGTTCCGTCCACCATGCGTTTATTTTTACAGGACTTTCTTGACAATGGCCAGGAATTAAACAATTTCGCTTTTATGGAATCCGATTATGTCAAAAATAGATCCGCTTTGGATCAAGTAGCTTTTTTCCTTCCAAGCAAATCGTTTATTTGGCATATTGACTATGAAAAGATTGAGAAGAATAAAATCTTTATTGTCCCTGTGTCTGTTCAAGAATATTTTCAAAAAGTAGAAGAAACGATAAAGGAATTTTTTCACCTATCCTAAGTTCATATTCTCAATGTTTTTTTCTTCCCGCCATGATAAATGTTGTTGGCGGGATTTATTTAATTATTCATTTAGCGCTTTACTATAAAACTCCAGTTGCTCGCCGATTTTCATGCCTTGCAACGGTACCCGGCATCTTATTCCTTGACTTTCAAGCATTGGAATGAGATAATGCCGGTATTTTTTGCCGGCGAAAAAATCGATTTCTGTTGGATGGATCGCTTTTAATTGTCGAAATACTTTCTCTGACCATGCTATTATTTCTAGCGCTTTCATTTGATTGAGCGTCACATCATACGGATCAATGACCATATCTTTTGTGAGCAATCCATATTTGGCGGAAAGAATAAACCAATCGTCATATCCTTTTTTCTCGACAAATGCTACCGCTTTGGTAAATAAAGAAGATGGTTCATACATTTCCTTTGCCGCACAAGGATAACTTCTCTTTTTTTTCGTACAACTAATTAGCGCGATTTTCATTTTTACTTCATCCCCCCTTCTCTCTTTAATACATGAATAACCGCATTACTGCGGACTTTCTTTCCATATTGTTCAAGCAATTTTTCAAGCTCGCTCATCAATTCTTGGCTGCGAACAGATTCTTTTGGAAGCTTCACAAACCATTGCTTCAACACTTTTTCCGTATCTATTCCTGTTTTTCCTTTTCCTCTTGCATATTTGGCGGTATTCATATCTTTATATCCTATATATTTGCTTGGGCCGAAAGCTTGCAAATCAGAAATATAATACCAATGTTTGAACTGTGTTAGTTGTTGAACAATATCTGTTTCATTTTGCAAATCTTTATTAAACTGTTTTACATTTTCTAATACCTCTTCTAATGATGAAACTAATACGGCTTCCATAGATTTCAATCCTTTCTTCTATAATTCTCATAAATATCTCTTTGCTACCTTTGTAATGAAAACAACTCTAACCATTCTTTTTGTTCATTAGTTAACGTGTATAACGAATTTTTGGAAGAAGGAAAAATCTCCGCATCCTCCCAATATCGCCCGGCGACGCTTGTCGCTATCCCGATTTTGACATTGCGCGCTTTTAGTTGCTCTAACAGCGCTGATGCCTCAAATAAATACACGTAGGAAATACACCACGGTCTCGTCCATCCACGGGAGGAAGCCGCCGAACGCAAATCTCCTGTCAATACTAAATAATAATCAGGCAACCTATTCGGATTTATATCTAACAATCTTTCGTTTTTTGTGTAAAACTTAATATTTACCGTTTTCCCTTTTAGATTCCCTTTGGTAAAATATCCGTCAAATCCTTTATTAGAAGCCGAATCCACTAACGAAATGCCGAAAACTTTCGCAGCAATATACTCTCCAACATGCCCGATTAACGCGGGGCGCCTAATTATTTCTGTTATTTTTCTTTCTATTCTATTTTTTTGTTCGATTAATCGTGCTAATTCATATAATTCCTGCATACTACCGATCTCCCCAAAAATTTAACCGACAAAGTTTCTAATGCACTATGCAAAATATAAAAAGAGAAACCGATCAATAAAAGAAGCATCCATTTTCCCATATCTTTTCGTCTGTTTTAGGGCACAAAAAAGATTCCATACAAATCCACGATTATTTTATCAACATTTTCTATCAAATATTAATAATGTTATAAAGAAAGAAGGAAAAATTCCATATTTGGATTTATTTTGAGCTGTCCATTGCTTCATCAAATTCAGGCTAAGGAACGATTTCGATTCCATTGCGAGTAAAATGAGCGATTCAATAAAAAACTGTATTGAGCAAATTATCTAAAAAAGAGACACGAACCCGATTCCTTAGTTAGAATAGATGTGTCACCATGCCATCCTACAAGGAGGTTCATGTCTCACGTATAGGCTATCACTTCACCAAGAATTTACGGTTGCGAAATGTCAGATTTTATCCATTTCACACTATCTTTCTTCTCTTCATTTACTAAAAGCTGGAATACATCAGGTCTTGAGTAGTGCCCTACTACATCAAAATCAAATTGACTATAGGCGATATCCCGCAAATCCAAATCGGCTATAAGAATGTCTTCTTTGCCATAGACAGGTTCCTTAATATAGTTTCCTAATGGGCCTACAATGGCGCTTCCTCCAGCGCACATCTCGTGAGGAGATGATGCCAATTCTTCATAACAAGCTAAATCAGTCGGGTACATATCCTTCGTGACATACTGATTGCAGGATAGTACGAAACATCTTCCTTCCGCTGCAATATGACGAATCGTAGACTGCCATAATTCTCTAGCATCTGCCGTCGGAGCGATATAAATTTGAACCCCTTTGGCGTACATCGCCACTCTCGCTAATGGCATATAGTTCTCCCAACAAATCAACGCCCCGATTCTTCCGTATGGGGTATCGAAAACAGGCAACGTGCTGCCGTCACCCTCTCCCCAAATGATTCGTTCAGAAGCTGTAGGTTTTAGCTTTCGATGTTTTCCAAGCAAAGTGCCGTCTGGTCCAAAAAATAAAACACTGCAGTAAAGAGTGCCTCTACTAAACTCGTTATCTCTTTCAATGACACCGATAACGAGATAGGCTCCCGCCTTACGGGCTGCTTCTCCTAATAGTTCTGTTGTTTCACTTGGTACGGCTACCGAGTTTTCCCAGTAACGAAGCCAGTCTTTTCGTCCTTCTGGTGAACGACTTCCGACAGTCGTTCCAAAAGTAAGCCCTCTTGGATAAGCTGGAATAAAAGCTTCTGGAAATACGATGATATTTGCGCCTTTTTCTGCAGCTTGTTGCGTTAACGAAATCGCTTTTTCTGTACTTGCTTTTCGATCCATAATCACGGAAGCGGCTTGCACAACAGCTACACGCACATTAGATTGTTGAGTGGTCATTTGAAACTCCCCTTCATTTCCTAGTTTTTAATTAACTATTGACTTATGTATGGGGCAAAGCGCTTGCAAGCGCTCTGCTTCCAATTATCTTTAATGGAAACTGGGCTCCTTCCTCGTCCGTTTTTTCTGAACACTAGTCTATTCATGTTTATCTTTTGACAGAAAAATAATTTTTATTTTTCCAAATATTTTATATAAATTATTTTAGCTAATTTTGAAAGAAAATACTACCAAATGGCGTATGAAAAACAGTAGAAAAGAAAATACTTCTGCCTTGTTTTTCTCCACCTTTGTAATAACGTGCTTTCAGTCTAGGTTTAGACATCCATACCAAATGTCCATCCGAATCCACAATGTAAAAAAGCAAAAACGCCGCTTCCCTTGTTACAAAAGGGATCACGGCGTTTTTGGTGAAGGGAGTAATCTCCCAAGCCATTAATTTTGTTGCCAGAATAACGAACAAAGTGATTCGTTCGATTTTCGATCTAGCCGGCTCGTCAGCTTTCAACGATATTCACGCTCTCATCGTAACGCGAGTTGACCGTTTTTGTTGCATCAGGTACAAACACGCTTAGTACCAAAGAGAGAGCAAGCCCCGCCATCATGAACCCGCCAAATACCCACGGCGATGGGCCGAATGATTTCGCCATTGAAGTCCAAATCGTAGGTCCAAAACCAACAATGGCTGCGGCAAACTGATAACCAACCGATAACCCAGTATAACGGACTTTGGCCGGAAACAACTCAGAGAACAATGTCCCTTGTGTGGAAAAAACAGCTGCCCAGATGATTCCGAGCATGACCGCCTGCATGAAGTACAGCCAGCCGGCCCCTTTTCCGATCAGGGCAAAATAAGGAACCGAGAGAAGGAACAGAAGGGTCAAACCTCCGATATAGATCGTTTTCCGACCGATAAAATCAGAAAGGTAACCAACAATCGGTATGGTAACGAGCATCGTAGCACAGCCAATTGTCAAGGCAGTTAAGGCTGTATCGCGGGAGTAACCCAAATAGACAGTGGCAAAGGCAAGCACATAAGACATGGCAAAGACGTTGAAGAACCCGTCGCCAATTTTCAGTCCGATCGCACGCAATACGTTTTTTCCGTCGTTGCGAAGCGTTTCGACGATCGGTACCCTCGCAAGATTTCCACTTTCCTTCTGCTTTTGGAAGACTGGGGTTTCCTCTATACCGCTCCGGACCCAGATCGCCAAACCGATAAGCACTGCACTTAAGAGGAAAGGAATCCGCCATCCCCAGCTCATAAACTGATCATTGGTAGTTAAATAGCTGATGAGCGTAAAACTGAAGGTACCGGCAACCAAACCGAGCGGAACCCCTAATTGGGGAATCGAACCGTAAAGCCCGCGAACTCCTTTTGGAGCATATTCTGTTGCCAACAGAATGGCTCCTCCCCACTCACCACCTAAGGAAATTCCCTGAATGAGCCGAAGTGCTACCAATAGAATCGGGGCCAGAAGACCGACTTGTTCATAAGTTGGGAGAAGACCGATAAGCATCGAACTGCCTCCCATACCAATAAGAGTATATATGAGCGTCGCCTTCCGCCCTAGTCGATCACCTATGTGGCCGAACAAGATACTGCCGATCGGCCGGGCAGCATAACCGACTCCGAAGGTGACAAAAGCTAAAAGAAGCGAAACGGCAGGATCATGGGTTGGAAAATAAAGAGTTGAAAAAACCAAGCCGGTGGCCGTGCCATATAAATAGAAGTCATACCACTCGATTACTGAACCAGCAAGGCTGGCAAAGAGAATGCGGCTCTTTTTCATAGAACTTCCTCCTTTCCATATCTCTCCATATCTACTGGCAATACGAAACCAAAATTATTCCTATACCATGCGCGTATTCCCTTCCCAGTACTTAGCGCGGAGTTCACGTTTGAGTACTTTGCCGTAGGCATTCTTTGGCAGTTCTTCGATGAAGTCGACCGATCGAGGTTTTTTATAACTCGCTAGATGATCCCGGCAAAAGGCAATCAACTCCTCTTCCGTGGCCATGTGTCCCTGCCTCAGCACCACAACCGCCTTTACCGCTTCTCCCCATTCCCGATCCGGAACACCGAAAACACAAGCCTCTTGTACGGCCGGATGACGTAACAATACCTCCTCCACCTCACGGGGATAGATGTTGTTCCCGCCGCTAATAATCATGTCCTTTGTCCGGTCTAAGATGTAGAGGTAACCTTGTTCGTCCATGTATCCGACATCCCCTGTACGCATCCACCCGTTCACGATCGTATCGTTCGTTGCCTCTGGATTGCGCCAATACCCTTTCATGACAAGATCGCTTCGAACGGCAATCTCGCCGACAGTCCCCCGAGGCAACTCATTGCCGTCGTCGTCCTGAATGCGCACCTGAACTCCTAAACGGGCAGTACCGGCAGAAGCGAGGCGTTCAGTGCGATTTAGATCGTGCTCTTCCCGGCTGAGGCCGGTAATCGTCATCGGACATTCGCCTTGTCCGTAAATCTGCGCAAACACTGGTCCAAAAGCCTTCAGCCCTACGACCAGATCCTCTACATACATCGGAGCCCCGCCGTAAATGATGCACCGCAGGCTTCGCAAATCGTACTTGGTGCGCGCTTCCGATTCGATCAGGCGCTTCACCATGGTCGGCGCCATGAATGGAAGCACGGTGACCTGGTATTTCTCAATCGAAGCAAACACCGCTTCCGGATCAAAGCTTGGTGCGTCCAGAATCACATTCGTTCCCCCCTTGGCGATGAGGGGAAGAGCATACAAACCGGAACCATGAGTGAGCGGTGCTGCATGCAATCCAATGTCATCGTGCCCAAAGGGATAAATATCCGCACAGACATTCAAAGTCATCAGCAATAGAATACGGTGCGTCAACATGGCCCCTTTCGGCCGCCCCGTAGTTCCCGAGGTGTAAAAGAGCCACGCCAAATCGTCCCCAGCAACCGGCTCCACCCATTCGGCATCGTCCCCGTGTTCCAAAAGTTCACGATAGTCGAGAACCGTTTGGAAAGCTTGCCGCCCCTTCTCTTTCAGGCCATCTAGACATACTGCGATACGGGTTGCGGACAGGTCCCCAGCAATGCGACCGATCGCATCTTGAAAAACACCTGCGTACACAAGAACCTTGGCTTCGCTATGGTTCAAAATGTAGCGCACCTCGTCATGGTGGAGACGAAAGTTCATCGGTACAGCCACCAGGCCAGCTTTCCATGTCGCAAAAAGCACTTCCAGAATCTCTGCGCGGTTGGGCGAAAAGATAGCCACCCTGTCTCCTTTCTCTAAACCAAGCTGGCGAAACGCGCTCGCGACCCGGTTGACGCGCTCGTTAAACTCCCGGTACGTCAACGCCAAGTCACCGTGAATAATGGCTAAATGATCCGAATAGGCTGCTGCTGAACGGCTTAACATATAGCCGAGATTCATTGCCGCCATGTTTATCCCCCCCTGTCTATCAATCTTCGTCTTTTGAAACTGCATATTCGTCGATTAAGGAGAAAGCATTAATAATAATTTCGAAGGAACGTTTTGCGCTTTTTAATATCTTTCACAACAAAAAATATCATTCTATTTATTATTTTATGACTATTAATAATTTTATGATAATTTCCCTTTCCCGAAAAATCAATATTTTGTTTTAAGCTATTATTTTCTATTGCATACATTTTTTGAGCGATCACCAAAATGTTAAATACCTAATTTCTTCTTTTTTCGAATTAGTGTTGAAATATCGACGTTAAGTTTTTCAGCACATTCTTTTAAAGTTTTGGATTGATTCATCATTTCCTTAATGTAATATTTTTCAAATTGATTCATCGCCTCTTTTAAAGGAAGTTTATTGACATATAAAGCCGATCCTTTAACATTGACTGAATCGACTGTACGTATTGATTCAGGCAGGTCATCAGCTGTAATTTTGTCATTTTCAGTCATATGATAAACTCGCTCAATCATATTTTTTAATTCACGAATGTTACCTGGCCAGTCATATGACATCAAACGATCCATAGCAGATACTTCAATCATTTTTTTAATCTTATACTTTTTTTGCAGTTCGTTTAAAAAATATATTGCCAGAACTGGTATATCTTCCATTCTTTCTCTTAAAGGGGGTATGGTAATGGGCAGGACGTTTAGCCGATAATACAGATCCTTACGGAATTTTTTTTGCTCAATGAGCAATTGTAAATCGGCGTTAGTTGCTGCGATGACCCGGATATTCACTTCCCGGTCACTGACTCCACCGATGCGCCTTATTTTTTGTTCCTGCAAGACATTTAAAAGTTTTACTTGCAGTGGGTAAGGAAGATCCCCAATCTCATCAAGGAAAACCGTTCCATTATGAGCGATTTCCAATAAACCCGGTTTGGCTTTTTCTGCACCTGTAAAGGCCCCTTTTTCAAAACCAAAAAGTTCTGATTCTAAAAGATGTTCAGGAATAGCCCCACAATTGATTCTTACAAATGAGCCTGGTCTTCCGCTTTTGTTATGAATGAACTGCGCCAACACGTCTTTTCCTACACCCGATTCTCCCAACAAAAGAATTGGCGCATCATTCTTGGCAAACCTTAACGCCATAGAGACGATATTTTGCATAACTTTGCTCCGATAGACCAGCATTTCATTAGATTGTATTTCTTCTTGAAGCTGCTGAAGCGCTTCCCGATATATAGTGGTAATTTCCCGTGTTTTCTCCAGTTCCATTTGCAGACTATTCAACTCCGTAATATCCCTAACATTGGACACAACACACTCAATTTCGTTATTTTCGTCAAAGATCGGAGTGGAGGTAAGGATCGCCTTTTTGCCATTATAGTAATCAATAATTGTATTATGTTTTTTCTTTGTTTTAATGGTAACTGCGGCGCAAGAATTGGGAACCGCATTCATTTCTAAAAGCTCAAACACGCTAAACTTATATAGCAGATCTTCTGGGATCCCGGAAATTTGTAGGAAAGCATCATTAAAGACGAGTGTTCTGCCATATTTGTCGCAAACGTAAATTCCATCATGGGATGTGTCAAATATTGCATTAAGCAATCTAAAAATTTCATTTGTACTATGCTGAAAGTAAGGGGATTTGTACAAAACGGCACTCTCCTTTTGTAGAGTTATGATACAACGCAAGTATTTTTTCTAAATGTACTTTATATTTTAAATATACTATATATTTCGAATTGCGAAAATGATTATTCGATGCAATATTGCATATGCAATATTGCATACATCATTTTCGTTTTTCTACCTTTGCTAGGCTTTTTAGTTTGGTATGAAATTTGCATGATAATGATAACAAAAGCGTTTTAAATAAATCTAAGGAGGAGTGATGTTATGTTGCACCGGATTGTGAATCGGTTCAGGGTCGGCGTGGAAAATTATATCCCCGATGCTTTTGTTTTTGCCATCATTTTGACTATGGTTACTTATATCATGGGGATTTTCATCGCCGGCAAAGGCCCTTTTGAGATGATTGAGTATTGGTACAACGGTTTTTGGAAGTAACATTAGGAGATATTACAACAAACTTGTTCCAGCCATTTTGGGCGCTGCCTGCGTTAGGGATTGCCGGACTCGGAATCCGCGACATCTGGGGATATTGTTTATTTGCGATGATCATTTTTCTTTTGATTGGTTCCTTCTGTATGCTCATATTTGCATGAATCTTACGACTATTATGTAGGGAGTTGATGAAGAAAAATGATGCAAAAATTGAAACATATTGGTCAATTGATAAAGCATAATGCGAAAACGATTCCTAACGATATTTTTCTGCAATTTCAAGAAGAGAAATATACTTATCTGGAAACTGATCGAAAATCTGACCAAATCGCCCTTTTCTTAAGAGGATTAGGCATTAATCAGGGAGACCACGTGGCTTTAATGCTCAAGAACAGCCCGGATTATATATTTATCTGGTTTGGATTGGCCAAGTTAGGTGCTGTCATGATTCCCCTAAATATTCATATTAAGGGAGAAGGGTTGGAATATATTCTGAACCATTCGGATGCCAAATTCCTGATATTTGATTCGGAATTTGAACAAGAAATATTGAAGGTGAAACCTTCTCTTACAAATGTAAGACATTTTTGGAAGCGGCAAGACTTTATCAAATCAGTTGTGAATGCACCCTCGCTTGAATTTGAAATGCCTCACATTGAAAAGGGAGAACCGATGTCAATTATTTATACATCAGGAACGACAGGATTACCAAAGGGGGTTATTTTGCCGCATTTTTCTTATATCAACACCGGTCTTACATTTAAAGATGTAATGATGAGGATAAAGAAAGAAGATATATTATATACCTGCTTGCCTTTGTTCCACTGTAACGCACAACAATTGTCGGTTATGGGAACGCTGTTGTCGGGGGCAAAGCTGGTGTTGTCCGAAAGATTTAGCGCAAGCAATTTCTGGAAGGAAATCTACGAGTGTAAAGCAACTATATTTAATTACATTGGTTCGATGCTAACGATCCTCTTTAAGCAACCAATATCTGATTATGAAAAGAATAATACAGTAACTAGGATTTTTGGAGGAGCAGCCCCAAAGGAAATTTGGGAAGAGTTCGAGAAACGTTTTGGATTAACGATAGTGGAAGGTTATGGGCTTACTGAGACGGCAACGGTCTGCCTCTGCAATCCGATAGATCAAATCCGTGTAGGCTCGATTGGAAAACCTTTACCCCATGTTTCGCTAAGGATTGTGGATGAAAATGATCAGGAGGTTCCGCCTGGCGTAGAAGGAGAGATCGTGGTTCGGGAAGAAGTGAAATTTACACAATTCCAAGGTTACTATAAAATGCTCGAAAAAACGGCTGAGGCACTTAAGGGAGGATGGTTCCATACCGGCGACCGCGGCTACCAAGATGAAGACGGATACTTTTATTTCAAAGACCGAATCAAAGACTGTATCCGCTACCGCGGAGAAAACATCTCTTCCTACGAAATCGAACGGATTGTGAATAAACACCCTTGCGTGAAAGAGTCTGCCGCCATAGGTGTTCCTTCTGAATTAGGGGAGGAAGATGTGAAGGTGGTTCTTACGCTTCAGCCTGAATGTGACTTTAATTATGAGGAGTTTATCCGTTACTGTGAACAGCACATGGCATACTACATGGTACCGAGATATGTGGAAATTAAGGAACATTTACCAAAGACCGCCACTCAGAGGGTACAAAAATACACCTTGCGGAAAGAAGGAATTGGGGCATCTTGGGACCGGGTCGCAAATGGAGTACAGTTAAACAGAGAAATAGGAGGAAGACGATGACCAACGTTTATCTATTGGAAGGAGCACGAACGCCTTTTGGCAGATTTGGAGGAGCTTTAAGAGATTTAACCGCAATTGATCTAGGGGCGATTTCCGCCAGAGCGGCCATCCAAAGAGCGGGAGTCGATCCGAAAGACATCGATAATGTTGTTTACGGCAACGTAATTCAATCCAGTACGAACGCGCCGTACCTAGCCCGCCATATCGCGTTGAAATCAGGAGTGCAAATGGAAGTGCCTGCTTTAACCGTGAACCGCTTGTGCGGTTCTGGTTTGCAGGCAGTGGTTACTGCCGCTTCGAGCATTCGGTTAGGAGAGTCCAACCTGGCGTTGGTTGGCGGTGCCGAGAATATGTCAACGTCTCCTTTCAGCCACTTTTCCATGCGCTTTGAGGGACAGAAAATGGGAACGCTTCAATTTACCGATATGCTTCAAAACACCTTGACCGATGAATATTGTGGCTTAGGAATGGGGATGACAGCGGAAAATCTAGCCCAGAAGTATGAAATAAGCAGGAAAGAGCAAGACGAATATGCGCTTTTAAGCCAACAAAGAACGGAAAAAGCAAGACAAGAAGGAAAACTGGCTGAGGAAATCATCCCTGTCGAAATCATATCCAGGGATGGAAAGGTAAAGGTGATCAGTGAAGACGAACATCCAAGACACGATACGACTTTGGAAAGTTTAACAAAACTAAAGCCTGTCTTTAAAAAAGACGGTACGGTTACGGCGGGGAATTCCAGCGGAATCAACGATGGGGCGGTTTCGCTCATCATAATTGGGGAAAATATGCTTCCTAAGGTGGGCATTCAGCCTCTGTGCAGAATCGTCTCCTGGGGAGTTGCAGGCGTGGATCCTCGAATTATGGGGATTGGGCCTGTGCCTGCAATCCAAATGGCATTGCAGAGAGCCAATCTGACATTGGAAGATATCGACCTTGTTGAAGTGAATGAAGCCTTTGCCGCTCAGTATCTTGCCGTGGAGAAGGAATTAAAGTTGGACCGGACAAAAACCAATGTGAACGGTGGAGCGATCGCTTTGGGGCATCCGGTTGGTGCGAGCGGTGCAAGGTTATTGCTTACATTGGCTTATGAACTGCGAAGAAGACGACTTCGTTATGGTGTAGCCAGCCTGTGCATTGGTGGCGGACAAGGAATAGCAATGGTCATTGAGCGTGTATAATGCAAAACAGAACTGAACGCATGAATCAGCAGCACAGTGGACGTTAGTCCAATATCTAGGGCGAAGGCACCCGAGTAAACACGGGTGCCTTCAAACTTCTATGGAAGAATGTTTGTATACAATGCTTGCAAAGCCATAACTCACGATGTTATTGGCTTTGCGTGTTCCTATCTGAAAAATTAACGAAGGCTCTCTTCTATCCAAGCTTCCAATAGCTTCGTTTCTCTCTCTAACGTAATGCCTGCTTTTCTTTCTCCATCTGTTCTTGAGGTTTCCCATACGAAAATGTCATGTATCGTGTATTCGAGCGGCCGGAATGTAAGACCTGCTTCTATCGCTTTTGAAATGTCAATCGCAAAAAAACCGTTCCACGGCTCTTTTTCTCCCGGGAGCGGGAAGCTTTCAGGAATCCATAATGGCATTTCGATCCAAGGCTGAACATGATGTTTTGCTAAAAACTCTTCTTTCACCCATACAAGTTCCGCGTTGCTTCCTGTTACTTGCTTACACGTTTCTAATAAATGCCCCATGGTAAGAGGATAATCAGGGCCGGTTGCGTTATATATGCCTGTTATTTTTCGTTCCACCATTTGGATCATCCAAACAGCCAAATCTTTGACATCAATCAATTGCACCGGACGGTTAGGATTACCTGGGCATAACACTTTTCCGCCTTCGTAAATTCTTTTTACCCAATAAGGCAAGCGGTCTGTATAATCAAAAGGTCCGACAAGTAGCCCAGCCCTTACTGTTAATACTCTTTGCGGCAAATGTTTCTCTGCTTCGATTTCGCATAACGCCTTTAAAGGACCATAATATTCATAAATTGGTCCTGCCGTACCGCGGGTAATTTCTTCGACCTGATCGGCAGGCAAAGATTGAACCGGGTCGTCCTCTTGTATTCCCGGATTAACAAAGTCTTTATATACAGAAATGCTTGAAATATATGTATAATGCTCAATGTTGTCAGCTAAAACGGCAGCGGATTTTGCAACCGCGTGCGGAACAAATCCGCAAGTGTCAATAACAGCGTCCCATTTTCGTCCTTTTAATGCGCTTAAATCTCCGTTGCGGTCTCCTGTTAAAGCCTCTACGTCTTTGAAAATGTGATTATTGTTGCCTCGGTTAAACAAAGTAACTTCATGCCCTCTTCTTAACGATTCTTCTACTAGCGCTCTTCCAAGAAATCGAGTTCCGCCTAATATAAGTATTTTCATTGTGCCACTCCTTTTTATTTTATTATATCTTACCATAAATATATTGAAAATTTTTGAAATTGATCTCATTAAAAAAACATTGGAACGGGACAAACTAAAATAATAATTTATGTTAATTGGCATTTTACATACACTAATATTGATGATGTATAATATTTATAGAAAGTACATATAAATAAGACCGAAGGTGCGGCAACACCTCCGGTCATGCAATAGACGGTTCCCTCCAAGGGGGATCGGCAGTAGGCAGAAAATAATCCACCCAGTCGTCGCCAACTCAAGGGTGGATTATTTCTTTTGAGGATACTATTTAGAAAGTTTTTTTGAAGCTAGATAGGCGACAAGTATATAACGCTTAGGTGCCGGCCCGATATACTCAAAGGGATAGCATGTACTAACTGTTAATGTCGCCCGGGGTTTAGGTACGATAACGGTCCGGTCATCTTCATCCACAATTCGTACTTTGTTGACTTTATATCGGAACTCTCCTGCAGAAGTACGAACAATTAACCAGTCTCCTTCTCCTACTTTCCCTAGTCTTCGAAACACTGTATCCCGATGTCCTGAAAGCACGGAGTTGTCATCCTCGCCAGGTAACACACTTCCTGCAAAGTGCCCGACTCCTTTTTCTAACTCATCTTCATCTGTTCCGTGGTAGATAGGAAGGGTAGCATTTAATTTGGGTATATACAATTCGCCTATTTTATCACCTATTTTGGGACGGACAGGATATAGGTCCTCCTTTATTTTTAATTTTCCTTTGCTTACTTGTGCTTCTGTTGTTTGAGCCCTTACTTCCTCTCGGTTACTAGAAGAATAAGTTTTATAAAGAAAGTAGCCTTTGGCAAATTTATAGATATTTGTTGTAGTGAACCAAAAACCAGCCAAAATCAGAAAAACAGAGAAGGAAAGAAAAATCAATCTCTTATTGCGATTGATCCCCTTCTTTTTCATGTTAAGCACTCCTAACCTTTCGATAAATCAGAACCCCTGCTAATGCAATGAAAAGGCCAAACAGGGCATTCGGGATATAGTCAGAAGCAGTCTTTGGAAGTTTCGCACCTTTTACCGTCTTATATTTGTCATTCTTCTGGGCAATGACTTTTCGTTTTTCTGCTGTATCAGTCTTAAGTATTGGCTTTTGTTTTTCTGGTTTTGCAATCGTTACTTGTTTGATGGTCTCTTTTGCCTCTTTAGTAGATTCATCAATTTGTTCACCTGTATCAATCACAGTATCAGAATCAACCATTTCGCCTGTCACAATGAGGTCGGCCAAGAATTTTCCATCTTCGCTGTACAAGAATACTTTTAAGTTAGCACCTTTTAATTCTTCTATCTGCAATAGGTCTGCCAAAGATAATGGTGTTTCCGAACCATCTTTTACAAGACTGTAAGTTGCCTTTAACTTAAAAATGGAAAGTAATTCTTCATAGATGGATGCTATTTCAGCAATTTGTTCAGGAGTAAGCTCAGTCGCTGCATCAAATTCCTCAAAAGCCATCATGCGGTTAGCTAATTGGTCCAGTCGTTCTAACGTTTCTGGATTAGAGAGATGCTCCTCTAGGGACATTAAATGGTCTTCAATCCGTTGTAATTCCTCTTGCGTAAGACCAAGTTCTTTCTCGAAAATAGGAATAAGCTCTTTTACTACCTCTTCTTCCATACCAGGAAGCATTCCATCAGAGTAATTCCAAATATCTTGTTCCAAGTTATCGATAAAGATGTAATCGTTAATATCTTTTCCGTTTTTCTTCAGCAAATCAAGAATCGATTGTTTGTCCATTCCGAAATTCTCTTCAAAGTAATCTAAGTTGCTTAAATCTGCTTTAATAACATCCCCTAAGTAATCACTGAGGTCCTCGACAGTTTCCAAGTTTTCAAGGCTCTCCCCATACAAAGCAAGAGACTTTTCTATATCATTTTTTGTCACCTCGAAGCCTCTTATCGCGCTAATTTCAGTTAAATATTCTGATAATTTCTGTTCAAAGTTTGGATCGCGCTCTAATTCCCCATCGTCCGTATAAGTACCGGAGCAGATGGCGATTCTAGGAGCTGGGTGCATTGCAATGCGTTCTTTGGATGCCATACGAATGAAAGATGGTGTACCTTCTATATGTGCTTTCATAGGCATATAGCTGGTCGTCCCGAAAGGACACTTCGGACATCTCGTATGGCTACTCCTCTCGTTGAACGGAGGGGGTTCTTGGAACCTTTGAGCAACAACAGCCAAAGGAAACAAGAATCCCCCACTTCCACCGGTATGAGCCGGTAAGTGGGGGTAGTTCAATTTACTGGTATCCAGATTTCAGAATAAAAATCAGGGCTGGAGGGATCTTCGTCTGTATATACTTCTAATGCTGGTGTGCCTGCATGCTCATAACCACTGGATGGAAACCATTCTGAAAAAATTTGTTCCCATGCTTTCTGCATAGCCTCTGGCATCGGCCCGTGAACTTCAAATACAGCCCATTTGGATGCGGGTACTTCCAATTTCAATAATCCGTCGGGGGTGTCACCATCATATTCCGTGGCTACCCAATAATCCATTACTTGCTTCTGTGTATCGCTATTAGCGACACATACACCCAGTACACCTTTAATTTGACCATTGTTCAACTTCCATAATAAATCGACTGTTCCATCCTCATTAACTTCATCCCACAGTTTTGGAATACCCACAAGATTCTCCCCATTGACTAATGAAAATTCTCGCTTGATTCCTACTACTTGAAAACTATCTCTTTCCACAACTCTGTATTTCATTGGTTCTGCTCCTTTCCATATGCTTTTTATTAGGTCCTCTTTACAAAAGTAAGTGAAAAACGAGAATGGCCATGGCAACCATGAGATGGTCGGAGAAATACATCATGCCGAAACACAGACCTTCCGCCAAATAAACGTTTTTAAAAAAACAGCCCTCGACGAACCCCTCCTAAATGCTTGGCATTATAGAAGGGGAATGCGTCGAGGGTTTCGGTTCAAATTCTGTTTTTATATGCTTGAAACTTGTGTTCTTTTATCATGTTTACTTAAAAGATTCGGTGCCGTTAAGTAAACGAGCCCGTTTCCTTCCAATGCTTTCGGAAAGCCAAGCGGCATTGTACGTTTAATTAATTGAGCATAGAGTTCAGGTTCTGTAAGCTTTCGTCCAAATTCTTTTTCGGACAATTGCTTGATTAAAGCCAAAGCCCCCGAAACATGAGGAGTTGCCATCGATGTGCCACTAAAAACAGCGAATTTTCCGCCTGGAATGGTGGAAAGAATTTTTTCCCCTGGTGCAACAACATCAATTTCCTTATTGGAATTTGTAAATCGTGATATTTGGCCATCGAGACTGACGGCTCCAACTGAAATAACTTCATTGTAGGCTGCCGGATAAGAAAGTTCTTCCGTTCTTTCGTTTCCGTCTCCTTCATTTCCTGCCGCACATACCACTAAAATATTGTTTTCAACGGCTCTTTTAACAGCTTGATGCAATTCTGGCACATCGGAAGGACCACCTAATGACATGGAGATAATATCTACTTTTTGATCTACAGCGTAGTTAATGGCATTTACAATCCATTCATATTTACCAGTTGCTGACCCCGGATTGTTTGGATCATTTGCCAACACTTTTAAAATTAATAGTTTTGCTTCAGGGGCAACACCGACTACACCTTGGCCATTTTCTGTTGCGGCGATCGTTCCGGCCACATGTGTTCCATGACCGTTATAATCTGAATAATTATCCACATCACCGTTATCATCTGTGGTGAAGTTTCTACCGCCAATAATTCTATCTTTTAAATCAGGATGGTTTCTATCACATCCAGTATCAATGACAGCAATCACAACGTCTTTGCCTTTTATACCTTCTTTCCAAATCTCAGGTGCTTGTACCATATTGACGCCTTCAGGGATTTCCTTTACATTATCAAGCTTTTCTTCCACCTTAAACGGGATCAAACGAATAGTATTTTCCATACTAATCCCTCCTAAAAATAAAATGGCTAAAACAGGTACAACTTCACCAACAACCAGATGAATAATCTGAACTTTCTGTAATTTTACCATAAACATGTCCCGCAAAATAGGTTCTTTAGTTTGGTTTTTAGATGATTTGATTTATAAGCCAAAAGTTGGATAAATTATCTAGTTTTACTAAAAATCTGTAAACTACGAAACGAAAATTCTTCCTCCTGAATCCATCAATGAACCTCTCCCACCTATACTCCGTTAAGAGGTGGGAGACTTCTCGGTAAATATGTTAAAAACCATTGGGTTATGTCTAACACTTTATCTATGTCATATGACCTATTTTTTCCAATAAATAGATGTTGCTGATTATCAAACTTGACAATGTCGCAAGCTTCCAATGACAGGCTAAAAATGAATAATCGCCGGCACAGCGACTAATTCCCTGAAAACCTTCTTCCCTACACTTTCCCAGTGTCTATAATACATCACATCTCTAAGCTGAGCGCACGAAAAAACAAAGGGATGGTAAGGCCCACCCCTTTTTCTCAAGATCCCACAATTAATCTGTTTTTTTAGATGATCGTATTTACTTCTTGCTCCATTTTGTATCCACTTGAATCCCAGCATCATGCAAAAGATTGAACACAGGACATCTTCTCTCCACTTCATTTTTCAGTTGTTCAATTTTTTCTTCACTTTCTTCGGTTTGTATATTCACTTGGAAACGAACTTTTTGGAAATGCGTGCGAACGCCTTCTTCCCCCATTAGCCCCCGGATATCAATAATGCCTGTCGCTTCAAATTCAATTCCCGAGAAAGTAAAGCCTAATTCTTTGGCAACTAACGGAATCATCACTCCATTACAACCGCACAGTGCTGCAACTACATATTCCATTGGATTTGGTGCTGTATCAGCTCCACCTAATTCCACTGGTTCATCCATAGAAAAAGCAGGAAAATTCCGTATAGAAATGTTGGTTTTGACGCCCGATTCCCACTTACCTTTAGCAGAGACTTTAACCAATGTAGAAGCTTGAGCCATGTTCTCTCCCCCTTTAGTTAAGTAAATTTATCGGAATTGATAAGATTATAAAAAAATAAAAGTCGGATGTAAAGAAAAAATTTAAATTTCTCTTTCTCATTAATTACCATCACGAAAAGAGGAGAAAAGAAACCAGAGCGGTTTAGACTCTTACCTAACCGGATTGTCCTTTGACTGAACCATTTTTTATTCCACACAAATTTACATTAACTCCGAACTTTATTCATAAAAATGAAGATAGGGGATGCTATTTTATAAAAAAGGGGATGATTTTTTGTATCCTAACTATTTGTATCGAGTTAATCCATGGACACAAATTTTAATGCTGTTACAGCGAAGTCTATACGCTGAAGAAATGGTATGTGCCATGAGTAGTCAGCTTTTTCATATCCCAGAAACGAAAGATTTAAAAGGTAATAGTGAGATGCATAACCATCTAGTCCCTGCTTCTTATCATCGTGTCACGGCAGTGGGCTCAGCTCAAAGACTATCAAATGGTGAGCAACAACAATCTATTGTAGAAACAATGGCTGCCTGTATCATTAATGCAGAAAATCAGGATAAAAAAGTTCGTGAAGGATTAAAAATAATGGAGGAAAATGCTGCTCCAGATTTCAAACCTTTTATTAAACTGATCATCCAATGGCAAAACCAGGCAGAATCTTATTTATCTCAAACGAAAGAAGCATTAAAATCAATGGGAATCTCGTTCCCTACTGAAAGTGAGCAGGAAAGTGGGGAATACAATGCTTATTAATACATTTAACAGGTTGGTACTCTAATCCAACCTTTTTATTTTGGATTTTCTTCGTCATTTTGACATTTCGATTGACTCCGCTGGATCTCCGCCATTTTTTTATTCCGCAGCCGGTGAAGGGAGCGCATTTTTCTTCCTGTGATGAGGAGGGCTTGCCCGTTTTCGCAAAACGCACCTATGATGTGTACTTCTCCAAGATCGACTCCGACGGAGGAACCCGGTTTGTACGCTTTTGCCTTTTGTCCATCTTCAACGTCACGGCCAAATAAAGACCTTGATCCCAGCAGCATTCGATTTCTTTGATCGTTCCCTTGGGCAGATGCGACGCATACACGACAATTGGCTTTTCCCGTTTTCCGTGATGAATGCCCATCGACAGTTCGATTTTTCCGTTTTCGTTGGGAAGTACTGCTTTTTCTTGTAGGGGTAGCGGGCAGGATGTCCTTGTTGAATCGTGTGGTGAGCAGATTGTCTTGCAAAGAGGTATTTGTGGCAGATGGCTTGAATCGATTGGCCGTGAAGATGGAACTTCCTTTTCGTTTGTTTTTGCAGCTCGCTTATGCTGATCCAGCACCCTTGCTGGAGGAAGTGTTCTTTTGCTAAGCGGAGACATTCATTCCAAACACGGGCGGATTCCCGATTGCAGGCATACAATCGATCCAAATCCGCTTTCGATGCCCGGAAGAACACTTTTTGTCCCCGAAACATGAGCATTCCCTTCTTTCTTTACCTGATCGATGGTTTCATTACAGGACATATGTTCGTGTTTGAAAATCAAAAACTTCCCGATTAATCTCCTTCCTTCACTCCGTTTAGAGGAAGGGAGACTTCTCGGGAAAAATGTTAATTCGGATTGACCCACTAATTTTGGACACAACTTGGATTGCTTTCTTATCCAAACAACGCGATAAGACACTTATGTTTATTTCTTTATAAAAAATACAACTCTACAATAACATTTTATATGGCTTTTCTAGATGATTTTTAATGGTGGTAAGAAATTGACTAGCCGGAGCACCATCGATCACTTGATGATCAAACGTTAAACTCAACGGTAAAATCTTTCTTTTCTGAATAACATCTCCTACAAAGACCGGAATATCTGTGGCCATTCCTACCCCAAGAATTCCTACCTCCGGCGGATTTAACACCGGTGTAAAAAATTCAACACCATAAGCACCAAGACTTGTAATCGTAAAAGTTGAGCCTTTCATTTCCTCACTGCTTAATTTTCCTTCCCTTGCCCGTACGCTCAATTCCTTAATCTTTTTAGAAATTTCTTTTAAAGAAAGTTTCTCTGCATAAGGGATGACAGGAACGACTAGACCGTTTTCCAATGCAACTGCAATTCCTAAATGTACGGAATCATACGTATGAATATGCCCATTTTGATAAAGACTGTTCATTTGTTTATGGGTACATAATGCTAAAATCGTTGCCCGAGCGATAAAATCGGTGATCGTAAGTTTTATATCAGATTCGTCTTGTAGCTCTTTCCTAAGCTTTGCCTGTAATTCAAGCAATTCTGTAACATCTGCTTTCATATGAATCGTTAGCTGAGCCGTTTGCTGCAGGCTTGCAAACATTCTTGTTGCGATTACTTTTCGCATCCCCGTCACCGGTTTTACTGTGACGCCTTTTTGTTCCGCTGTGATCTGAGTTGTTTCTGCGATCGTTTGCTTCTCACGCACTGGCTGTAAAGATGCTTGTTTTAGTTTAATGGCTTTTTCTACATCTGCCCGTGTAATTCTACCTTTTGGCCCCGAACCTGAAATATTACTTAAATCGATTCCCGCTTCGCGGGCTAATTTTCTAGCAGCAGGAGAAACGCGCAACATATGTCTAGACGTTGTGTTTGGCTCGATGGTTCCAACGGACACGGCTACTTCTTGCATTGCTTGTTGTGGTGTTTCTTGTGGCGTTTCATTGGACTGGCCATCTGGTTTTTCTCCTTCCTGACCAATGTAACCAATTACTTTTCCTACTTCAACCGTTTCATCTTGTTCGACAAGAATCTCTAATAACACCCCATCTTGCGGCGCTTCGATATCTGTCTCAATCTTATCGGAGCTAATGACAGCGACCGATTCCCCTTTTTTCACCTTATCTCCTTTTTTCTTTAACCACTCTACCACCATTCCTTCTTTCATACTCATTCCTAGCTTTGGCATGAAAATTTCAACCGCCATTCCTATCTCTCCCCTTTTTCGATTGATACCAGAAATGCGTGCTGCTAATAAGCCACATCAAAATTGCTTTTAGCAACGCGCTTGAATTCATTTAAACTGCTACAATCGTTTCATCTCCTATTATTTCAGCTACTGCGTGAAGTACTTTTTCTGGGGTTGGTAAGTAAAGATCTTCTAATGTTGGTGAAAATGGAACAGGACAGTGCGGAGCAGTAATCATCTTAATCGGAGCATCTAAATAATCAAATCCTTTATCCGCTACAAGAGCCGAAATATCTGTCGCTACGCTACATCTCGGATTTGCTTCGTCAATCACAATTAATCGACCTGTCTTAGCTACTGAAGATAAAATGGTTTCTTCATCTAGCGGGGATAAAGTTCTTGGATCAATGACCTCTGTTTCAATTCCACGTGCTTTTAACATATCCGCTGCTTTTAAAGCCGTATGCACTTGTTTTCCTATCGCCACAATGGTCAAATCATTTCCTTCTCTTTTAATATCTGCTTTTCCAAGAGGGATGGTATAAAATCCTTCTTCCACTTCTCCTTTCATGTTATAAAGCGTTTTATCTTCAAAAAAGATAACAGGATCATCATCAAAAATCGAGGCAAGTAAAAGACCTTTTGCATCGGACGGGGTAGAAGGAACAACGACTTTTAGCCCTGGTATATGGGTGAAAATCGCATATAAACTTTGCGAATGCTGCGCAGCCGCGCGAAATCCGGCACCGTGCATCGTTCGTATGGTTAAAGGTACTTTCGCCTTTCCGCCAAACATATAACGAAGTTTTGCTGCTTGATTCATTACCTCATCTAAACAACTTCCGATAAAATCATTAAACATCAATTCTGCAATCGGTCTTAACCCTGTTGCCGCCGCAGTAACAGCTGCACCAATATACCCAGCTTCCGCAATCGGCGTATCTAATACTCTTTCTCTTCCAAACTCTTGGACGAGACCTTTCGTGACCCCCATTACTCCTCCCCATGCTTCATCATCTTGCAAGTGATCAACAGTTGCACCACCAGCTATATCTTCTCCCAACAAAATAACATTTTCATCTTTGCGCATCGCGAGCTTCATCGCTTCATTAATTGCTTCTGAGAAAGAAATTGTTCTTGTCATAATGTTTTTTACCTCCTAACTTTTATGATTAATAGGTTACATAAACGTCTTTCAGAAGGTCTTCTTCTGTCGGAAACGGGCTTTTTTCTGCAAAAACGACTGCCTTTTCAATGGCTTCCGCTACATTTTGTTCTATTTCAAATAGTTCTTGTTCTGATAACAATTGATTAGAAAGAATATAGTTACGAAATCTTACAATGGCATCTAACTCTTTTAAATGTTTTTCTTTTTCTTCCGCTGATTTATACGTTTGTGCATCCCCTTCAAAGTGACCATAATTTCGATAGGTCTTACATTCAATTAAAGTTGGTCCTTCCCCGTTGCGAGCACGTGTAATAGCTCTTTCTGCCGCCTCGTATACAGCAATCACGTCCTTTCCATCTACAACCTCTCCTGGAATGTTGTAAGCCACTGCACGGTCTGCAATGTTTTTACAGCTGGATGCATATTCGAAAGGAGTCGATTCAGCATAACCATTGTTTTCCGCCACAAAAACAACCGGTAATTTCCAAATAGCCGCAAGATTGATTCCTTCATGAAATGTACCGTGGTTATTCGCGCCATCGCCAAAGAAACAAACAGCAACAGCACCCGTTTTCTTCAATTTCGCTGTCAAACCAGCTCCAACAGCTAGAGGGAATCCGCCACCGACTATTCCATTGGCACCAAGCATTCCCTTTTCCACATCGGCAATATGCATGGAGCCTCCTTTTCCTTTGCATAATCCTGTTGCTTTGCCATAAATCTCCGCCATCATACCGTTCAAGTCACAGCCTTTTGCAATACAGTGACCGTGTCCGCGGTGCGTACTAGTAATATAGTCTTTTTCATTCAAATGAGCACAAACCCCTACAGCTACTGCTTCCTCACCGGCATATAAATGAACAAATCCAGGCAAAATACCTTTGCTGAAGATTTCATGAACTTTGTCCTCAAACTGACGAATTTCACACATTTTCTGATACATCCATTTTGCTTTTTCTTTCGTAAGACTCTTGGATTCTGGTTTTGTCACTGTCATGCTTTCATCCTCCTTATTAGTGTTATGAATGAAAATGACATCTTCTCGTTTTATTAACTATGCAAGTAGTGTACCAACAAAAAAACGCTTACAAAAATATTGTTGTAAGCGCTTTTGAAAAAGCAAATTCGTACTAATCTCATTGTTTCTCATTCTTTCTCATTTTGTCTCATATCAAATGATACTTCTTTAATTTTCGGTAAAATGTGCTGCGAGGAATATTTAGCTCAGCTGCTGCTTTAGCAATATTGCCTTGTGTTTTCCGTAGCATCGCCATAATATTATTTTTTTCAATTTGTTCCCAATAGGATAAAGTTTCTTGATCTGAATTCATATTTTCCCCATGACTTTCCCATCCAATGAACATCGATTTGAGTTCTGAAATAGAGGGAATATGATCTCCATATTCAATTCGAACTCGCTCTAACACGTTAAATAATTCTCGAATATTTCCTGGCCAATGATAGGTCATAAATAGTTGGATCGCTTCATCAGGAAAGAAAACAGACCAATTCTTTTGTTGGCAATAATACTGAATCAAAAATGGTATATCCTCTTTTCGTTCTCTTAACGCCGGAACTTTTATCGGATATACATAAATGCGATAAAATAAATCTTCCCTTAACTTTCCTTCTCTTACTAATTGATATAAATCGCAGTGTGTTGCGGTTATTACTCTTACGTCAATAGGAATTGGTTTTGTGCCGCCAATAGGAACGACTTCCCTTTCCTGCAAAACCCTTAAAAGCGCGATTTGCATTTCCAAAGGGATTTCGCCAATTTCATCGAGAAAAATGGTTCCGCCGTTTGCTTGAACAAATTTTCCTTTATGTCCCGTACGTTTTGCTCCCGTAAATGCTCCTT
Source organism: Parageobacillus sp. NEAU-HV-2 (assembly GCF_059115485.1). Taxonomy (NCBI): domain Bacteria; kingdom Bacillati; phylum Bacillota; class Bacilli; order Caryophanales; family Anoxybacillaceae; genus Parageobacillus; species Parageobacillus sp. NEAU-HV-2. The sequence continues at coordinate 407,510 of NZ_JBXUJJ010000003.1, forward strand.
CCACATAACCAAATAATTCGCTACTAATTAGTTCCTTCGGTATCGCGCCGCAATTAATCGCAACAAACGGGCCGTTTTTTCTTCCGCTGTTTTGATGAATAGCGCGAGCGATTAATTCTTTTCCTGTTCCCGTTTCTCCGGTTATATGAACAGTAGCATCTGTTTTCGCTACCTTCTCACAACTCTTTATTACATTTGCAAATGATATGCTCCTACCCGTTACTCCTTCAAAATGAAAAGTCGTTGAAACAAATTTGGAATCATTATTTTTTGTCTTTTGAAGAGTAACTCGATAACCAATAATATCATAATGAATAGAAGAATAAATCGGAATCTTGGATTTTATGGCCCAATGATCACCACAAACATCTTCCAGTGATTGACCAAGCATGTTTGAAAAGGAAGAGCGCAAACAATGATTAACCCAGACAATACTCCCATTATTATTACATATAACTACGGGGGAATCCGTATTTTCCATATTGCAAGTATACTTAAACAACTCTACTTCATCTTCTTTCGCTTGAATGTGGAATCGTTGTTCGATGGTATATGCTGCGGCAACAACAGTGGCTAAGACATGGTCGTGAAACGGATAATTATTGATGGGGTACGAAACGTCGATAATTCCGGCAAGTTCTCTCTTTTCATCATAAATAGGTGTTGCTGAACAAACCCATTGATGAGAAGCAACCGAATAATGTTCTAAGCCAACAATCGTAATAGGCTCGCAAATTCTTAAAGACGTGCCAATGGCATTTGTCCCAACCTCATCTTCTGTCCACTTTACTCCTTCCACAAATTTTATTCCTTCGGCCATTTTCATTGCTTGTTTATTTCCCTTTGCATATAAAACATATCCTTCTCGGTCGACAAGAAGAAAAATAGATTTTGTTTCTTGAAAATATTTTTGCAGCTTTTCTAAAATAGGTACGGCAATATGAAGCAATCTTTGATTCCGTTTTTTCCTTTCTGCTAGCAAATGAGACTCTAAAATAATCTTTCCTTTTCCGTCATAAGGGTCCACATTTTTCTGGCGGCAGAGATACCATGATTCCGCAATTCTTTTATTCATCCTTGCATGATCCAATGTTCCTTCACGCACAAAGCGCTGCCAAATTTCGCGTCTAGATGGATCTACGATATTCATATCCATCACCTCCAATGCTTAATAGCTAATGTTTACATTCGCTTTTTACATAAAAAATTCCTCTTGAAAACAACTTGTTTTCAAGAGGAATCCTACCATTATGGCAAATTCGTTGTTCCCATGAGGAAACGGTCAACTTCTCTCGCCGCTTCCCGGCCTTCGTGAATCGCCCAGACGATTAAGCTTTGGCCGCGGCGGGCATCTCCAGCGGCGAATACGCCTTCGATGTTCGTTGTATATTTGCCGTACGGCGCTTTGACTTTGTTGTTGACCGTTTCGACACCGAACTGTTTCAGCACCGGCTGATCCGGCCCTTCAAAACCGATGGCGATGAAAACTAAATCGCATGGCCAAACTTGTTCGGTGCCTGGAATTTCTTTAAATATCGCTTGGCCGTTTTCACCGATGATTTTTTCCATTTGAATCGTATGCAATTCTTTCACGCGGCCGTGTTCGTCGCCGACGATTTTTTTCGTTTGAATGCAATATTGCCGCGGGTCGGCGCCGAATTTTGCTTTCGCTTCTTCATAGGCGTAATCGAGCGTAAAGACAAGCGGAAATTGCGGCCACGGGTTATCTTCCCGGCGTTCGCGCGGCAGGGCTGGGTGCTTGCCAAACTGCACGACGCTTTTGCACCCTTGCCTTAATGCAGTCGCAACGCAGTCCGCTCCTGTATCGCCTCCGCCGATGACAATGACGCGCTTGTCTTTCGCGTCGATAAAGTTGCCGTCGGCAAAGTCGGAATCAAGCAGGCTTTTTGTGACTCCTGTCAAATAATCCATCGCAAAATGAACGCCCTCGAGCTCTCTGCCTTCAATGGTCAAGTCGCGCTGTTTTTGCGCGCCGACGCATAAGACAACGGCGTCATATTGCGCGCGCAGCTCGTCGGCGGTGATATCTTTGCCGACTTCGGTGTTGGTGACAAACGTAATGCCTTCTGCTTCCAATAACTGAACGCGGCGCTCAACAATTTCTTTTTCCAGCTTCATATTTGGAATGCCATACATGAGCAGGCCGCCGATGCGGTCAGCGCGCTCGTACACTGTTACCGAATGCCCTGCTTGATTAAGCTGATCGGCGCAGGCAAGGCCGGCAGGGCCGGAGCCGACGATCGCCACTTTTTTCCCGGTGCGCTTTTGCGGAATGCGCGGCTGAATCCAGCCTTCGGCAAACCCTTTATCGATGATCGCCCGTTCAATGCCTTTGATCGCAACCGCTGGATCAGAAATCGCCACCGTACAGGAGCCTTCGCATGGCGCTGGGCAAACCCTTCCGGTAAATTCTGGGAAATTGTTCGTTTTTAGCAGCCGCTCGAGCGCCTCTTTCCATCTGCCGCGGTAGACTAAATCGTTCCATTCCGGAATTAAATTATGAATTGGGCATCCTGATGTCAGACCGTTTAATTCCAGTCCCATATGACAAAACGGCGTCCCGCAGTCCATGCAGCGGGCTCCTTGCCGTGCGAGCATTTCCTCGGAAAATGGAAACGTATATTCTTTCCAATCGTCAAGACGGGAAAGCGGGTCACGTTTCGTTTCTTCCTCGCGTGCATATTCCATAAAGCCGGTTGCTTTTCCCATGATCGTTTCCCTCCTTTTCCGTACCATTCCAATAACGATGGCGAAGCGATCGCGCTACTTCGCCACCGCCTGCAAGACGTGCGTTCCGCTTACCACGGCTTTTTTCTTTTTCGCCACTGTTTCAAACGCAGCCATCATTGCTTCCTCTTGCGAAAGTCCGGATTGCTCCAGCGCTTGAATCGTTTCGATCATTAATTTGTAGTTGCGCGGAATGACTTTTACAAATTTGCCGACATAGGCTTCCCAATGGGCCAAAATATGAGACGCTTTTCGGCTTCCCGTATAGCGGTAATGTTTCATGATCATGTCGCGCACTTCGTTGATTTCGTCTTCGTCTTCAAGACGTTCAAAGAGCACCAGCTCTTTATTGGCCGTTTTTTGCCAGTCTTCTTCATCCGCCAATACGTAAGCGATACCGCCGGACATTCCGGCTGCAAAGTTTTTCCCGACAGAACCAAGAATGACGACGCGTCCGCCTGTCATGTACTCGCAGCCATGGTCGCCAACACCTTCCACGACGGCGTGGACGCCGCTATTGCGCACGCAGAACCGTTCGCCGGCGCGGCCGCGGATGTAGGCTTCACCGCCCGTTGCCCCGTAGAAGGCGACGTTGCCAATAATGACGTTATCCGCAGAAGCAAACGAAGCGTCTTGCGGCGGACGGACGATCACTTTGCCGCCGGATAGGCCTTTTCCGACATAGTCGTTCGCATCGCCGATAAGCTCGAGCGTCATTCCTTTCGGCACGAATGCGGCAAAGCTTTGTCCGGCTGAACCAGTGAAATGAAGGTGAATCGTATCTTCCGGAAGCCCTTCTTCTCCGTATCGTTTCGAAATTTCGCTTCCCGTTATCGCGCCGACCGACCGGTGCACGTTGCGAATCGGCAGATAAAGCTCGACTCTTTCCTGTCGTTCAAGCGCCGGTCGGACTGCCGGCAAAATTTCCGTATAATCCAGTGTTTGTTCGAGACGGTGATTTTGCGGACGGGCAAATGTCCGCGGTCCTTCGACTTGATAAAGAAGGCGCGATAAATCTAAATGTTTCGCTTTCCAATGGTTTTTCGCGCGTTCGCTCACTCTTAAGACGTCAACTCTTCCGACCATCTCATCGATGGTGCGGAATCCGAGCTGGGCCATGATTTCGCGCACTTCTTGGGCGACAAAATACATAAAGTTGACGACATGTTCCGGTTCACCCATAAACTTTTTGCGCAACTCCGGATTTTGCGTCGCCACGCCGACTGGGCATGTATCGAGATGGCAGGCGCGCATCATCACACAGCCCAAAACGACAAGCGGAGCAGTCGCAAAGCCGAATTCTTCGGCGCCGAACAAGGCAGCCATGACGACATCGCGGCCGGTCATTAATTTCCCGTCTGTTTCCAAAACGACGCGGTCGCGCAAGCCGTTTAACATTAACGTCTGATGCGTTTCGACAAGACCGAGCTCCCACGGCAGCCCCGCGTGCTTAATGCTCGTTTTCGGCGATGCGCCGGTGCCGCCGTCATAACCGCTGATGACGATCACGTCGGCGTTTCCTTTCGCGACGCCGGCAGCGATCGTTCCGACGCCTGCTTTCGCCACGAGTTTCACGCTGATGCGCGCGTTTCTATTGGCATTTTTCAAATCGTAAATAAGCTGTGCCAAATCTTCGATCGAATAAATGTCATGGTGCGGCGGCGGCGAAATTAATTCCACTCCCGGCGTCGAGCCCCGCACTTTGCCAATCCACGGATATACTTTATTGGCCGGCAATTGTCCACCTTCACCAGGTTTTGCCCCTTGTGCCATTTTAATTTGCAATTCATCCGCGTTGACTAAATAATGGCTTTTGACGCCAAAGCGGCCGGATGCAACCTGCTTGATCGCGCTTCGGCGCCAGTCGCCGTTTGCATCCTTGACATAGCGGCTTGGATCTTCGCCGCCCTCACCGCTGTTGCTTTTTCCGCCGATGCGGTTCATCGCGATCGCCAACGCTTCATGCGCTTCCTCGCTTAACGAACCGTAAGACATCGCACCGGTTTTAAAGCGGCGCACGATCGATTCGACCGGCTCGACCTCTTCGATTGGAACCGGAGTTCTTGTTTCATCAAATTCAAACAAATTTCGCAAAAACGTCATACGTTCTTCATTCGCCAATTTCGAATATTGTTTGTACAACTCATAATCGTTTTTCCGGCATGCCCATTGAAGCAGATGAATCGTTTTCGGATTGAACGCATGATGCTCCCCGTTCCACCGCCATTGCAGCTCGCTGCCCGTCTCTAGCGTGCCGTCTTGATAAGACGTACCAAAGGCAACCTCATGGCGCATTTTCGCTTCCTTGGCGATTTCAGCAAGACCGATGCCGCCGATTTGCGATGCCGTACCGGTGAAGTATTGTTCGATCACCTCTTCGCCGATGCCGACCGCTTCAAAAATTTGCGCGCCGCGGTAGCTTTGCACCGTCGAAATGCCCATTTTCGACATTACTTTCACGACGCCGTCGGTAGCGGCTTTCATATATTTGCTTACTGCATCGCGATACGACAGTGCCACATTGCCTTTTTCCACTTCCTGGCGAATCGTCTCGAGCGCCAAATACGGATTTACCGCGTCAGCGCCGTACCCGATTAAAGCCGCGAAGTGATGCACTTCCCGCGCTTCGCCGCTTTCGACAATAATGCTTACATTCGTCCGTGTCCCTTTGCGGACGAGGTATTGATGAAGGGCGCTCGTGGCAAGCAATGTCGGAATCGCGACATGTTTTTCATCCACACCGCGGTCAGACAAGACAAGAAGCGTCGCACCGTTTTCCATCGCTTCGTCAGCTTTGGCAAACAGCTCATCAAGCGCCTGTTTTAAATCATCAGTAAATAGTGTTGGAATCGTCACACAGGCAAATTCCGGATACGGATTGGATTTTAACGCTGCCAGTTCCTCATTGGAAAGAATCGGCGTCTCCAAACGAATGCGACGGGCTGCCGATGCATCCGGATGTAAAATATCCCCTTCTTTGCCGAGAAGCGTCATCGTCGATGTCACGATATATTCGCGAATCGCATCAATCGGTGGGTTCGTCACTTGTGCAAACAGTTGTTTAAAGTAGTTAAACAAGCTTTGCGGACGGTCGGACAGAACAGCTAGCGGCGCATCCATCCCCATCGCGCCGGTCGGATCTTTCCCTTCCGTCACCATCGGGATGATCATTTTTTCGACGTCTTCATACGTATAGCCGAACGCTTTTTGCAACGTGACAAGGTTGTCGACCGGTTTTACCGTTTTCGGAATGTCAAGATCAGAAAGAGCAATCATTTGCTCATCAAGCCATTGGCGGTATGGCTTCTCTTTGGCGATTTCTTCTTTGATTTCCTGATCGGAAATAATCCGTCCTTGTTCTAAATCGACTAACAGCATTTTCCCCGGGCTTAGCCGGTCTTTATAGAGGATATTGTTCGGATCGACATCGATGACGCCGACTTCCGACGAGAAAATAATATAGTCATCTTTCGTCACATAATAACGCGCTGGCCGCAGCCCGTTGCGGTCCAAAATCGCACCGATCTGCTTTCCGTCCGTGAACGAAATCGCCGTCGGTCCGTCCCATGGCTCTATCAGGCAGCTATGGTACTCGTAAAACGCTTTTTTCGCTTCATCCATTTCCTTATCCCAAAACCATGGTTCCGGAATCAACATCATCGCCGCATGCGCCAATTTCTTCCCTGCTAAGACGAAAAATTCAAACGCATTATCTAAAATGGATGAGTCGCTGCCGTTCGTATCCAAAATCGGCATAATTTTTTGCAAATCATCGCCAAACAGTTCCGATACAAACTGCTTTTCGCGTGCCATCATCCAATTGACGTTTCCTCTTAATGTGTTGATTTCGCCGTTGTGAATTAAATAGCGGTTCGGATGGGCCCGCTCCCAGCTTGGGAACGTATTCGTGCTAAAACGCGAATGCACGAGGGCAAACGCCGAGCGAAACCGTTCATCTTGCAAATCGACGTAAAACTCATCCAATTGTTCCGGAGTAAGCAATCCTTTATAGACAATCGTCCGGCTCGAAAGACTTGCAAAATAGCACTCATTATTCTCAACAAACTTTTCCGCTTGCTTGCGAATCACATACAATTTCCGTTCAAACGCAAGTTCATCGGTAAGATCGTCGCTTGCCGCGATAAATACTTGGCGGATAAACGGCTTGCTGTGTTTTGCAAGTTTTCCGAGTTTTTCGATATTTACAGGCACAGTACGCCAGCCTAACAGCGTCTGCCCCTCTTTTTCAATGATTTTATTAAACTCTTTTTCATAATACGTTCGTCTTTCCTCATCTTCCGGCAAAAACACCATGCCGACGCCGTAACGTCCTTTCGGTGGAAGATTCATTTCTCCGCACGCCGCTTGGAAATATTCGTGCGGAATTTGCACCATAATTCCCGCACCGTCACCCGTTTGCGGATCGCTTCCTTGTCCGCCGCGGTGTTCCAGCTGGCGCAGCATGTGCAGCGCTTTTTTAATAATGTCGTGAGATGGCTTCCCTTTTAAATGCGCATAAAAACCGATCCCGCACGCGTCATGTTCAAATTCAGGGCGATAAAGACCCTGTGCTTTTGGCAGTCCGTAATGTTTCATGCTGCTCCCTCCCGTTCCTATTTCTCTGTAATAACCATTGTAATTTTCAAAAATAATATAAACAATATATAATTTAGATTAAATCCATCTCATTTTGCGATAAATGAAAGGGAGGGGAGAAAAATGGAGCTGAGACAGCTGCAATATTTCTTGGAGGTAGCGAAGCGAGAACACGTTTCCGAAGCGGCGGAAGCACTGCATGTCGCCCAATCCGCCATCAGCCGGCAAATTGCGAATTTGGAAGCAGAACTTGGCGTGCAATTGTTTGAGCGCGAAGGACGAAACGTCAAACTCACCCCTGTCGGCCGCCATTTTTTGCCACATGTCGAGACGGCGCTCAAAGCGATTGAATACGCCAAACAGCAAATCGAAGAATATTTGGATCCTGAGCGCGGAACGATCAAAATCGGCTTTCCGACGAGCCTCGCGAGCCATACGATGCCGATGGTCATCTCCGCCTTTAAAGAAGAGCATCCAAACGTGTCGTTTCATCTGCGGCAGGGGGCATACCGATATTTAATCGAAGCGGTGAAAAAAAGAGAAATCGATTTGGCGTTTCTCGGCCCCGTTCCCACTCGAGAAATGGGGATTAAAGGGGAAATTTTATTTTCGGAACCGTTTGCCGCACTACTGCCGAGCACCCATCCGCTCGCCAAGCGAAGCAGTTTAGTATTAAACGAGCTGCGCAACGATCCGTTCGTCACGTTTCCAGAAGGGTATATTTTGCATCAAATTGTGCTTGATGCCTGCCATCAGGCCGGATTTTCCCCGGTCATCTCGTCCGAAGGAGAAGATTTGGATGCAATCAAAGGACTTGTCTCGGCGGGAATCGGCGTCACCCTTCTTCCGGAAAGCGCCTTTTATGAAACGGTGCTGCGCTTTGCCGTCAAAGTGCCGATCGAAATGCCGCAAGTCAAGCGAAACGTCGGCATTATCATCTCTGACCATCACGAACTGGCGCCGTCGGTCAAAGTGTTTTATCGGTTTGTGAAAGACTTTTTCGCCCAGTTGGAGCGGTATCAATAAAAAAACATTGTCTAGCTTTAAAGACTCTGTTCGTTTATTGTTGATTTTCTTCTTCGACTAACGTGTAGAATCTAACTTAAAACGATGATGTATAAAATTTTGTGTCAAGCATTTGGCTAGACCAAAAGAAAAAGGTAGGGTATTCTCTGATTTGGCCAAAAATCTTAGAGAAAGGAGAACCCTACCTATGTCTAAAAGTATACCGAATTTAGACTGGCTCAATCAACTGGAAAACGCCATTCGTCAGTTTGTAAAGGAAAAATTAGAGTTGATCATGAAGGAAGAAATTCAGAGTTTCCTCGAAATTGAACAGAAGGGAACGTCGAATAGAAGAAACGGCTATTAC